>JBBRMP010000117.1:0-17663 GCA_038230755.1 Cytophagales bacterium | reverse complement strand
GTTTAGGTAGTCCACTGAACTGATAATCAAGCACTTGCAAAGTTAAAAATCGCAAAAGTATTTAATGTCTAAAGGTCAAGTAGTTGATTATCAGCACATTAAGATTTTTGCTTAGTTTAACTCATAAATTAGAAAAATTAGTAACTTGCTGATTGTCAGATAATTGGCTTTAATTTGCCTACCTAAACAGTTACGAAAAACTATAAATGATTTGACTTCATATTGTTGATCTTTAAAATTAAGTGATACATAATAGAACGCAGCTAACAGAACGTTCTCAATTCATAGGAACCTAGGAATCAAAGTACAATATGTACTTATACAACCCACCCCCATTTTCCCACATCCAACTGAGTCCATTCAACAGTTGGCAGAAAATGCATTTTTGGGATGAGGGCGGGTACTCACTTTTGGGTCAGAATCTAGGCTGACGGATTCAGGCCATGAACACATCTATTCGTTTGCTCCTGCTGTGGCTGTCGGCTACGGGAGTGCTGTTTGCTCAATCGACGCCGAACGCCAGTCCCACCCAAACTATTCGCGGTACGCTGGTCGATGCTGTGGCAGATGGACGGCATCAATATTCTCAACCCCCAACCATTTCGGGGCGTTGGGCACGTCGGGCGGGCCGGTGTCGATGCTCAACGCCAATTTGCTGGCGAAATCGGACTTCCTGACTGGCGCGTTTCCGGCAGAATACGCCAACGCCATAGGCTCGGTATTTGACCTGCGGCTGCGGAAAGGCAACGACGAAAAACGCGAGTTTCTGGGTCAAATGACATTCAATGGGCTGAAATTGGGCGCCGAAGGACCGTTCAGCAAGAGAGCGAGTCCACGCCGGGTCAAGTCGTCGTATCTGGTCAATTACCGCTACTCGCTATTTGGGCTGCTGAAAAACGTGGGCTATCAGATTGCCGGTACGTCCGAATACCAGGATGGGCTGTTCAAAAGCGATTTTGCGGTGGGCAAACGTGGGCATTTGTCCTTCTGGGCCATGAGTGGGCAAAGCCGGATTACGTTTCTGGGCAAAGACATCAAAGCCGACAAACCCGGTATACAGCCAGGGACAATCCACTTCTACATCAAGCACTTCCTAATCCGCAACGGGTACGAAATGGGCGGTCTGGTCTTTTTGACTTTACCTAGACACCTGCCCTCTTATGAACCACCTTGCTGCCGCTGATTACGCGGTTTTTCTGACCTATTTCGTCATCGTTGTTGGCTACGGCTACTGGATATACCGCTCAAGGAAAGAGGGGGAGACCAACACCAAAGACTTTTTTCTGGCCGAAGGGTCGCTGACGTGGTGGGCCATCGGGGCCTCGCTCATTGCCTCGAATATCTCTGCCGAGCATTTTATCGGCATGGCCGGGTCGGGGTTTGCGATGGGGCTGGCCATCTCGTCGTATGAATGGATTGCGGCGGCGACGCTGGTGATTGTGGCCGTGTTTTTCATTCCCATCTACCTCAAAAACCGCATCTCCACCATGCCCCAGTTTCTGGCGCAGCGGTATTCCGACACCGTCAGCACCATTCTGGCTGTTTTCTGGCTGGTGGTCTACGTGCTCGTCAACCTCACGTCGATTCTGTATCTGGGGGCCATTGCTATTGAGTCGCTGGCGGGGATTTCGTTCACCACCTGCACCATCGGACTGGCCGTTTTCGCCATTTTTATTACCCTAGGCGGCATGAAGGTTATTGGCTATACCGATGTGATTCAGGTGGTTGTGCTCATCTTTGGCGGGTTAGTGGTCACGTACCTGGCGCTGCAACTGGTGGCTAGCAAATCGGGGGTGGACGGTGTCTGGAACGGGCTGGCAGCCCTACGTACCCGCGCCGACGATCATTTTCATATGTTCTTCGCCGAGGGACAACCACACTACAACGCCCTGCCGGGGATGTCGCTGGTGCTGGGCGGCATGTGGATCAACAACCTCTATTACTGGGGGTGCAACCAGTACATCGTGCAGCGGGCGTTGGGGGCCGATTTGAAGACCGCCCGGAGCGGCATCCTGTTCGCGGCGTTTCTGAAACTGCTCATCCCGCTGATCGTAGTCATCCCCGGCATCGCGGCCTATGTCCTCTACAAAGAAGGCACGTTCGCCGCCGCTATGACCGGTGCTAACGGCGCAGTAAGACCCGACAATGCGTATCCGACGCTGATGAATTTGCTGCCCACGGGTATGAAAGGCCTGGCCTTCGCGGCCCTGACGGCGGCGGTAGTGGCCTCATTAGCTGGTAAATGCAATAGCATATCCACGATTTTTACGCTCGATATTTACCGAAAGTTCATCGACAAAAATGCGTCGGAACAAAAGCTGGTGCGGGTGGGGCGCTGGGCGGTGGTGGCGTCGTTTGTGGTGGCCATTGCCATTGCGCCCATGCTGCGGTCGTTCGATCAGGTGTATCAGTACATTCAGGAATACACCAATTTCCTCACGCCGGGAGTGTTCTCCATTTTCGTGCTGGGCTTTTTCTGGAAACGCGCTACCAACCGCGCCGCCCTCACGGTGGCCATTCTGACCATTCCCCTCTCGATCCTGTTCAAATTCTGGCCCGAAATCAGTCAGTTATTCGGTAACCGTGCCGCCGAAATACCCTTCCTGCACCGCACCACGTGGGTTTTCGGCATCGACATGGCGCTGATGGTCATCATCTCCCTAACCGATCCGGCCAGCGTTGGCAACCCGAAAGGCTTAGCCATCGACGGGCAAATGTTCCGGGTGTCGCGGTCATTTGTGGTGGGGTCGGTGGTGATTGCCGGGATTTTGGTAGGGTTGTACTCGATGTTTTGGTGATGTTCAGCGGAGTGGTGCCGGGCGGCGTTCCACTCCGCTGAACATAGAGAGCTACACCTCAACCATTTTCCCCACCAACGCTTCCCGTGCCTGCGCAGTCAATTCAAATGAATGGAGCCGGGCGGCGTGGTCGAAAATTTGGGCGGTAATCATCAATTCGTCGGCCTGGGTCTGGTCGATGAAACTGGCCAGACCCTGCTGCACCGTTTCCGGGGAGCCAACAACGGCGTAGCGCAGCATCTGGCTGGCACCCGTTTGCCGGAGGGCATAATCGAGCAGTTCAGGCTGGTCGACGGGTGGGGGCAACTGACCCGGATTGCCACTTCGGAGGTTGATAAACTGCTGCTGCGCCGACGTAAACAGCCGTTTAGCTTCTGCATCAGTATCAGCCGCGACCACGTTTACACCCAGCATGACGTAGGGCTTTTTCAGCGTTTCGGAGGGCTTAAACTGGGTGCTGTAGGTGTGCAGGGCCTGCATGAGTGCGTCGGGTGCAAAGTGCGAAGCGAACGCGTAGGGTAACCCCAGCATAGCGGCCAGTTGCGCCCCAAACAGGCTGGATCCGAGTATCCAGACGGGCACCTGTAATCCTGCCCCCGGCATGGCCCGTATGGCCTGACCGGGTTCAGCAGGCTGGAAATAGTGCTGCAAGTCAACCACATCCTGCGGGAACGTGTCCGGTCCGTTGAGGTTGCGGCGCACGGCGCGGGCCGTGACCTGATCGGACCCCGGCGCACGTCCCACACCCAAATCAATTCGATTCGGATAGAGCGACGCCAACGTACCAAACTGTTCGGCAATGACCAGCGGCGAGTGGTTGGGCAGCATGATCCCGCCCGACCCAACGCGGATGGTGTTAGTGCCGCCCGCGATGTAGCCGATCACGACCGACGTGGCCGCGCTGGCCACGCCAATCATGTTGTGGTGTTCGGCCAACCAATAGCGGTTATAGCCCCATGTTTCGGCGTGTTGGGCTAGATCGAGGGCGTTGTGTAACGACTGCTTGACCGTATTCCCGGCAGATACCGGAACCAGGTCAAGTATGGAGAAAGGAACGTTATTCATGTCGTTGGAAAAGAAGAAATGCTTCATGCCAGCCAGTGGAGAAGCTCTCCATGTCAACAAAGGCAGTTTGGAAATAATTACCTCCCAATGGCCGAGGGTATCTTTTGCCTTTTCTCTGCGTCCCCCTAATCTGAAAAAACCGTACTTTTGATAATCTATCGCGTTAAATCCTGACTTACCATGCAGACTCAACAGGCTTTTACTCAACAGGAAACAAATCCCCTCGCCAGTATCGAACAGTGGGAGGATGACGTTTTATTGCGCTATCCAGAGCCAACACACAAATCGAAGGAAGCCTACCGGAACTACGATAGCCCGGAGCGCGACACCGTGCGCGAGTTTTATCGCCTGAATCACCGCTACCAGACGTTTGATTTTGTGCAGGAAAAAGAGCGCGAATTCCTGAAGTTCGACAAGAAGGAGATGCCCGTCTGGAACGCGATGGAATTCCTCAATACCCTCGTCGATGATTCGGACCCCGACACGGACCTCGATCAGCTACAGCATTTGCTGCAAACCGCCGAGGCCATCCGCGCCGACGGTCACCCGGATTGGTTTGTGCTGACAGGCTTTTTGCACGACATGGGCAAAGTCCTTTGCCTCTTTGGCGAACCGCAGTGGGCCGTGGTAGGCGACACCTTCCCCGTAGGTTGCCAGCATTCCGACAAGATTGTGTACCCCGAATATTTTGCCGCCAACCCCGACAGCTACGACGGGCGGTACAATACCAAGTACGGCGTTTATGCGCCCGGTTGCGGCCTCAAAAACGTGCATATGTCGTGGGGGCATGACGAGTATTTGTACCAGATCACCAAAGATTACCTGCCTGTACCGGCGCTGTACATGATCCGATACCACTCGTTCTATTCGCAGCACCGCGAAAAGGCCTACGATCATTTGCTGGACAATCACGACCGGGCCATGTTTCCATGGGTGGATAAATTCAACCCCTATGATTTGTATTCAAAGAGCCCAAAACCACCCGTGGTGAGCGAATTGAAGCCCTATTACGAAGACCTAATTGCCAAATACCTGCCTGCCACGGTTCGGCTGTAAGAATCTGAGCCACACGTGTAAGCGACCGTTGTAGTTTACCAATCGGTTTCCTATCTTTGCGCTCCCGTTGAGAAAAATCACATAGCCATGGCTAAGAAAGGTAATAGAATTCAGGTAATTTTGGAATGCACCGAGCAGAGAACGGCGGGCGTTCCGGGTATTTCGCGGTACATCACGACCAAGAATCGCAAAAATACCCCCGCTCGTATCGAGCGCAAAAAATACAACCCCTTCATGAGGAAGGTAACGTTGCACAAGGAAATTAAGTAATCCAGTAATCAATGGCGGAACCCGCTGCCTAACAGCACCGAGGCACACGTCGAAACGCACACAGCACAATGGCAAAAAAGGTAGTTGCAACCCTGAAAACGAAGGATAACGGCAAAGCATTCGCCAAGATTATCCGCGCCGTGAAATCGCCCAAAACGGGCGCTTACACGTTCAAAGAAGAAATGGTGCCGGTTGATGAAGTACAGAACGCATTCAAAGCGTAGTTGCTTGCAAACTCCAACCCAATACAATGAAGTCCCGATGAGGGACTTTTTTTGTATCGCAAAAACCACTTTCCAGACTTACGACTTACAGACTTACGACTCCTACACTTATGGCCTTCTTCGGATTATTTGGTAAAGAGAAAAAAGAGTCGCTCGACAAAGGGCTGGAGAAAAGCAAAGACAGCTTCTTCAGCAAATTAGGTCGGGCGGTGGTGGGCAAAACCACCATCGATGAAGAAGTCCTCGACGAACTCGAAGACGTACTCATCTCCTCGGACGTAGGGGTAGAAACGACCGTCAAAATCATCAAGCGTATCGAAGCCCGCGTGGCCCGCGATAAGTACATGGGCACCGACGAACTGGACAACATCCTGCGCGAAGAAATAGCCGGACTGCTCTCTGACAGTACAGGTACGGACATTACACAACGTGCTGATTTTGAGACGCCTGCGGATAAAAAACCGTATGTGATCATGGTAGTCGGCGTTAATGGCGTGGGCAAAACCACCACCATCGGTAAGCTGGCCTCGCAGTTTCACAAGCGGGGCAAAAAGGTAATTCTCGGCGCGGGCGACACCTTCCGGGCCGCCGCCGTTGACCAACTCAAACTTTGGGGTGAGCGCGTGGGCGTGCCTGTTATCTCACACGGCATGAACACCGATCCCTCGGCGGTAGCCTATGACGCGGTGAAAAAAGCCACCGAAATGGGGGCCGATGTAGTTATTATCGACACCGCCGGGCGCTTGCATACGAAGGTGAATCTGATGAACGAGCTGTCGAAGATCAAGCGAGTGATGCAGAAATTCATCCCCGACGCCCCCCACGAAGTGCTGCTCGTACTCGACGGTTCGACGGGGCAAAACGCGTTTATCCAGGCCACCGAATTTACCCGCGTCACCGACGTTACGGCACTGGCCATCACAAAATTGGATGGTACGGCCAAGGGTGGCGTGGTGATTGGCATATCCGACCAGTTCCGCATCCCGGTGAAATATATCGGCGTGGGCGAAAAGATCGACGATCTGCAAACGTTCGATAAGATGGAGTTCGTGGATTCGTTTTTCAAGAAATGACCCTGACTATGCGTAACCTCCTGATCTTATTGGCCCTGCTTTGTTCAATTACGGTTGTGGCCCAGAAAAAGCCTCGCCCGAAGCGTTCGGCGCAGCAGGGTATTTGCGGTATGGTGGTGGAACGGAAGGGCAATCAGATGCCTGGCCCCGGTACTAAAGCGGCTCAGGGTGATCCTATCTCGCGCGAGGTGCTGGTGTATCCCGCCCTGATGATGGATGCCGTAGAAGGAATGGAAGAGGGCTTTATCACCTCGACAAAAGGCGTGGAGCCTATTCAAAAAGTGCAGTCTGGTGAAGACGGAAAGTACTGCCTCTATGGCCTTCCGGCAGGCACCTACACGGTGCTGGTACGCGAACCTAAAGGGCTGTATGCCAGCTTGTTTGATATCGACGGACGACTAAATCCAGTGACGGTGCAAAAGCAAAAGGTGGCTAAGCATAACATTCAGATCACTTATCAGGCAGCGTTTTGAAGGGGCGGCTCCGTCCGCTAAACTGAGTTCAACCCCTCCACCAGCCCCGCCGAGCCGATAAAGAGTGGTGACCGCTGATGGAGGTTAGTGGGTTCAACGTCGAGCAACCGGCCCCGGCCATTAGTGGCCACGCCCCCGGCCTGTTCAGCAATGTAGGCCATCGGGTAGCATTCATAAAGTAGTCGTAGCTTGCCATTGGGCGTCTTCACCGTCGGGGGGTACAGGTAGATACCCCCTTTAATCAGATTTCGGTGGAAATCGGCCACCAGCGAACCAATATACCGGCCTGTCATGCGCTGCTGTTTGCAGGTTTTGAGGTACGTCTGCACGTAAGCCGGATAGTCGAGTTCGTTTCCGTCATTGCACGAAAAAATCTGGCCCGTTTCGGGTTGGCGCAGGTTGGGGTGCGACAGAATGTATTCGCCCAGCGACGCGTCGTAGGTAAAGCCGCTCACGCCGTCGCCGGTGGTCAGGACAAGGATCGTGGAGGAGCCATAAAGGATGTAACCCGCCGCCACCTGCCGATTGCCGCCCTGCAAAAAATCGGCCAGCGTAGCGGGGTTACCTACGGGTGAGACACGCCGGTAAATGCTGAAAATGGTGCCTATTGATACGTTTACGTCAATATTCGACGACCCATCGAGCGGGTTAATGGCTACGACGTATCTGGCATTGACATTGCCAGTATGGATGATGTCTTCGTCCTCTTCTGAAATAAGCGCGCACACCTCACCGCCGTTTTTCAGAGCCCGGATAAACCGGATGTTAGCCACTACATCGAGTTTCTGCTGTGTTTCGCCCTGCACGTTATCGGCGCCCGCCGAGCCCATAATCTCCATCAGACCCGCCCGGTTTATCTCACGGTTGATTATTTTACTGGCCAGTGCCATGTCGCGCAGCAATTGCGAGAGTTCGCCGGTGGCATACGGGAAAGCCGTTTGCCGCTGCATGATGTACCGGTCGAGTGTGGTGCCAACGGGCAGGGCCAGGTTGTCCAGAGACATAAGGGAAGTAGGAGAAATGAGCGTCATGTTCTGAGGGATCAGTTAAACTCTTTCCGTTTTGCCTCAAAAAGACCCCAGACATACTCCGCTTGCCGGTCGTAGGCGCTGGCATCGCCCCAGGTGTCGCGGGGGTTCAGAAGTGTGTTGGGTACGTCAGGGCAGGATTGGGGAATGGCGAGGCCGAAAACGGGATGGCGCTGGTAGGTCATCACGTCAGGGTCGAGCGTGCCCGCCAGGGCAGCGCGGACGAGGGCGCGAGTGTGCGTGAGGCTGATGCGTTTGCCAACGCCGAAACCGCCGCCCGTCCAGCCAGTATTGATTAACCAAACTTCAGTGTTATGCGCCCGGATTTTTCCGCCCAGAAGTGTAGCGTATTTTGTGGGGTGGAGGGGCATAAACGCCGCGCCGAAACAAGCCGAAAACGTGGCCTGTGGCTCAGAAATGCCCATTTCAGTGCCGGCTACTTTGGCTGTGTAGCCCAGCAGAAAGTAATCCATCGCCTGTGCGGGCGTGAGGCGCGAGATAGGCGGCAGTACCCCAAAGGCATCGCAGGTGAGAAAGAAAATCGTATTCGGATGCCCACCTATCGAAGGTACCCGTGCGTTGTCGATGAAGTTGATGGGGTATGACGTCCGCGTGTTTTCGGTCAGGGTTGTGTCGGCATAATTGACCTGACTCGTGCCAGGTATAAACCGCGTATTTTCCACGATGGACCCGTAGCGGATGGCGTCGAAAATTTGTGGCTCATGTTCGCGGGTGAGGTTGATCGCTTTGGCATAGCAGCCGCCTTCAAAATTGAAAATGCCCTCGTCGCTCCAGCCGTGTTCATCGTCGCCAATCAGGCTGCGTTCGGGGTCAGCCGAGAGGGTGGTTTTTCCCGTGCCTGAGAGGCCGAAAAAGACCGCCACGTCGGGCTTACCATCGGGGCGGGCGTGGCCAATGTTAGCCGAGCAGTGCATGGGAAGCACATTTTTCGGCGGCAACAGGAAATTCAGGGCCGAAAAAATGCCCTTCTTGATCTCGCCCGCGTAGCCCGTACCGCCAATGAGCAATATGCGTTTCGACAGGTTCAGGATGGCGAAATTGCCGTTCTGAGTATCGTCTTCGGCGGGATTAGCCACAAAATCGGGGACGGCCAGTACGGTAAAATCAGACCTGAACGTGGTCAATTCTTTGTCGGTAACCCGCAGGAACATATTGTGGCAGAACAGGTTATGCCAGGCCGACGTGGTCAACACACACAGGTTGAGTTGATGTTGAGGATCGGCACCAGCGCGGGCGTAACGCACGTAGGCCGTTTGGTATTCCAGAAAACTCAGCATCCGTCGGTGCAGCCGGTCAAACTGTGCTTCATCGAACGGGATGTTTACTTTTCCCCAGTCGACGGTGTCAGCCGTCAGGGCATCGTGAACAATATAGCGGTCCTTCGGCGACCGGCCCGTGAATCGGCCCGTGGCGCACATAAGTGCCCCGTTGTCAGTTAGTTGGCCTTCACCGCGCCGCACGGCATGCTCAATTAGCGTGGCGGGTGGGAGCTGAAAATACAGCTCGGCGGGGTCGCGGAGTTGCAGAAAATCAATGGCCCGGTCGGCGGGTGATTGTAGACTAATAAGGTGGGCAAAAGGCTGTCCCTGTTCGATAACCATGCGCGTAAATTGATTGATACGATGAACGATGATGCAAAGCTACTAGCGGATAAATTATAAAAAGCGAACGTTCGCTAAAAAAGTTTAAACCGCTGATTTGACGGACTAAGCTATCTTTGTCAAATGACCACGGATCGGGAAAAAGTACGTTTGATTTTTGGCTTTAAGCTGAAGCAACTCCGGCAGGAGCGGGGCCTTTCGACGTATGACCTTGCCGACCGCACGGGGCTGTCGCCGTCGTACCTCAACGAAATCGAGAAGGGCAAAAAGTACCCGAAAACGGAGAAGATTTTTGCCATTGCCAAAGCATTGGAAACCGATTATGACGGGTTGGTTTCGCTAAAAGTGAGTAAGCAGCTGGAAGCGGTGACGGAGTTGCTTAATTCAAACATTCTCAACGAGTTGCCCCTGGCCTTATTTGGTATTGAGCCGGGCTATTTTCTGGAAATGATGGCTGCCGCACCCGCCAAATTGAGCGCGTTTATCAACACGCTGATTGAAATTGGCCGGAACTATGACCTGCGCGTGGAGCAGTTTTACCACTCGGTTTTGCGGACGTATCAGGCCATGCACGATAGCTATTTCGATGATATTGAGCAGCAGGCCGACGCGTTTTCGGCCTCGCATACCATGCCCACCCACCCTGCCGATAGCCCGGCGTATCTGGCGCAAGTGCTGACGGACGAATACACCTGCGTGGTCGAGCTATACGACAAAAATACCCAACCCGCCCTATCAACGTTGCGCTCCGTGTTTCTTCCCGAAGCTAATAAGTTACTGGTTAACAGCAGGTTGTCCTTTCAACAAACGGCGTTCACGCTCGGCCGGGAGGTGGGCTATCGCCAACTGAACCTCACGCAACGCCCGCTGGAATCGTCGATGCTGGCGGCAGCATCGTTCGACGAGGTGCTAAATAATTTCCGGGCGTCGTATTTCGCGCGGGCCATCCTCATGCCCCGTGCGCAGGTACTGCCCATGCTGACCGACGTGCTGGCTCAATCGACCTGGCAACCCGACCAGATTTTGGCCATTATGGCGGCCTTTGCCGTTACGCCCGAAATGCTTCTCTCGCGGGTGATGAACCTACTCGCCAGCCACTTCGGTCTGACCGATTTATTTTTCATCCGCTTCGACCAACCCGCTGACCAACAGCGATTTGTGATCTCGAAGGAGCTACACCTGAGCCGGTTGCACGCCCCCCACGGCGTAGCCCGCGACGAACATTACTGCCGTCGGCAGGTGGCGTTGACCATGCTCAATGACATGCGGACCGAACAGGCCAAACGTAGCTGGAAAGGGCAGCCCTTTTGCCGGGCACAAATCACGACCTACGTCCCCAACGGGCAGGCTTATTTTGTGTTGTCGATTGCTAAATCGTCGCCGCCGTCCACCACCAATAGCAGTATCAACATTGGTTTACCCCTCACCGACGACCTCCGCCGCGTGTTCGCTTTCCTCGACGATCCCACCATTCCCCGCACCGACGTGGGCGACACCTGCGAACGCTGCCCCATCGCCGATTGTACCGTCCGCGCCGCGCCCGCTACTGTGTTGGCCAAACGAGAGCAGGTAGCTGTAATTCAGGCACAGATTGCGATGTTACGGGTTGGGCAATAGGCTGGCTTATCCAACCCCTCCTCAAAACACCGAACTTTGCGGTTGAATTTGGGCGTTAGGCTAAGGCACGCTGTCAACCGCAACTTGTTTTGAAAACCAAAGGCTTACTCAAGAATAAAATCAATATCGTCACGCTGGGCTGCTCGAAGAATCTGGTCGATTCGGAGACATTGTACACCCAACTGCGTGGAAACGGACTGGCCGTGACGCACGAGTCGAAGAAGGATGATGCCAATATTGTGGTTATCAATACCTGCGGCTTTATTGACAATGCCAAAGAAGAATCCATCAACACAATCCTGCGCTACGTGGATGCCAAGGAAGCGGGCGTAGTAGACAAAGTATACGTAACGGGCTGTCTGTCACACCGATACAAAGATGAGCTGGAGGCAGAAATGCCCACCGTCGATGCATGGTTTGGTACGAATGAACTCCCCCGGCTGCTGAAAACCCTCCGTGCCGACTATAAGCACGAACTCGTCGGCGAACGGCTGCTGACCACCCCGGCGCACTACGCGTACCTGAAAATTGCCGAAGGCTGTGACCGGCCCTGTTCGTTCTGCGCCATCCCGCTTATGCGCGGTCACCACGTCTCGCGCCCCATGGACGAACTGGTGGTGGAAGCCAAATCGCTGGCCCGGCGCGGCACCAAAGAGCTGATTCTGATTGCCCAGGACCTAACGTATTATGGCCTCGATCTGGACAAAAAGCGATCACTCGCCACCCTCGTTGACCGCCTTGCCGACGTGGTCGGCATCGACTGGATCCGGTTGCAGTATGCCTACCCGTCGGGCTTTCCGCTCGATGTGCTGGATGTGATGCGCGACCGGCCTAACGTCTGTAATTACCTCGATATGCCCCTGCAAACGGGCTCGACGGAGCTATTGAAACTGATGCGGCGGGGCATCACGCGCGAGAAAACGGAGGAACTGGTGCATACCATCCGCGAAAAAGTGCCGGGCATTCACCTGCGCACTACGCTCATTGTGGGCCACCCCGGCGAAACCGACGCCCTGTTCGCCGAAACCCTCGACTTCGTTGACCGGATGCGCTTCGACCGGCTAGGTACGTTCACCTACTCGCACGAAGACCAGACGCAAGCCTATTCCATGCCCGACGATATTCCCGCTGAGGTGAAGCAGGAACGCGCCGATGCCATTATGGAAGTACAAGAGGGTATTTCGTACGAAAAAAACCTCGCCAAAATTGGCCAAACCCACAACGTGCTGTTCGACCGGAAAGAGGGCGGCTATTTCATTGGCCGCACCGAATTCGACTCGCCCGAAGTAGATAACGAAGTGCTGGTGCCCGCCACGAAAAGCACCTACGTCCGCCTTGGCGACTTCGCCCCCGTCCGCATCATCGACGCCCAGCCGTTCGATTTGTACGGAGAATTACTTTTTCAGTAAACGGTAGTAACCCTGAACAAAAAACCCCTCCAGATCATCTGGAGGGGTTTTTTATTGGTTGAAATCAACGTTTTCCGTCTAGAATAGCCTTAAGTTGTTCCGGGTCAATTTTGGACAGTGCCTTGTCCATTTGTTCCCGCTTGTGTGCGAACAACTCCTCTTTTGACTTGTATATGACTGGTTTCTCTTTCCTTGATTGTGTTGCTGAGTCCTTCATAATATTAGTTTTTGAGTTGAATACAGAACTACTCACTCACTTCCGCCCCCAATGCCGCGAATAGCGTGTGCCAATAACGGGTGATGGTAGGCTTATTTTCTTTAGCCGATGCCGTGGCGCTGAAGGGCAACACCAGCCGGATGCTGGGGGTGCCGATGGTGTATTGTTCGCCGAGGAGTTTAGCGTCGGTTTTGGCCCATTCGTCGGCCTGGGCGGTGCTGGCGGGTGGCGCTTTGTGGAAATCGCGCCTGCCAGGGCTGGTCATACTTTCTACCATATCGCTGAGGTAATAGGCCCGCACCGTTCGGCCCGATTCGTTGGCCTGGGCCAGCACGTCGAGGCTACCCCAGAGGTCGGTGTGTTGGTTGGATAGGCCGGGGTTGGGCTGGTCGAGTTTAGCCAAAACCTGCCGTTGGATGGTGGCCTGTTCATGGGTGAGTTGCAGTTCGTAGTCGGTTTGGGTGGCGTCGCGGTCCGTGGGCGAGGCACCTTCCAGATCGGGGAGGGGTGTGCGGGCGGTCAGCAACAGGGCACGGGCTTTGGCGGTGTTATCGTGGATGAAATAGACCACCACCCGATCTCCCTTTTGATGGATATTGTCGGTAATCGCCCCACGAACAGTACGTTCATAGGTAGCATGAGACTCGGAATTAGCTTTTCCCGACTGGTTACTCAGGCTTTTGTCGATGAAAAAAACCGTGTAGCTGGGTTCGTCAACAGCTACGGGTCTGTCTTTTTTTGACGAACAGGCGGCGAAAAACAAGAGCAGGAAAGTAGATAAGCGCGACATAGGGCAAAGGTACGTTTCGCGCCTCACTGCCAAACCTATACCGGCCGGACACTCTTGTCAGAAACGGCAACTATTTTTTCTTTTTCCCGTAGAAAGCGCAGTGCTGCCAGGAAGCCCAACACGCTGAAAACCAGGTTCACCACCGTGATGATAGCGTGGGAGAAGGTAGCCCAGATGATACCGGCCTGGAGGGGTAAGCCATACGCCACCAGGCAACGACTGGCCAGAAAATGATACGTACCGATACTAGCCTGGGTTGGAATGGTCAGGCTCCCCAACGATGACAGCGAATAAACGGTCAGCGTTGCCGAAGCGGGTAGCCCCGCCGAAATAGGCAACGCCCGGAACATCGACAGTAGTAGCACCAACGAGAGGCCGTGGGTAATAAACGTAGTAAGCCAATATAGACCTGGGTTAGGCACCTGTCTAATGCTCAGCAGGCCCCGCCGTAGTCCACTAACGCGTTCTTTTAGCCGTAGCCGACCAGCAATTCGTTGCACAACGGCGTGTTGAACCAGGCGCCTAAGCCCCCAGAAACTGAGCAGAAGAGACACCCCCAGCACGACAACAGCCACTACCCATTGCCTCGGCGTAATGGCCAATAGCCAGGCGGGCGGTTGCATATACTGATGGGCATAGGCCAGTAGTCGCCCCGATTCAACCAGCAGCGTGACCGTTAAAAAAACAGCCGTGGCCAGCAGGTCAACAAACCGCTCGGTAATGACTGAGCCGATGCTTTCGGTGATGGGCACGTTATCGCTTCGTTGTAGTAAAGTGCAGCGCAACAGTTCGCCCGAACCGGGCAGAATCAGGCCCGACGCGCTGCCGGCCAGCATAGCCGACATGGCTCGCCCGACAGATGGGGTGTAGCCGAGCCCCTGCAACAGCATCCGCCAGCGGATAGCCCGCAGCACGGTCTGAACGGCCATGACAAACGCCGTTATGGCAACCCAGCCGCGTGAGGCTTTCTGAAACTGGTCGAGCAGGTTAGCTAGCGGCATACCGCGTAAAACATAGGCGAGTAGCGTAAACGCCAGCAACACGGGGAGCACCTGTCTTAGTAGCTTTTTCATGAATGAGTTAGCGACGTTGGCCCACACGGCGGTGCAAAATACGTGGCCATAGCGTCAGGGGGGCATTTTTGCCATTCAGGGTCCAGGCCGAAGTCATCTCGCGTAGGCCCTGTAACACGCTTCGCCAGCCGTTATTCGAGGCACCCCCGACCCGCATCCGCACTAAAATCCGGGGTAAATAACGGGACGTAAAGCCGGGCGTATACAAGACGCGGAACATCAGTTCATAGTCGGCGGCGAGGGCGAGTTTGGCGCGGAAGCCGCCCGTTTTCAGCAGTAAATCGCGGCGGGCGAAGAAGGCGGGATGGGCCGGGGCGTGGCCTTGTGCAAATAGTTGATCTGAAAAGGGTTGTACCTGCCAGTGACGTGTTACCTGGTCCTGCGCATTCACGTAAACCAGATCGCCGTAGACGGTGCCCACGGTGGGGTCGGCAAATTCGGCGGCTACCTGTGCCAGCACCTGATTATGGGCATAGACATCGTCGGCATTCAAGAAGGCCACCACGTGGCCGGTGGCGCGGTGCAAACCTTTGTTCATGGCGTCGTAGATGCCCCGGTCTGGCTCTGACGTCCAATTTGTCAGTTGGTTGTCGTAGCGCCAAAGCAGGTCGGTGGTGCCGTCAGTCGAACCGCCGTCGAGGACAAGGTATTCGAGGTCAACTCCTTGTTGCGCCAGCACCGATTGCAGAGTGCGTTCGAGCACTGGTGCGGCGTTATAGGCGACGGTGATGACGGTGATTTTCATCAACGGGCGCTACGCCTGATTCAGCGGTTTAGCTTGATTCAGCGTCATATTGCGGATAATCTCGGTTTGAGTTCGTTCAATGCGGCGGAGTTTGGAGTACAGCACCACCATACCGATAAAGAACACGACCCCACCGATGTATATGACCAGATCGACCCCGCGCCCCACGCCCACCGCCACGGCAATCTGCGTCGACAGTTCGGGGAAAAGCACCAGGGTCAGCCCCGCCAAAGCCACCAGAATGAGCGATAGACGGTAAAATGTCTGATTTTGCAGGCGGGTTAAAAACAGCAGCACCAACGCCAGCAAAGGCAGGGCGAGCAGAATTTTTATGGGTGTCATAGCAGTAACTTCTTCAGAATGAGGTCAATAAGAACATTGAACGCGTTCAGCGCACTTTGTCCTTTCTGTTTCGAGTACTCGGTGTACACAATGTGTACGGGCACCTCCTGATAGCGTAGCCGGTTTTGCCGAATCAGGGACAGAATCTCGGTGGCGTGGGCCATGCGGTTTTCCGACATACGGATGGCATCGGCGGCGTGGCGGTTCATGGCCCGAAACCCGTTGTGAGCGTCGGTGAGCCAAAGCCCCGTCGTTACCCCGTTGATGATGGTGGCCACTTTCAGCAAGGCCCGGCGTAACACCGGCACGGCCTCCACGTCGTCGGTTCGCTGGAACCGCGACCCCAGTGCAATATCAGCTTCTCCCGCCTTCACGGGGGCCAACAGGGTCTGAATTTCGCGGTGGTCGTGCTGCCCGTCGGCGTCGAAATGGACTACGTATTCGGCCCCCTGCGTCACGGCGTAACGCATACCCGTTTGCAGGGCTGCTCCCTGACCAAGATTGATGGGGTGGCGCAAATAATGGAGGCTCAAATCCTGGATGGTGGCGAGCGTATTATCAGCCGAACAATCATCCACTACTACCACCGAATAGCCCTCGTAGACCAGCGGCAGCAGCGTTTGGCGCAGCGCGGCGGCTTCGTTGTAGGTGGGCACGACCACAAAAGTAGAGGCATTCGACGTGGGCATACGGTAAGGGCGGCGGGGCGCGTTAGGGTCTCACGCCAAGCCCTACCAAAGATAATGCCAAAATGGGCGTTTTGCCCCGCCTATAGCCACGAGACCATAATTCTGGCATGGTATTCGTACTCAGCCAACGAAACTATTTTACTAATTTAACCTGGCCTACGTGCGTAAGGCCGTAGTTTTATGGTGTAAACTCACCTGAGCGAACGTCTGATTTGTTACCCATGTCAAAGAAAAAGCGGCCTGTCAGTCCGGCTACTCCGGCGGCCACCCTTAGCCCCAAAACCGTAAACGTACTGGTCTCTGCTCCAGCCCCGGTTCAGAAGCCACAACCCGTTGCCCTCGCTCCGCCTAAACCCGCTGATCCCAACGAACTGATCCGCTTTGACCGGCGCACCAACTGGACGCTGGGTATCACCACCGGCCTGTTTTTGCTGATGGTCATCGGTAAACTGCATTACGTGTCGTTACCCATCTGGAACACGCTCATCCCCGACGGGTCGCCCACAACGCGCGGGCTGGTGGCGGGTACACCCAAGCAGATTCGCATGGACGACTACGCCGTGGGCGCACCCTGGATTATCTCGAACGTCAACAACGGCATGACCGACACCAACGAGGGGCTCGGTGGGCTAAAAACGCCACTGCTGGTGGCACCGGTCAAGCACATCGTCGCCATTTTCAAACCGGGCAACTGGGGTTTTTTGCTGTTTGATGCTGAGCGTGGCTATGCGTGGGGTTATGATTTCAGCCCATATGTGCTGCTGATAGGATCATTCCTGTTTTTCATGCTTATCACCCGCAGTCAATACCTGCTTTCCCTCACGGGTGCGCTGGCCCTGTTGCTGTCGTCGGGAACGGTGTGGTGGTCGTTTATTCCGTCTGGCATGATTGGTTATTGCGGACTTACGGCGGTAACTGCCGTATACCTCTTGCGCGAAAAAACGCTTTGGAAAATGGCTCTGCTGGCTTTGGGATTGGTGTATCTGGCCATTGTCTATCTGCTGTTGCTGTATCCGCCCTACCAAGTGCCGATGTCATACCTGTACATATTGGTGCTGGCTGGGTTTGTGTATAACGAGCGGAAACGGTTTTCCCCCCTGCCCGCCTGGGCCATTAAACTGGCCTTTCTGGCCGTGGCTGTAGCCATTTGCGGGGCACTGCTCTACCCATTC
>JBBRMP010000116.1:0-17709 GCA_038230755.1 Cytophagales bacterium | reverse complement strand
GTAACACGGCAACCAGTAAAGTATACTTCAGACAACTTGGTTAGTGTACCATTGAGCCTGTCTATAGCTACACTGCAACGATTTGTGGCAACCATCAGCCTAAAGTTAGCCCCACGAGTTTTTATGAGAAAGCCCTGTACTCAGTACCGACCGGAGTAATAACTTCACTGGACAGCTCTTTTCAATGAAAGCTTAACGTGCTTCTAATGCAGCTTTTATGTTGTGCCATCATCTTTACGGCATCACTAACCAGGATGCACGAATGAACACGAAAATCTGGATGAGCGGTCTGCTACTTACCGTCGCCACGCTCTCAGCCACCGACTTGTTGGCTCAAACGGCGGCCCCCGCGCCTACGGCTCCCACCTCCACTGCCCCCGCCGACCAGGGACGGATTGGCCGGAGTAACCGGCGCGGCAACATGAACAAAATGGGCATGAATGGTGGCTACATGGCCGCCGACCCCGCCACCCGCGCGCAGAAGATGACCGACCGCCTCACAAAGCAACTGGGCCTCGACGATGCCACCGCCAAGAAAGTGTATGAAGCAGCCCTGACCCGTGATCAGCAGGTTGACGCCATTCAGAAAGGCACCGACGATAACCGCACGAAAGCCAAAAACCTGAAAGCCAACGCCGATCAGTTTAAAACGACCATGCAGGGCATTCTAACCGCCGACCAGTTCACGAAGTTTCAGGAAATGCGCCAACGCGGCGGCGGGCGGGGTAAAGACAATTAAAGGCCTTGGGGATTGGTATGCTTGCGTAGCAACTAATCCCCAAGGCCTTGTTTCACCGGCCAACGCATGGTAAAGGTGGCTCCTTCGCCAGGGATACCCTCGGCAATGATCGTGCCGCCGTGATTTTGCATCACGCGCTGGCAAATGGCCAACCCAATGCCTGTTCCCGAATAGGTAGTGCGCCCGTGAAGCCGCTGAAAAAGACCCAACACCCGCTCATTATAAATCGGGTCGAAACCAATGCCATTGTCGCTGATGGTGAGCTGGTGCATTAATGGTTCGGCACTGGTTATGAGGTCGTAATTGAGTCGAATCAGGGGTGGTCTGGCGGGGGTGCTGTATTTAAGCGCGTTACTCAGCATGTTTTCCAGCAGTTGCCGAAACATGAACGTCACCACCGGTAAGGTGGGCAAGCCATTGGTCTCGATCACTGCCTGTTTTTCGGCAATGTCGTCGCGCAAGTCGGCCTGTATCTCTCCCAGCAGCAATGTCAGCTCTGTTGGGCGTTGCGCCTCGTTGCCGTCACTCAACTGGGCATAGGCAATCAGGTCACGAATCAGCATCTGCATCCGTTCTGTGGCGTTCACCGAACGGCGAAAAAAATCGCGCCCCTGCTCGGTCAGGCTGTCAGCTTCGCCTGCCAAAATCATCTCGTTGAAGGTTTTGATCTTGCGCAACGGCTCCTGAAGGTCATGGCTGGCCATGTACGTAAACGCATTCAATTCCCTGTTATGCTGCTCTAACTCACGGTTTTTGACCTGTAGTTGGGCATTCAACGCCAGCAGTTCGGCCTCCTGCTCTTGCTGCTTCGTGATGTTCATGTCGATCCCAAACACCCCTACCGGCTGGTCCTGCTCGTTGCGGATGATACGCCCGATGGTGTGAATGAAAATTTCACGGCCAAACTTGTCATACCGCCGGTATTTCATCTCCACGTTTTCGCCCGAAATAGCCCGCCCTATGGCCGACTGCAAAATGGGCAGGTCGTCGAGGTGCGTAGTCTGGGCCACGTTGTCCAGGTTCACCTCAATTTCGTCGGGTTCGTAGCCCCAGAACACGTACATTTCGGGGCTCCAATGAATGGTGGTCTCGCCAAAATACCATTCCCAACTGGCCATACCCGCCATACGTTGCGCCTGACTAAGTTGCGCTTCCCGCAACAGTAACTGCTCTTGTACGGACCGCTGCTTACCCGGTTTATAGACCAATAGATCGTTCTGCTTGTCGAAAGGTAATTGACTTTTAACGAATGGATTCATGAGAAAATGTATTCGACGTTTGAGCAGGCACTAAAAAATACTTACGTAAAAGTAAGTTTTTTCGGATAACTAATTTGACGAAAAAATGAAGGCCGCTCTCTATGGAGCAGCCTTCGACCCGCTGATAATCAGGTGGTAGTTAGTTTTTTGTAATCACCGAGTCGGGCAGGAAACGCACGTCTAAACCGGTCGCCTTTTTCAGCGCGGCGAAGTTGTTTTTGCCATCCTGGTAAGCCGGGTTCACCTCCATCGACTTGTTGTAGTAGTACGACGCCAGCGGGTATTTGCCTTCGTTCTGGTAAATCACGCCGAGGTTATTGTAGGCCGGCGCGTAGGACGAAGCCGCCCGGATGGTCTGCTTGTAATAATACTTCGCCGAATCAACGTTGGGCGTAATGCGCTGAAACACGTAGGCCATCGAGAAGTACGACTCGCCAAAGTTGGGGTAAATACGGCACGACTCCTGGAGGTGGTCCAGCGCCCAGCGGGCATATTTTCCGGCTTCCTTATTGTATTCGGGCAGCGCGTTCTGATACTTCTTCACCGAGTCTGCTTTGGTGCGGTAGCGGGCCATCCGGGTATTGGCGGTGTCGATACGGGCGCGTTCTTTCAGGCCTTTTTCGATCCACTCATTCGCTACGTGCCGCTGCACCTGACAGCTTGTGCCGGCATAAGGCAGGGCCGAGTTGAAGAGTACGAAATTGTTCTCCCAGTCGGGGTTACGGGTGATCGTTTTGAACGAGTACAGGCCCGTAGTGATGCCGATTACCAGCGCCAGTGGCGCGTAGTTCATGGCCCGCGCCCACACCGGTTTAGGCATCAGCAACGACGGGCCAATGCCCACCGGTTCGGCCTCTTCGGTCGTGGCTCTGCTTGTTACTTCTTTCGACCAGCCCACGCGTTCGGCCAGGGCCTGCACCGCCCAAACCAGCACAAAAGCAAAGCCCATGACCGAGGCATACAGGAAACGTTCGGCCAGAATACCACCCCGGCTGGCAATGAACCCCAGGCCCGGCATCATGGTGACGAAAAACCAGAACAGGCCAAAACCCCACAGTGACCGACGGCGGAAACCGATCCACGACAGCACCACCATACCCACCATCGCCACAAAACCCAGCCATGTCATCACGTCGCCTGTGCCGCCGGTAGGGATCACGTTGTAGGAATAATCATAGACCAGCGGATGCGGCAACACCAGCAGCCGCAGGTAGTAGAGGAAGAACTTGAACATGGTCGAGGTCTTCGTGCCCAAAATAGCGTAGGGGTAGTTGGCCCAGTCGGTTGGCGGGTTGCCGCCCAGGGTGCCAATCATCTGCTTCTTTTGGTAGAAAAACAGGGCCGTAATAATCAGCAACGGCCAAAGACTGACGAGCGACCGAAACACGTTGCGCTTGCCAAACCAGTACTGCATGGCCGGAATCAGCGCCAGGCTCACCAACGAGGACTCTTTCGAGAGAAACGCAAAATACAGCGCCGCACACGACAGCCCCACCCAGGTAGTAGACAGCGCACCCATTACCAGCACGCCGATGACACCGCCCGCCGTAGACCCGAACGAGTTGACCAGAATGCTGCTGCCAATGACCCAGCCGCCCACCACGTTGAACACGGTGAGCAAACCGCCCAGCGCCCAGTCGGTTTTGCGGCCTTCGTACCAAAATTTCGTGCTCGACTCCAGTTGCTTCCAGTAGGTCAGTAGCATAAGCGCAATGAACAGGAAGCTCAGTAGTTCGTCGCGGCCTTTAATGTTGGCCACAATCTCGGTATGTACGGGGTGCGTGATAAAGACCAGCCCCACCAGAAACGCCACCACGACCTTGCCAGGCAACCATTTTTGCAACAGAGCACCCAGACTCACGCCCGTGAGGCCATACAGCCCGGCGTTAATGATGTGGCTGAATTCGGGGTGTTTATCGCCAAAATATTCCTGCTCCAGAGCAAACGTAATCAGCGAAAGAGGCCGGTAATACCCCAGCGAGATGTTGCTGAAGTGCCAGAATTCGGTGCGCATGAGGTCGTTGATGCCTTTCAGGCCCTGTTTCACAAACAGGTTTTGGCCAATGGCGGCAATATCGTCGAGCGCATATTGGTGGCTGAAGGTGTTCACGTAG
This sequence comes from Cytophagales bacterium, assembly GCA_038230755.1. Classification (GTDB taxonomy): domain Bacteria; phylum Bacteroidota; class Bacteroidia; order Cytophagales; family Spirosomataceae; genus Fibrella. The sequence continues at coordinate 13,597 of JBBRMP010000116.1, read as the reverse complement.
AGCAACATCCCAATGGCCCCCAGCGCCACGATTGGCCACCAGGTCACGGGCGAATAAGGCAGCGGCAGATCAGATTCAGTGGGTGCCAACGGGCGGGGCGACGACGAAAGCGGCTGACTACGAATGGGTTGTGGCCGGACAGGGGGCGCTACGGTGGGGCGTTGACTAGACGATGGTGCCACAGGCTGCGTGACGCCGTAGCCGGGGCGTTGCGGCACCGGCAGTTTTTTCTTACTCATACGATATGGGTCGTACTATGGGTTTTCGACCAAATAAGGCCATTTTTGGGTATTCGGTACGGTCAACGGGTAGAAAGGTACGGGTACTTATAATCTAAAGTAAAGTTCAGGAAGTATGGCAACAAAATCAACGTCCGTGCGTGATTGGCTGGCTCATCTTAGCCTCGCCATCAGTTTAGTTGGTCTGCTCAACGGGTGTTTACGGCCACCAACGCCCACGCAACCACCCGTGGCGAGCCAGTCGGTCGAGATGCCGGTCAACGAACACCTGGTGCTGGGCAATCCCAGTCAGGCCGCCCAAACCGACCCTGATAACTACCTGCTCACCAAACCGCAGTTTGCGCTGTGCTTCAATAAGAGACGGGGCATTGCCAACTGGGTAAGCTGGCACCTCAGTATTGACTGGCGGGGCACGGCCACCCGCACCAAGAGCTTCCGGCCCGACCCCGATTTACCCGCCGGTTTTTCCACGATCACAACCACTGATTATAACCGCAGCGGCTTCGACCGGGGGCACCTGTGCCCGTCTGACGACCGCGACAAAAGCCCCACCGACAATGCTGCCACGTTCGTCCTATCAAACGTCGTGCCGCAAGCGCCGCTCAACAACCGCGAAACGTGGAAATACTTAGAAGAGTATGCCCGCACCCTGGTTGGTCAGGGCAACGAAATGTATATCACGGCAGGCGCAACGGGTGTGGGTGGCGACGGTGAACAGGGCACCGCTACCAGCATTGCGCAGGGCCGCGTAACGGTACCCGCCGCCCTCTGGAAAGTGCTGTTGGTACTCCCCAATGGCAGCGATGACCTCAACCGCATTGGCCCAAATACGCGTGTTATTGCCGTTTACATGACCAATACCCAGGCCAACCCCAACCTGCCGTGGCAACGTTATCAACTCACTGTCAATGAGTTGGAACAAAAAACAGGTTACCATTTCTTCACGAATTTACCGACTGACCTGCAACAGGCGCTGAAGAGTCAGGGTGTGCAAAGTAATTAGGGGGCAGAGCGCGAAGCTCTTCTTACGTCAGCCAAACTACACAAAAAGGCCCGCTACGTCACCGTAGCGGGCCTTTTTGCGTTTCGCAGATTACAACGCCGGAATGCGCAGCACCTGACCGGGATAGATCAGGTCGGGGCTTTTCAGCATGGGCTTGTTGGCTTCGAAGATGACGCCATACTTCATAGGGTCGCCGTACACTTTCTTCGAAATAGCCGACAGCGTATCACCCGATTCTACGGTATGATAACCTGCTTCTGGCTCTGGGCTATCAACCACCAATTGGTTGTCGACAACTTTTACGCCTTCTACGTTGCCCACGGCAAGCGCAATTTTCTCGGCGTCTTCCTGTTTGGCCACTTGTCCTTCCAGCGTCACCGTATCGCCTTTGGTCTTAACGGTCAGCTTCTCGAAGGCCAAACCCAGTTGTTTTACGTGGTTGAGCAGCGCACTGGCTTTCAGTGGCTCCGGATCGCCAGCCGGCGCAGTAGGGGTGGCAGGTGCGTCGTGGCCACCAAAAATCTTTTCACCAACGCCTTTGAAAAAGTTTAATAAGCCCATGTTTCGAAACAAGTTGTTTAGTTAATACACCGTGTACTGACAGTGCAAGCAAGGAGTTTTTACGGTTGAAACCAAGCCCTTATCCTACAGATTCTTTGGAACGGTCCAACAAAGTTGCTTTTAAGCCCGGTAGATAGCTTTATGAGGTTTAGCTAACTTAATCTCAATATAATCTACTTACACTACCGCTTATATATATTATCATACCTTTGTGCGATTTTATCATTTTGTTAACTTTAACTATGCATCTTAAACAGTACACTATCTATCGCTGGGGTATCCTGGCGGCCTTATTGGTAGGCACGGCGGGTTGCTTTAACAACGAGGAAGCGCAACGTGTTGACCCCATCTCCAGCGGCACCGCCGACTTTACCCGCTACGTAGCCGTGGGCAACTCCCTCACCGCCGGGTTTGCCGACGGCGGCCTTTACCGCGACGGGCAGTTGAATTCGTACCCCAGTATCCTTGCCCAACAATTCCGGCTCGTGGGTGGGCGCGACTTTATCCAGCCCCTGTTCAGTGCGGACCAGGCCACTGGCACGGGCTACCTGAAGCTGACGTCGCTGCCAACGGCCACCAACCCCCTGCCTACCATTGTGCCGGTGGTACCACAGGGCGTGCGGGGCCTGCTCAACGGAAGGCCCCTCTACACCAAATTCAACGGTAATGGGGGCATCAACAACCTCGGTGTGCCGGGCATTCGCATGAGCGACGTTCAGACGCCGGGCTACGGTTCGCCATTGGGCAACCCCTATTTCGAGCGGCTCCTGCCCGATGGCACGCCACTGCGCACCTACCTGCAATACGTGGGCGATAACCTGGTCGGTGCTACGTTTTTCTCGTGCTTTATGGGCAACAACGACGCCCTGGGCTATGCCACCACGGGCGGTGTAACCCCCTTTACGCCTACTACACTGTTTACGGCCAACTATACGGCCCTGCTCGACGTGCTCACCGGCAGCGGGCGTAAGGGTGTGGTCATCAATATTCCGAAGATAACCACCGCCCCATTTTTTCAGGTCGTTACGCTCACGCAGGTACTGGCGGGCGTCAATGCTGCCGTGCAAAAAGCCAACCCCGGTGCGCCCACCATTCCGGCGCTGGTGATCGAATCGCCATTGGCTCCGGGCGGCATTCGGGCTACCAAAGCCGGTGACCTGCTGTTACTGAGCCAGCAGGCCGACTATGCCACCATTGGCAGCGCCGCCGTGGGCACAAAAAAAGGGCCATATGGTCTGTCACCTCTAAATCCGCTGAGCACTGCTTCGGTACTGGACGCCGAAGAAGTGGCTGCGCTCAACGCCAAAATCGACGAATATAACACCATCCTGAAAGCCCAGGCCGACAGCCGGACGCTGGCCTATGTTGATTTGACTACCCTCAACAACGCGCTCTCGGCAAGGGGTGGGTATGTGCAGAATGGTTTGGCTTTCTCATCGAGCTACATTTCGGGCGGTGTGTTTGGCCTCGACGGCATTCACTTTACCCCCGCTGGTTATGCCCTGCTGGCCAACGAGATCCTGAAGAGTATCGGTACCACCTACAAAGCCAGCATCCCCGCCGTAGACCCCACGCGCTACCGCAAGGTGCTTGTTCAACCTTAAAAAATCATGACTAAAAAAGCATACATACTAGCCGGGCTGTTGCTGGCTTCGGGTGCCACTATGGCCCAACTGCCTAAATGGCCCATCGAGGTTGGCCTGAAAGGTGGTGCCACCTTTGTTCACGGCTATACCGTTATTCCGGCCCAGCCCACGAGCATTGTGGGGGTACAGGTGCCCCAAATCGACAACAAAAACAACGGGATTGGCACGGGCTACACGGCGGGCGCATTTGTGCGGTTCAACAAGTATAACCGTAAGGGTTATGTACAAGTCGAACTGACATACAACCGATATGTGCTGAAGCAAAAGACCAACCTGACGCTCGACGTAAACGCTAACCCGGCCCTGGCCGCCCGGTTGCCCGTCAGCTTTGCGCCGGGCCTGCTCAACGCCACCGTCGACGTGACGTCGGAATCGGTGATCGAATCCTACAACGTGCCGGTGCTGTTTGGCCGTCGCGTGTTGCACGATAAGGTTCGGGTGTTTATTGGCCCTACGCTCCTGTTTGTCAACAGGTCGGTAGCCACACGCAATACGCAGGGGCAGATTAATCCCAACACGGCGGTTGGTTTCGGCACGGCGGTTCCTATTCCAGCCACCGCCGAAACGACGAACCTGCTCAGCCCGCGCGAAGCCACCAATTTGCAGGTAAAACGCGTTACCTGGGCACTGGAAGCCGGCGTGGGCATTTCGCCGCTGCCGTTCCTCGACATCGACCTACGCTATGCTGTCCCGGCTGGGGGCGTCTACAAAGACACCAACATCAAAGGTTACCTGGGCATCGCCACGCTCACGGCTGGCCTCAGGATTCCGTAGGCTTAGTTTCCACAGCCCATTTGCTATGGCTCTGCACGAAAAAGCCCCGCCTGATCCATCAGGCGGGGCTTTTTACAGAGCGGTAAGTCCGTTTCTACAGCGTACTGAAATCGAAGCCTTCCAGAAAGGCCGTGGTGAAGATGCCCGATTTAAAGCCGGGGTCGTCCATGAGCTTGATGTGGAACGGGATGGTGGTTTTCACCCCTTCGATGACAAACTCCTGCAAGGCCCGCTTCATCCGCGTCAGCACCTCCTCGCGCGATTGGCCACTCACAATCAGCTTGGCAATCATCGAGTCATAATTGGGCGGAATCACGTAGCCGCTGTAGACGTGGCTGTCGATACGGATGCCGTGGCCACCGGGAAAATGCAGATTCGTGATCTTACCCGGCGACGGACGGAATCCGTTGGCAGGGTCTTCGGCGTTGATCCGGCACTCCAGTGCAAACAGCTTCGGTGTGTAGTTGCGGCCCGAAATAGCTACGCCCGCCGCCACTTTGATTTGCTCCTTAATCAGGTCAAAATCAGTTACTTCCTCCGTAATGGGGTGCTCTACCTGAATTCGGGTGTTCATTTCCATGAAATAGAACTTGCCGTGTTTGTCCACCAGAAACTCGACCGTACCCGCCCCTTCGTAACCAATGGACTGGGCACCTTTGATGGCCGCCGCACCCATCGCTTCGCGCAGTTCGTCGGTCATGATGGGCGAGGGCGTTTCTTCGAGCAGTTTTTGGTGCCGCCGCTGAATCGAGCAGTCCCGTTCCGACAGGTGACACACTTTGCCGTACTGATCACCCACAATCTGGATTTCGATGTGGCGGGGTTCTTCCACGAATTTTTCGAGGTACATACCGTCGTTGCCGAAAGCCGCCGCCGATTCGGTGCGGGCATCGTTCCAGGCTTTTTCAAACTCGCCTTCGGCCTTTATTACCCGCATCCCACGCCCACCACCACCGGCAGTGGCCTTGATGATGACCGGGTAGCCCATTTCAGCAGCGAGTTGTTGGCCTTGCTCAAACGAATCGAGCAGGCCGTCGGAGCCGGGAATGACAGGAACACCCGCCGCCCGCATGGTGGCTTTGGCCGTAGCCTTGTCGCCCATTTGGTTGATCTGGTTGGCAGTGGCACCAATGAACTTGATGCCATAATCAGCACATATTTGCGAGAATTCGGCGTTTTCCGACAAAAATCCGTAGCCGGGATGGATGGCATCGGCCCCGGTTACTTCGGCGGCAGAGATGATGCTCGGAATATTGAGGTACGACTGGCGGCTGGGGGGTGGGCCAATGCACACGGCCTCGTCGGCGAAGCGAACGTGCAGGCTGTCGCGGTCGGCGGTGGAATAGACGGCCACGGTGCGGATACCCATTTCGCGGCACGTCCTGATGATCCGCAACGCGATCTCGCCCCGGTTAGCGATTAAGATTTTCTTGAACATAAGGGAAAATGAGTCGTAAGTCGTAAGTCGGCTGACGCCAGCATAGCTTCGCGTAAGCCATAAGCAGGCGTCAGCCGACTTACGACTCCATTATATCTCTTCCACAATAAAAAATGGCAGATCGTATTCGACCGGGGTGGCATTTTCAACCAGCACCTTCACGATCCGGCCCGAAATTTCGGATTCGATTTCGTTGAAGAGTTTCATGGCTTCGATGATGCACACCACCTTGCCCGGCTTGATCTCGTCGCCCACTTCAGCAAACAACGGCGATTCAGGATTGGCTGACCGGTAGAACGTGCCGATCATCGGCGATTTAATGGTGATCTGATTCGTAGCCGGGGCAGCGGGGGCTGCTGGAGCCGCCGCTGGCGTAGCCGGAGCGGCGGCCGATGCAGCGGGGGGCGCTGGCAATGGTGCCGGAGCAGACATGGGTGCTGCCATCGTGACCATAGCGGGCGTGGCCGTGCGCTTGACGTTAATTTTCAGCTCGCTGGTCTCAATTTTCACCTCGTCGAGGCCCGATTTTGCGATGAAGTCAATTAGTTCTTGAATTTCCTGGGTGCTCATATATCTTGAATTAAGAATTGAGAATTAAGAATTAAGAATGACCACTGCTTACACAGTTTGTGAGTAGCAACGATTTAATTCTTAATTCTTAATTCTTAATTCCGCCTTACTTAACTCGTTCCTGGTATTCCCGTGTGCGGGTGTCAACGCGAATTTTATCACCTTGATTAATGAACAGCGGCACATTGATCATGGCGCCTGATTCTACTTCAACGCGCTTTTTGGCACCGCTGGAGGTATCGCCTTTCAAACCAGGTTCGGCATAGGTCACTTCCAGTTCCACCGAAACGGGCAGTTCGCACACCAGCGGGGTTTCGTTTTCGGCGTTAATTAACACCTCTACTTCCTGCCCTTCACGCATCAGATCGGCCTGATCCAGAATCTTCGCGTCGATGTTGATTTGGTCGAAGGTTTCTTGGTCCATGAAATTATAGCCCGCTTCATCCTTATAGAGGTACTGAAACTTGCGGCGCTCCACCCGAACCGGAATGATGGTGGCTCCCGAGTTGAAGGTGTTGTCGATCACCCGTCCTGTGGTCAGGCTCTTGAGCTTGGTACGCACGAAAGCAGCCCCTTTTCCGGGCTTAACATGCTGAAATTCAATAATTTGAAACAGGTCGTAGTTATGATTGATTACTAGTCCGTTCCGAATATCTGCGGTCGTTGCCATTGTAGAAGTTTACAGTTTTCAGTCTTCAGTTTTCAGTTTGTTGATTGCGTATAAACATGCTTTTGCAGCGCAACTGAAAACTGCAAACTGCAAACTCGTTCAGTACGCCCACTTCACATATACGGCTCCCCAGGTGAAACCGCCGCCAAAGGCTGCCAAAACCAGGTTATCGCCCTTTTTCAGGCGCGATTCGTAGTCGAACAGGCAGAGCGGAATGGTGGCCGCCGTGGTGTTGCCGTATTTGTGAATGTTCAGCATCACCTTGTCCGAACCGATGCCCATGCGGTTGGCGGTAGCGTCGATGATGCGTTTATTGGCCTGATGCGGCACCAACCATGACACGTCATCGCCACCGAGGCCATTCCGCTGCATGATCTCCGCCGACACGTCGGCCATGTTTTTTACGGCAAATTTAAACACCGATGGCCCGTCCTGATACACGTAATGCCACCGCTTCTCAACGGTCTCGTGGCTAGGCGGGTAGCGGCTGCCACCCGCCTTCTGCAACAGGTGATGCTGCCCTACGCCGTCTGACCGGATGATGGAGTCAATGATGCCGAAGCCTTCTTCGGCGGCTTCAAGCAAAACAGCCCCGGCCCCATCGCCAAAGAGTATGCAGGTGGTGCGGTCAGTGTAGTCGGTGATAGCCGACATTTTATCGGCCCCCACCACGATCACTTTTTTGTATTTCCCAGACTCGATAAACTGCGTACCTACCGTAAGGGCATACAGGAAACCTGAACAGGCGGCCTGAATGTCGAAACTGCCAATGTTGTGGATGCCCACCATATCGCAGATAAGGTTGGCCGTGGCCGGAAAAACGTAGTCTGGAGTAACGGTGGCGCAGATGAGCAGGTCAATATCCTGGGGGGCGGTGTTGGTTTTGGCCAGCAAACCGCGCACCGCTTCGGCCCCCATATGCGAACTGCCCATGCCTTCGCCTTTCAGAATATGACGCTCTTTGATACCCGTCCGCGACGTAATCCACTCATCGTTGGTGTCTACCATCCGTTCCAACTCGGCATTGGTCAGGATATAGTCGGGAACGTAGCCATGCACGCCGGTAATTGCTGCTTTCATCATAGGGTAGTTTACGGAGGGCCTAGGTAAATGCCTGTTCAATATGGGCCGGAACGTTGGCGCGCACCTGCCGGATGGCTAAGCTAATCATGTTTTGAATAGCAGCGGGTGACGAAATACCGTGGGCGATGATGACGTTGCCATTTACGCCAAGAATTGGGCTACCACCAATGGATTCGTAGTTGGTCCGGTCGATGAAGGGATCGTGCAGGCCAAGCCGTTTGGTCACCTCATAAAACGACTCACCAAACTTGAACAGGGCATTACCCGTGAAGCCGTCGACGACAATTACGTCGGCGTGGTTCATAAACAGGTTTTTGCCTTCAATGTTACCGATGAAATTGAGCCGTTTGTTTTCTTTCAGCAACTGATGGGCCGCCTGCGCCACCACCGACCCTTTTTGCTCTTCTTCACCGATGTTGAGCAGCGCCACGCGGGGCGACTCGATACCCAGCGTCTGCCGGGCGTATATGGCACCCAGTTCGCCAAATTGGGCCAGCATATCGGGTTTACAGTCGGCGTTGGCACCAATATCGAGCATGATTGCGGTGCCGCCATCCAGTTGTGGCACAAAACCAGCGATACCCGGCCGCAACACGCCCGGAATGGCTTTGACGCTAAACAGGGCACCTACGTGCATAGCCCCGGTGTTGCCCGCGCTACAAAACGCGTCGATCTCACCGGCCTTTAAACGAGCAAACCCAACCCCGATGCTGGAATTGGGCTTCTGCGATAAGGCTCTGGTGGGGTGTTCGCCCATGTCGATTACGTCACCAGCATGGATCACCTCGATACCAGCCTCATCAGCGACCCCAAATTTGGTCAGGCAGGTACGGATGACGGGTTCCTGACCAATCAAAACGAGGGTGACACCTTGGGGCAAACCCGTTTTGAGAGTTCGGGCAACGCCCTCAACAATCGCTTCGGGAGCAAAATCGCCACCCATGGCATCAACGGCAATCTTCATCGAATGGATCGGGAATCGAGCGTGGCCCGACCAGTTGAGTTGGTCAAAACGGGCACGTCGTGGTTTTGTGTAGGCCCACAGTGGCACAAAATTAGCAGGTAGGGGGCAATAAAAAAGTATTCCGCGTTCATCTAAAGCAGACGTCGGCGAAATACTTATTTACCACATTGCCCTGGAGCGGTGTGTGAGTAAGGCCATGCCCAGGCAGCGCGGCGATACAAAAAGGTCGCTAGGCTATTGCTCTATAACCTTCCACAACCACTTTACCCTTGTAGTAGAGGTTACCCTCGAATACGTGGGCGTGGTGACGCTCATGCACTTCGCCGGTAGTCGCGTCGGTCGACAGCGTTACGGCAACGGCTTTGTAGTGGGTGCGGCGTTTGTCGCGGCGGGTGGTCGAGTGGCGGCGTTTGGGGTGTGCCATAAGTCAGTTTATAATTTTAATTATTGCTCAATTTTCGCAGGGCATCCCAACGCGGGTCCACTGCGGGTTTTTCTTCACCAGTCTCGTCAGTTTCGGTGGCCTCGCCCGACGAATAAATCAATTTGCCAGGGGCACCTTCGTCGTCATCATCGCCAGTATCCTCGGTCCGGAAACGGGGATGAAGCCGTTTCATGGGCAGGGCCAGCACAATGAAATCGAAGATGGAGCGGGCAATATGAACGGTGGCCGTGTTGCGCTCAATCAATTCAATCTCGTCGGTCAGTTCTTCATTCCGATCACCGAATTTGAGGTACAACGTCCGGCGGGTATCCACGTTTTCGTCATACAGATCAAGGCACCGGTCGCAGGTTTGTTCCACCACACCCCGAATCTGAAAATCGAGCCGAATCATGGTCTCTGACTTGTCAAGGATCAGGTGGGTTGTCACGTTTCCTTTCGTAATCAACTGCTGATCAAGGGATTTGAAGAAAGAATCATCCGATTGGAAGTCGAATTCATACCGTTTTTCTTCTAAACCGATGATGTTGATGTCGTATGGCCGTAGTTCGTTCACCTCAGTCGTTTCGCTAACAAGGCCGCAAAGATAAGGAGAAAAGTCGATAGTCGTAAGTCTTGGAGTCCGGAAAGTCATAAGGGGCTTTGCATCCGGGCCGTACACGAAGCCACTAGACCTTTGTCCGTTTCTGCTTCACGTATTGCACCATAATGGGCAGGAGTGAAAGCCCCACGATGCCGAAAACCACGATCTCGAAGTTCCTTTGCACGATTTCGAGGTTGCCAAAGAAATAGCCAAGGAGCGTGATGCTCGTTACCCAAAGAATGGCCCCCAGAATACAATTTTTGATGTAGGTGCCGTAGTGCATACTCCCGGCCCCAGCCACAAAGGGCGCAATGGTGCGGACAATGGGAATAAACCGGGCCAGAATAACCGTTTTGGCACCGTGTTTGGCGTAAAATTTTTCGGTCTCGTAGATGTATTCGCGCTTGAAAAACAAAATTCGTTCCCGTGCCTTTATCTGCGCTCCCAGCTTGGTGCCCACAAAATAGTTGACGTTGTCGCCCAGGAGCGCGGCCCCAATCAGGAGCGGAATAATGATGCCCACCTGTAAATTGTTGGTGTCGCGGGCGGCAAGGGCACCGGCGGCAAACAGCAGCGAATCGCCGGGGAGCAGTGGCATCACGATCAATCCCGTTTCGGTGAAGACGATCAGAAACAGGATGGCATACAGCAACACGCCGTATTGGTTGGCCCACGCGTCGAGAAACTTGTCGAGGTGAAGCAGGAAATCGAGGAGCGATTTGAGGAGGTCCATGAGAGGGAGTCATCAGTCGATAGTCATCAGTCAAGAGTCGCTCCGCGTACGGATGGCATGAGTGCGAAGCGACTCTTGACTGATGACTATCGACTTACGACTTATTTATCCAGAAAATGACTAAACGTATCGCCGCGCAGGCCGAGGCGGATGGTTTCGAGGGGGATGATTTCGTGGGGGGCAATGTTGCCCACGTTGACGTTGGCGCCCAGCAGTTTCACAAACCACACCTGCTGCTCTTTCTGGGGAGCTTCCCAAATGATTTTTTCCGGTGGCACCTGCGTCAGAATCTCTTCGACGAGGCCCTGTCGCACTTCACCACTCGCGCGGAAAAGGCCCACCGTACCGCCCTCGCGGGCTTCGCCGATTACTTTCCAGGCACCGGCTTCCAGTTCCTGTTTCATCAGTTTGATCCATTTGTAGGGAGGAATGATCTTGGCTTCGTCTTTCGACCCCACCTCCGACAGCACCGTTACCTGCTGGGCCAGAATGCGGATATATTCGCACTTTTGGTCGGAGTCCATTTCGAGCGAACCGTCCGATACTTCGGCGAATTTCAGGTCGTATTTGTCGAGCAGTTTGCGGTAGTCTTCGAACTGATTACGCACCACGAAGGCCTCGAACAACGTGCCGCCAAAATAGACCGGAATGCCCCCTGCGCGGTAAGCGTCCAGCTTTTGTTGCAAATTGGGCGTCACAAATGACGTGGCCCAACCCAGCTTTACGATGTCGATATAGTCAGACGAAACCGAGAGCATATCTTCGACCTCGCGCAGGCTGAGGCCTTTGTCCATAACCATGGTGAGGCCGTTCTGGCGCGGCTTTTCGCTACGGTCAGGAATTTGTGATAAGGTATAGTTCATTGATTGGGGCAATGGCCTGTGTTGTCAAAAAGTGGTCAAAAGTAGCAACACTTACCTAAACCTCACAAATAAATACCGCAATACACGCTAATTTGGCCCCCTAAACTTAGTTAAATACTATTTCGACCTATGGAACCCAACCCACGTCTTGCCGTTTTTAAATCATTTATTGGCCAACCCATGACCAGCAGCCCATCGGGCGTGGGGCGGTGGCTGGGGGGTATCCTGCGCGAAGTGGAAGAAGGCCGCATAGTGGCCGATTACGTGGTCACCGAGCAACACCTGAACCCGATGCAAACCCTGCACGGTGGCACCGTAGCGGCCATTCTGGACGACCTCTGCGGCCTCACCGTGTTTGCGCTGGGCCGTGAATACGGCTACACCTCCGTAAACATGAACGTTGATTTTCTGAGTGCCGCCCGCCTGGGCGAAACGCTCACCACCGAGGCCGTGGTGGTACGGGCCGGCCGCAATATTGTGCACGTAGAGGGCCGCATCACCAACGCCATGGGCAAGATTATTGCCAAGTGCAGCACCAATCTGATTCAGACAACCATGAAGCTTTGAGTGTACTGGTTTTGCCGCCGCCTCATTGGTACGCTGTGTCGTCGCCGCCGCCGAGACAGGATGTGCCAGTGGGGTGATTCAATGGTAGTGAACAACCAATAGCTCTTGGCTAACTAAGTACTTTTCAGGCTGTTGATCTGTCAGTTTACAGTAGATCTGCGTACATGAGTCTCCAATAAGAATTATATTTACTCAGCGTTTACAAACGTATCAGCACCCGACATAAGTAGTCGAGCTAAAATAAGAGACACAAGTATATTTTTAATACACTGACAGTCAGATAGTTAATCAGCAATAAAGCGTCGTTCTTTTTCGCTCACCTACTTACTACTCAGTTAGCCGTGTTTTCATCGTTGCGCTACCGTCAAGCCATTTTTAGGCAGTTTATACGTTTGTAATCAGTGCCATTTTCTACTCAAGTTATGCTACCTTCTATTGATCTAACCAACTGTGACCGCGAGCCGATTCAGTGGCCCGGATTTATTCAGTCGCACGGCTATCTGCTGGCCCTCGACCCTGCCACGTTTATCATCTGGCAGGCCAGCGAGAACCTGAGTGCCCTGACTGGCCAACCCGTTGACCAGCTCATCGGTCAGCCGGTGGCTAAGCTGATGCTCGGCGACCTGCCGGGGGCAGAGCTGCACGCGCTGCTGATGGTGGCCATGCGGGCCGGTTCGCCCCAATCCTTCAACCCCTATCAGGTACGTATCAGCGGCCAGAACTGGTTCACGATCCTGCATCTGCACGACGGGGCGCTGATTCTGGAACTGGAACCAGCGGGACAAAACGCACTGTCGCTGCCCCAATTCTCGCTGATTACCCAAACCATGAGCGATGTGCAGCGCAGCGGCAATCTGGCTGGATTGCTGGAAAGGACCGTGCAGCGGGTGAAAGAGATGACGGGGTTCGACCGGGTGATGGCCTACCGCTTTAGCGAGGACTGGCACGGCGAAGTGGTGGCCGAAGCCCGCGAAGACCACTTAGATCCCTTTCTGGGGCTGCAATACCCCGCTTCCGACATCCCCCGGCAGGCGCGGGAACTCTACAAAGCCAACTTGGTGCGGGGCATTGTGGACGTACGGGAACCCCGCGTGGCCATCCTGCCAGTCAACTATGGCCCGCTGGACCGCCCGCTCGATCTGACCCATTCGGGCCTGCGGGCCGTCTCGCCCCTGCACATCGAGTATTTGCAGAACATGGGCGTACGCTCGAGCATGAGTATTTCGCTGATGTACCGGAGCGAACTCTGGGGGCTGATTGCGTGCCATCATTACAGCGGCCCCCGTTTCATCGAGTACTCGACCCGCGAGTCCGTCAAATTAGCAGGGCTTTCTCATAAAAATCTTAGGCCTACTTGACGTCTCAAAAGTTACTGATGCAAGGGAGTCAGATAGGGTTATAGTAACACGGCAACCAGTAAAGTATACTTCAGACAACTTGGTTAGTGTACCATTGAGCCTG
>JBBRMP010000115.1:0-17819 GCA_038230755.1 Cytophagales bacterium | reverse complement strand
GGGGTTAATGAAAAACGGACAATCTTAAAAGTAAGATCGTCCGTTGCCCGAAGCTACTCAATAAAGCCTACACGCGGCCTTTTTTCTGTACCGTCTGGCCCGGTTGACTGCAGCCCGTGGAAAGAATAATGGCTGTTTCTATATGGCGTCGTACACTTGACTCAAAATCAATGGTTATGTCCGGTTGGTGTTGCCTTTGATGAGTGCAGTAATGCCCAAAATAGCCACTGCTCCAACGAATGAAGTCAGGATAACATCGAGCAGACCGGTCGATTTGCCGAACACAACCCCTCCGATAATACCCCCGGCAATACCGAGCAGAATTTCGACCAAGAGTGAAAAGGAGAAGCGCTTGAAAACAAGATCGGCTAACCAACCGGCTACCGCACCAACAAGGATGGACGTTAAGATACCCATGAGCGTTTTTCGTTTATGTTGAGTTATTATTAAAAATGAATTAACAACCCGACGTTTACGAGTTTGTTTACGCTTTCAGATTTAACGCCAAGCACTAAACCAGCCTTTTGCCTGTTTCCAGATGGTCTGCTTGTTCACTGGTGAATGAGCCAAAAATTGGACTATTACGCGTCAGTAGGTTGCAACTTTAACGCCGCTTGCTGTGTAAAATAGCCGAATAGGTGCAACATTTGTATGGTTATCAACCACTAGTCCCTGTATAGTTTTATCTAATCACGGAATGAGTCTATTAGGAAAAAAGAGTTTGGCCAAACCGAATTCTTGCACTTAATTTAGACCTTGAACTGAAAGCCAAAAGCCACTTCGTACAACTTTTGCTGACTTGTCATCAATATGAAAAAATTGCAATGCCCCCGTTTTGAACTAGGCGAAACCCTGACCCAGGAACAAAAAGCATTCTTTGATAAACACGGAATTATCGTTTTTCCCAATTTCATAAAGCGCGATACCGTCACCCTTTTTCTGGGCGAACTAGCGCGAGTCGAGGCGGAATGGATCGCCGAAGGCCGTGACAAAGTGAACGGCGTTCCCCTCAAGTTCGGGCGCGACGAGAACAATAACAAAGTCATTCAGCGCTCGTGTTTCCTGTCGCACTACAGCGATGTGTTACACGAATTTTTGCAGGACCCTCGCCTACAGGTCATTACCGACCTGTTGCAACCCTACGAAGGGCGCATGGGCGAAAACGAGAAAGACGGCCTGGTACTCAACAATTACGTACGTACACCAACCAGCCAGTATTCGCAGATGGGCTGGCATACCGATAGCCCCCGCGACATCTTTCTGGGCCAGCGGATCATGCCGATGCTTAACGTAGGTATCCACCTCGACGACTGCCCCATGGAAAACGGCGGCCTCCGCGTGTTGCCCGGCACCCACAAGCAAAGCACCTTCCGTATGTTGTTCGGCAAGAAATATTTCGTCGACAATAACCCTGACCCACGTGAAGTGGGCCTCGACATTCAGGCCGGTGATCTGACCGTGCATGATGGCCGCATCTGGCACCGCGTACAGCAGTCGCCTCACCTGGGCGAAGCCAGCCGTCGCCGCGTAATGTACGTACCCGTTGTAACGGGCAAATATAAACCCAAGAACGAGTTCAGCAGAACCCCGTTCTACCACCGGTTTATTCAGAAGGTGAACATTTAACTAGTTTATAGTTTTTAGTCTTGAGTTTTCAGTTTGTAGTACCTGAGATGGGTTGGCAAGTCAACTTCCGAACTCATAAACTACAAACTGAAAACTTTTTCTTTTTTATGACCTACGCACTCATTACCGGAGCCAGCCGGGGCATTGGGCAGGCCATTGCCACCGAACTCGCCAGGCGGAAATACAACCTGATCCTGGTGGCCCGTTCGGGCGAAACGCTCCAAACCATTGCTGCTGATCTTAGTGAGACATATGGCGTTTTGGTGCAAACATTGGCCCTAGATCTAGCTACACCCGAAGCCGCGCAACAGGTGTTCGACTGGTGCCAAAGCAACGCCTATGTCGTGTCGGTGCTGGTGAATAACGCCGGCTATGGCCTCAGCGGGCAGTTTGAGCAGTATTCTCTGGCCGAAAATCTGGCCATGATGCAGGTGAACATGACCACGCTGGTGGCGTTGACGCAGTTAGTTCTGCCCCAACTTAGGCAGCAAAAACCGGCCTACATTCTCAATATTGCCTCGTCAACGGCTTATCAGGCACTGCCCGGCATGAGCCTGTATGCCGCCACAAAAGTATTCGTGCTTAACTTCAGCCGGGGTCTCCACCACGAGTTGGCCGGTTCATCCGTGAGCGTAACCTGCATCAGCCCCGGTGCCACCGACACCGGCTTCAACGACCGGGCGCAGATCAACCAGAAAGCCCGTGACGCTGCTAAAAAGATCACGATGACACCCGAAGCCGTTGCCAAACAATCCATAGACGGTATGTTTGCCGGTAAGGCCGAAGTCATCACCGGGGTCATCAACAAAGTAGGTGCCTTCGCAGCCTGGTTGCTCCCCAAAAGCTTTATTGAAAAGACAGCGTACAAGATTTATAAAGCCTGAACGTTGCACTCATTTCCCCCTAAACCATCGTGAAAAAAACAGTATTCCTCCTCCTGCTCCTGCCTGCCCTGTGCCACGCGCAGGCACCCATGCTGAGCGAAGCGGCACCCGCCTCCGTGAGCGTCAACGCCGACCGGCTTAATCGTATTGACCGCGTGTTGCAGGAATACGTCGATCAGGGAAAACAGGCGGGCATTATTGCCCTCGTGGCCCGCAATGGCAAGATCGTGTATCACAAAGCGTTCGGCATGGACAATGTGGCCACCAAAACGCCACTGAAACGTGACGCCATTTTCAGGATCGCCTCGCAGACGAAGGCCATCACCACCGTGGCCGCCATGATGCTGTTTGAGGAAGGCCGCATTCTGCTCGACGAACCCGTTTCCAAGTATATTCCGGCGTTTAAAAACCCCACGGTGCTCGACAAATTTAACGAGGCCGATTCGAGCTACACCACCAAACCCGCCCGTGGCGAAATCACGATTCGGCAGTTGATGACCCACACGTCGGGTATTAGTTATAGTGGTATTGGCACCAAAGAAGCCGTTGCGATTTATGCAAAAGCGGGCATTCCGAGCGGTATTGGTACGCCCATGAACAGCCTGTCGGTGAGTATTCCGGCGCTGGCAAAACTGCCCCTGATGCACAACCCCGGCGAAAAATGGACCTACAGCCTCAGCACCGACGTGCTGGGCTATCTGGTGGAAGTGGTATCGGGCCAATCGCTCGACCAGTTTTTTCGCACCCGGATTTTCGAGCCGCTGAGCATGAACGATACCTATTTCTATTTGCCACAAGCCAAGCAAAACCGGCTGGCTACGCTCTTCACCGAAAACAAAACCAAAGAACTAGTACAAATGCCCATGCAGGGCGGCATTTCGCCCGACTACCCCAAGCAAGCCGGTACGTATTATTCCGGGGGCGCAGGGCTGTCCTCAACGGCGGTTGACTACGCTGTTTTCCTGCAAATGATGCTCAACAACGGTAGCTATAATGGCAGGCAGATTCTGGGGCCAGCCACGGTGCGGCTGATGTTGCAAAACCAGATTGGGACACTCAACGTAGGCGAGAATAAATTCGGGCTGGGCTTCGCCATTGCGTCGCCCGCCGGAGCAGCTAAGTTGCCCGTGTCGGTGGGGTCGTTTAGCTGGGGTGGATTTTTCGGCACCGACTATTGGGCCGACCCGCAGCAAGGCGTCATTGGCCTGATTATTACCCAAAAAGTACCCAATTCCTACGGCGACCTCAACGACCGATTTAAGGTGTTGGTGTATCAGGCGTTGACAACGTTGAAGTAGTGGCTGTTTCGCGGAGTGGGGCGCATAGCCGTTAATTTTTCCTAATTCACGAGACGGTTGCGCGGTGAAAACCGTTTGGTTTACAGAGAAAGTTTATTTTTGTTCAATGGCGCGTAAAAAGAAGAATGTCGGAGCCTACCCCACCGGGCGAATATTGTTCAGCCTGACTCTCGCCCTGCTGCTGATTGGGGCGTGCGGACTGCTGGCCATCCAGTCGAAACGGTTGGTGACGCAGGTACGCGAAAGCAACGAAGTGCGGGCATTTCTGGACAGTGATCTCGATTCGACGAAACGACTGGCTTTGGCTGCCACTATTGCCAAAGAGCCCTATGTGCTGGCCGACAATGCCACGTCGGTGCGGTACGTATCGAAAAATGACGCAGCGAAGGAGTTCATTGCCGAAACAAAAGAAGACTTTACCCGCTTCCTCGACGACAATCCGCTCCACGCCAGCTACCGGATTCGGCTCCGTGAAAGCTACTTCGCCGAAGACAAGTTGAAAGAAGTAAAAGCGTCGCTGGAGAAGATGGACGGGGTTTATGAAGTAGTCTACCCCGAAAACATGGTGGACAATATCAACCGTAACATCACAAAAATCTACGCCGTCATGGCCAGTTTTGCCCTGGTATTGTTAATCATCATCATCGTGCTGATGAACAATACGATCCGGTTGGCGCTCTATTCGCAACGGCTGCTGATTCGGAGTATGCAACTGGTGGGCGCTACGAATGGGTTCATTACGAAACCTTTTCTGACGCGGGGGCTTACCCAGGGTTTCATAGCCGGGTTGATTGCCGCTACAGTCCTGTGTTTGGGTTGGTACGCCGCGCTGTATAGCCTGCCTGAGCTAAGTACGCTGACCGACCCGCTGCACCTGCTGATGCTGGCCGGGGGCCTGGTGGTGCTGGGTATGTTTATTGGATTGCTGAGTACGTTTCAGGCCGTAAACCGCTATTTGGGCCTGACGCTGAACGAATTATACTGACACAAAAGACAACAACTATGGAAGCCATGCGCGTAAGTCCGCCCAAGCGCGGAGCGGTAAAACCCGAGTTTCAATCAACGTTTGCCAAGCCAGTGACCCCTGCTGTACCCACAGCGATGATGCCATTTGGTAAAGTCAATTACCAGCTTATGATCGCTGGCATAGCGGTACTGCTGGTTGGCTTTTCCATCATGAGCCTCGACACAACCGAGTTTGGTTTCGGCTTTCTGGGCCTCACCCTTGGCCCCATTGTGGTCATGACCGGCTTCATCATCGAGCTATTTGCCATCCTGAAAAAACCGGCTACGACCGAGTCATAACGGAGTTGGTCAACTCATTGATCGCCACACGATCTGAACAAAGCGTTGACGCTGGTTCGGGTCGTGTGGCGATTTTTTATAGGTAGCCGCCCCGTTGCATTGTAGCTTTGCGGCCTGTTTCAACGCATTAGCTACCCCCTCATGAGTCTGTTTCATGCCATTATGCTGGCCATCATCGAAGGCCTGACCGAGTTTTTGCCCGTTTCGTCTACCGGCCACATGATCATCTACTCGTCGTTGGCGGGCATCAGTGGCAACGAGTTCACCAAGCTCTACACCGTCGATATTCAGTTTGGCTGCATCCTCTCCGTCATCGTACTCTACTACCGCCGGTTCCTGCGCGACACCCGCACCCGCGAAGACATGGCTTGGTACAATGCCCTGCCCAACGGCCTTCAGAGCATGATCAAACCGGTATCGGGTCAACTCGATTTTTACCTGAAACTATTCGTTGCTTTCCTGCCCGCCGCCTTCATCGGTTTTTTGCTGAACGACTTCATCGACAGCCTGTTAGAGAACGTCGTCGTCGTGGCCATCTCGCTGGTATTGGGCGGCATCATACTGGTGTTTATCGACCGGATCATTGAACAGAATGCGGCCCGCGATAACGACATCACCTTCCCCGAAGCCTTGAAAGTGGGGTTCTTCCAGTGTATCGCCATGATTCCCGGCGTGTCGCGGTCAGCGGCTACCATTATTGGGGGCATGACCCAAGGACTCACGCGCCAACAAGCCGCCGAGTTCTCGTTTTTCCTGGCCGTGCCCACCATGGCTGCCGCATCGGGATACAAACTATTAAAGACGTATAAACTCCTGCAACCCGCTGACTACCAGACGCTATTGATCGGCAACGTCATTGCCTTCGTAGTAGGTTTGCTGGCTATCCGGGCGTTTGTGGGCTTCCTGAACACGTACGGATTCAAGGTGTTCGGCTATTACCGTATCGTGGTGGGTCTGGCCATTTTGGGCCTTGTGGCGGCAGGGGTGAAGATTGATATTTTATAGGAAAGCGCATGGACCCCAACCAGCCTGCTCCCGACCCCGGCCAATTGATTTTGATCGATAAGCCCCGCGAATGGACCTCGTTCGACGTGGTGAATAAGTTGCGCCGGGCCTGCCAAATCAAGAAGATTGGCCACGCCGGTACGCTCGATCCGCTGGCTACGGGGCTGCTGATTTTGTGTACGGGCAAGATGACCAAGCAGATCGACAGCTATCAGGCGCAGGAGAAAGAATACACCGGTACGCTCGTTTTGGGCAAAACCACCCCCTCCGTTGACCTCGAAACCGACTTCGATGGGGAGTTTGATGTATCGGGTATTACGCCGGAGATGATCCGGGCAGCGGCGGCTCAACTCACCGGCGAGATTCAGCAGATACCGCCCATTTACTCGGCCATCCGGGTCAACGGCGAACGATTGTATGAACGGGCGCGACGCGGCGAAACCGCTGATCAGGTCGATGGTGGTATCAAAAGCCGAACCGTAACCGTCTCCGTTTTCAACGTCCTCACCGACGATTTCCCCACCATCGACTTCCGCATTGTCTGTACTAAAGGCACCTACATTCGCAGTCTGGTGCATGATTTGGGCCTTTTGCTCCACAACGGTGCCTACATGTCGGCCCTGCGCCGCACCCGCATCGGCGAATTCGAGGTGAAAGATGCGCAGAGCGTCGAGGGGTTTATTGACCAGTATTTAAGCACATGATCGTCCATCACGGAATTGATAGCCTGACGCCCCTCCCCTTCGCCGTTGTGACCAGCGGCACGTTTGATGGCGTGCATTTGGGGCACCAGAAAATACTGCAACGCCTCAACGAAGTGGCCCGCAGCCATCCCGACGGGCAGTCGGTGGTAATGACGTATTGGCCACACCCCCGTACGGTCGTGTCGAACGATAGTCAGAATCTGCGATTGCTCTCGACACTGGACGAAAAGATTGACTTGCTTGAACGGGCAGGCGTCGATCACCTGATTGTCATTCCGTTTACGCGGTCATTTTCGCAGTTAACCTCAGAAGAATTTATTCAGCAGATTCTAATCAATGCATTGGGCACCAAGAAGTTGGTCATTGGCTATGACCATCGCTTTGGCCGCGACCGCGAAGGAGGTTTTGACTACATTCAGGCGCATCAGACCGAATACGGTTTCGAGGTGGAGGAGATTCCCCGGCAGGATCTGGAAGCCGTAGCCATTAGTTCGTCGAAAATTCGGACGGCCCTTTCAGAAGGAAACATTGCCGCAGCTACCCGTTTTCTGGGCCGGGAATATTCGCTGACGGGCACCGTTGTCAAGGGCCGCCAACTAGGCCGCACCATTGGTTTCCCCACGGCCAATCTACAGATCGACGATGCAGTGAAATTGATTCCGGCCAACGGCGTCTACGCGGTTGACGTGGAGCAGGGCGGACAGACTTACGGAGGAATGCTTAACATCGGTTTCCGCCCTACCGTAGCAGGTGAGCATCAGACCATAGAAACGTACATCTTTGATTTCGACAAAGATGTTTATGGCGAACACATGACCCTACGCTTCCGGGTTTTCCTGCGCCCCGAACAAAAATTCAACGGCCTCCCCGCCCTCGTGGAACAGCTTCAGCAGGACGAAAGGCAGGCAAGAGAGGTGCTGAAGGGGGTTTAAAGTCCAATGTCTAAAGTCTAAATGTATTGGATGATGAGATTGTACTCAGCTTCGCGCTCGGCCCCTTCGACTCCGCTCAGGGTGATAGGGAAGTAGATTCAGGTTTTAAGTTGATTCAAGTTCCCTGGTACGCCAGCCCGGTGTCACCCTGAGCGCAGTCGAAGGGCGGCGAGCGCAGAGCTACGCCCACGTCAGGAAAACCTACTCATGCGTATACCCGCTCGTAATATTCCCGCGCCATGCGGTCGGCGGTGAAAAAGGCCAGCACGTCGGTCATGCTGTTGATGACAGTACCCTGCCATGCGGCGGGTTTGTCATAATACATGGGCAGAATATGCTGCTCCAGCAGGTCGAACATATAGTTGCAATCGGCGGCGTCGCGCACGTCGGCAGTGGCTTGCGGGTCGGCTTCGGGTACGATGAAGCTATTGACGTTAGGTTTGGCAAACTCACATATCCAGCCATCATTGGTCGACAGGTTGATGGCCCCATTCATAGCCGCAGTCATGCCGCTCGTGCCCGATGCTTCACGCGGCACAATGGGCGTGTTGAGCCACACGTCGGCCCCATCTTTCAGCGTCTTCGAGAGGGCCAGTTCATAGCCCGTCACCACGGCCATGTTAGGGTACAGATGGCTGCGGTAATACAGTTTATTGAATGACTGCTTGGCGCCTTCATCAAACGGGTATGGTTTTCCGGCCCAAACTAGCTGCACGGGGTATTTGGTATTCGTCAGCAGCTTTGCAAACCGCTCTTCGTTGTACATCAGCAGGTCGGGTCGTTTGTAGGCCGCAAACCGCCGCGCCCATACTAGTGTGAGTACATTAGGGTCAAAGAGTTTACCCGCCTGATCGGCCACTACGTTGAGCAGGGGCTGTTTCATGGCCTTCTTCCGCGCCGAGAGCGCCGCACCATCTTTCTGTTTATACGCTTCGGCCAGTTCGCCATCGGCCCAATACCGGTAGTTTTGCGCGTTGGTCACGTGCGTAATTTCGCAGATGTCGGGGTAATGGCCCCACATCCTCCGGGCCACTTCACCGTGGAGTTTCGAGACACCGTTGGCCCGCCGCGCCATGCGTAGCGCCGCCAGTGAGTGGTTGAACACGTCTTCGTTGATGCCCGTCAGTTGCTGCACTGCCGCCAGCGACATACCCCCGAAGAAGCCCATGTTATCCAGAAAATGGATGTTATGCTTTTCATTACCCGCCTCTTCGGGTGTGTGCGTGGTGAAGATCAGCCGTTCGCGCAAGCTCTCTTTCGACCCTAGTTTCTGGTACAGATGAAACGCCGCCGAGACACCGTGCGCTTCGTTGAGGTGATAGACCTCCGGCTGATAGTCGATCTCGTCCAGGAACTTCGCCCCACCCAAACCCAGTACCATACACTGCGCTACTTTCAGCGTGGGGTCATTGTCGTAGAGGCGGTATGAAATGGTCCGGGCCTGTTCGTCGTTACCATCCACATCGGTGGTCAGAAAAAACATGGGCACGGTGTTAAAGTGCTTTGGGTCAAGGAAATAGGCTTTCACCCAAATAGGTCTACCGAACACATTAATGGTGAAACGAGCACCGGTATCCTGCAAAAATGAGTACATTTTTTCGCGGAACAGCACCCCCATCGAATTGTCGGGCAGGCGTACCTGATCGTAATACCCCTGCTTCCAGAGCATCCCGATCCCGATGAGGTTTTGCTTCAGATCAAAAGCACTTTTCATGTGCGACCCGGCCAGGAAGCCAAGGCCGCCCGAATAGGTTTTCAAGGCCTGATCAACGGCAAATTCCATTGAAAAATAGGCGACTGATTTCTTATACGCCGGGGCGAAATCGTAAGGATGCCGGAACGCAGCGGGTAATAATGATGACATAAGGTTAATACGTGAACGGTAGTTAATGCCAAAGATAAAGCCCCGATGCGGTTGGGCATCGGGGCTAAGGTAGTCTACTCAGGAAGTTCAGTGTGTCGATGCCGGGATGCGAGGAAAATACCTGACGCCACCACGGCAGCAACCCCCAGGCCAACGGCCCAGATGGTGGGTCTGTTTTCGCGTATCCGGTCGGCAATGTCGCCCTTGGGTGTCAGTGTGAAGCGCATCATACCCGCCATCGTTTCCTGCGGAGCCACATACGACATTACTTCGTAGGCTTTATTGACAAACCCGCCCGGCACCACTTTTGGCTTGCCACTCATCAGGGCTTCGTAGCCCTCTTTCGCCACCATCACCGGATCGTCGACCATGTCGGTAGCGACTACGTCGGAAGCACCTGCTTTGTTGAAAAAGTCGGTGTCTGTAGCGTTGGGCATCAGGGCCGTTATGGTCACGTTGGTATCACTCAACTCATTCACCAGCGACTGCGTGAAACTATTAATATAAGCCTTCGTAGCCGCATAAACGGCCATCAGCGGAAAGGGCGTAATCGACACCAGCGAGGCCAGATTTAGCACCCGCCCTTCATTCCTAGCCACCATATCACGCAAAAACAACTTTGTTAACAACGTAGTGGTAAGCACGTTAAGATGCACCATCGACTTCTCGGCCTCCCAATCGGTCTCGGTGGCAAACTTACCATACAGGCCAACGCCCGCGTCGTTTACGAGTACGTTGACCGTGATGCCCTTTGCCTGTACCTGCTCATATACATCCCGTGCGGCATCTTCCTCCGACAGGTCTTTTTCAATAACCGTGATCTGCTCGGTGCCGTAGTTAAGCTCAAACACCTCGGCTAGCCGGTGCAGCATTTCCACGCTTCGAGCTACCAACACGAGGTTGTACCCATCCTGAGCGAAAAGCTTGGCCAGCTCCTGTCCGATCCCACTCGACGCCCCCGTAATGAGGGCCGTCTTACCTGTTCCTTTTTTGTTTTCCATATGAAAGGGAATGTACAATGCACCGCGCGGCGGACCGTATTGAATAATGCACAATGAGTTTCGCGCTTCATACCTAAAAGCGCGAAGCCCATCGTGCATTATTCATTATTTTACCGATTTGGCCGCCCGAAAAAATAGTTTACCCCGAACCGGAAGCGACCGCCCTTGTTGCGACCCGCCAGCGGGTCGGACTGGTCGTAGTAGTTGTTTTCCAAGGCTAGTTCAGCCCCAAAGTTGGACCGAATCCAGAACATGGTGCCTATTTCGAGGTTTACGCTGTTATAACGGGCTCTCTGGTCGGCAGCGATATTACTCGAATACTCGCGACCGAAATTATAGCCGAAGCCACCGAAGCCGCTGATTCGCGTACGGAAAGGGTAATAACGCAGAAAAACGCCCGTTTGGTTAGCGTGGTAGCTCGTACTGATCCGACGGTCGAAGCCAAACCGAATACCGCCCATCAGGCCGGGCTGGAAAAAATAGCCCAACTGAGGGCGGAAGGAAAGGTACGTGCCGCTGCCCGCACCTGTACCCACGCCCAGGTTAGCACTCGCCATGTAGCTGCCCTTATCAAACCAGGCCAGCGCATTGCGGTCCTGATAGGATTTGCTCACCTGATATTCCTCCTGAACTTTTTCTTTGGCTTTGTCGGTAACCTGATTGATCTCCTGTTTTACTTCGGGTGCTTTCTCCCGAACAGTCTCCTTCAGCTCAGCGGCTTTCTGGTTCACGTCCTGCTTCACCTCGTTGGCTTTGTCGCGTACTTTCTCTTTCGTGCGCTCATTAATTAGGGGGCGGGTCGTATCCGACGGGGACGGTGTGGAGGACGTTGAATTTTGGGCAACAGCCGTTGCCGAACAGGCCGCTACGAAAGCGGCAGCGTAGATAATTGTTTTCATCGTTGAGTTGGACTGGTACTAAACTTCCCTATGAACCACGTAGAGTACGTTTAGTTTGTACCAACTTCGGCCAACTGGCTACCGCCATCAAGAAATTATACCGACTATTACGAGTAGACTTATGCGCAATTTGCTCGCCTACAACCCTTTTACCATATGATAACTACACATAAACTCAGTGTTGCGGGGATACTCTGTCTGGTACTGTCGGCTAGTTTTCAACTACGCCCCACATCCCTTTTCAACGGACACACTTTTGCCAGTTGGGCGGGCGATACCGTCCACACCTGGCATATTAGAAACAAGGCATTAGTGGGCGGATCAGTAGCGCAGCTAGTGCCTCATAATGAATTCCTTAGCACCACCCGATCCTACACCAACTTCGACCTGAGGCTCCAGTTCAAACTCGTTGGCACGGGCTTCGTCAACGCGGGTGTCCAGTTCAGAAGTCAGCGGTCTATCGAACCTGCCTACGAAATGGTTGGCTATCAGGCTGATCTGGGCAAGGGATACTGGGCCAGTTTATACGACGAATCACGCCGCAACAAGGTGCTGGTCCATGCCGATTCGGTTCTGGTTAAGCGGGTCTTGCATACAAACGACTGGAATGACTACCGCATCCGTTGCGAAGGCCCCCGGATACAGATTTTCCTGAACGGCCAGCGCACTGTCGATTACACCGAAACTGACCCGGCCATTCCGCAATCGGGGTTGATTGCCCTGCAAATACACGGCGGCGGCAAAGCCGAGGCGTCTTACAAGAATATAACCATCAGCGAGTTGCCCTGAAAATCTATGCAATAGACGAGCAGCCGTCACTTTAGTCAATCGACTTTAACTTGCTTAGCAACGCCCCAACCTGATCAGCGGTGGTGGCAGGGAAGTTGGCGATGCGGATTTGGCTGTCTTTGAACGTGCCGTAGCCGCTGCCCACAATCATGCCCGATTTCTTCACGGCGGCGATCACATCGGCGGCGGGGTGGGCATTGGTCTTAGCCACAATCACCGTTTGCGACCGGTGCCGCTCTTCGATTACGAAGGGACTGTAAGCGCTGTTTGTTTCCAGGAAGCGGTAAATCTGCCGGGCTTTGTCTTCCGTCTGTCGGCGAATCGTGTTGATACCAATCTTGTTGAAATCAGCGGCTATTTTTCCTAACAGGTAGATATACAGCACGTTAGGTGTAGCGGGTGTTTCAAACGTCTGGTAATGTTTGTGCAAAACGGGCAGCGTATGGTGCCCCCCGATGGTCATGGATTCGTACTGTTGCAGCCGCTCGGCCTGTTCCAGACAGCGGTCATTGGCAATCCAGACGCCCATACCAGCGGGCATACCGAACGCTTTTTGCACCGAAAAAAACGCCGAATCCACCAGCGAATAATCCAGATCGGGATACGGGGCCGAAGAAACCATGTCCACGCAAAACAGTTTCTTGCTGTATTTCCGCTTCAGCTTATGGATCTCCGTAGGCCGCAATTGTACCCCCGACGAGGTTTCGTTGTGCGTCAGGGCCACGAGTTCGGCGTACTCCGGCACGTCCAGATCGGCCATATCGAAACTCTCACCGAACGGCTTTTCGGCGATATGAGCAAACTTACGCAGGCTTTGCGCGTAGTCGAAAAACTTGCGCGAAAACGACCCGTTCACGGCGTGAAAGCTCTCATGCTCCACGCAGTTGAGCAAAATCCGCTCCCACACTTCCGAGGCCGACCCCGTGAAATAGATGCCGTGCGAGGCCGGAATGCTCAGCAACTCGCGCAGTTGCTCGTCGGTATACCGGTAGATATCGCGGAAGCGTTGGCTCCGGTGCGAAATCGACCCAATCTGCTCATCCATCGCCGTTTGCAAATGCTTCGCAAACGTTGGGTACAATTCGGCGGGGCCGGGGGTGAAGTAGGTGTTTTTCATTTTTTAGTCCTTGAAATACAGTTTCGTCCAGGCGAGGCTATCAGGAAAATGAAGATCGAAACGGTTAAACACCATCTCATTCGACAGCAAAGAACTGTTCGATGGATCAGCTTCTTCATAGATAACCGGCAACCGCGCACCGACCAGCGACTGACGTTGTTTGGGCGGTAACACATTCGACGTTTTTCCTGCGCAGGTGTAGGTTGCATCACCCACCTGATACGTTGCCTCTATACTACACCAGCGACGTCCTGCTCTCGTAGTATGATCGCCGAATCGAACAATCGTTGCTACCGTAAATGCCCGGTCATGCGCTATCGCTTTATGCTGGTGAATACGATAAAACTGATACCACAGCAGTGGGATCATGCCAATGAGAAAGGTAAAAGAAAGCAAAAACATTTTCCAGGCAAATCTCACCCGTTGTGAATCACCTTCTTTTTCCATCGCCCCCGCTCGTTTAGTACAAAAGCCTAAACCGAATTGTGTTGTCGATGTCTTTCAACTCCTGCACCACCTCGTCGGCGTATTCTTTAGCAATATCGGTGATGACGTAGCCGATGGTCTCGTTCGTTTTCAGGTATTGGCCCTGGATATTGATGTGGTACTTGGCGAAGATATTGTTGATTTTGGCCAGAATACCCGGCATGTTTGCGTGAATATGCAACAGCCGGTGCGAGTCGTGGAGCAGGGGCAGTTGCAATTCGGGGAAATTGACGCTGCCGTAGGTACTGCCGTTGTTCATATAGCCCAGCAACTTGCCCGGCACAAACTGCCCAATGTTGGCCTGCGCTTCTTCAGTACTGCCGCCTACGTGGGGGGTCAAAATCACGTTGGGCAGGCCGCGCAGTTCGCTCATAAACGCCTCGTTATTGGTCTTCGGTTCAGACGGAAACACGTCGATGCCCGCCCCGGCTACCTTGCCCGATTTGATGGCTTCTACCAGCGCGGGTATGTCCACGATGTGGCCGCGCGAAAGATTCATGAAAATGACGCCGGGCTTCATCAGCCCAAATTCGCGGGTACCGATCAGGTTTTTATTTTCCTTCCGACCGTCGGTATGCAGGCTCACGACGTCCGAAACGGCCAGTAGTTCGTCCAGCGTCTGGCACTTGCGGGCGTTGCCCAGCGACAGCTTATCGACGGTATCGTAGAAGTACACCTCCATACCCAGGGCTTCGGCCACGACCGATAGTTGGGTGCCGATATTGCCATAGCCTACCAGACCCAGCTTCTTGCCACGTACTTCAAAACTGTTTGTCGCCGACTTGTCCCAGATGCCTTCATGCATTTTGTTACTCTTCGGCACAATGTTCCGAATCAGCATAATCATCTCACCCACAGCCAGTTCTACAACTGATCGGGTGTTACTGTAGGGGGCGTTGAACACGGCGATTCCTTTTTCGGTGGCGGCGGTTAAATCAATTTGGTTGGTACCAATGCAAAACGCGCCGATGGTCATCAGCTTCGGCGCAGCGTCGAGTACACGCCGGGTCACGTTCGTTTTCGAGCGGATACCCAGAATATGAACGCCCTGCAACGCCTCGATAAGCTCGTCTTCATCCAGGGCACCCTTACGCACGTCGAGGCTGAAGCCTTCTTTTTCAAGCAACGCCACCGCAATGGGGTGGACGTTTTCGAGCAGCAGCACCTTGATGCGACTCTTGGGATACGATTGGCTGCGACTCAATTTATTGTCGAATAAAAAATCGTCGAGGGAGGCCGCCACGTGGTCGGCTTTGGCAATGACGGTAGGGCGCATCACGTTTTCGGTAAAGGCGTAAAACTTATTGGCCAGCCCCGATTCACGGATTTCGTAGTCGGTATACCCGTCGCCAATCACGAATACGTCGCCGTCGAAATTCAGTTCGCGCATCAGCTTCACCTTGCCTTTGTCCTGCGACAGCGGGTTCAGGTCGTCGCAACCGATGATGTTGCCTTTTTCGTCGAACTTAAAGGTGTTGGCGTAGACATTCTCGGCTTTGATGCCCAGGGCCGTTACAATGGGCACGATAAATTCCTTAAAGCCACTCGACACAATGAAGATCTGATCGGCATGTTCGGTCAAAAAATCACGGTTCCGCTGAAACGAATCCGACACCATCGTAGACAGCCGTTCCACCAGCGCGGGGAGTTGGTCGCGGTGGGCGTTGAGCAGCTTAAGCCGCATCTGAATCGATTGAGCCAGCGACAGTTCGCCCGCCATCCCCCGGTCAGTGATGGTCTTAATCTGGCTCAGCACGTCGTCGCGGTCGTTACGTCCCGACAGCGACAGTTCACCCAAAATATCCAGCGCCTCTACCTTAGTAAAGGTGCTGTCGAAGTCGATGATGTAGAACGTTTGGTCGGTCGGTACAGTGGGCGTCATAAAGGAGGTGGTTGTATCTGTGTCAGGAAGGCCAATGCCCTTTCTTCGGCGTAACTGGGGACCTGTAACCCCTTTGCCGAGGGAAACCCACAGTGGCCGCCCTCCCTGGGAAACTCCATCCAGACAAGACTGAGTTCCTTGGCCAACGCGTTGGGCAGGCATTCCGGCGACAAAAATGGGTCATTCCGGGCATTCAGAACCAGCGTAGGCACGGTTATTTTCGACAAGAAGGGCAACGAACTATTCACCCGGTAGTAGTTCTCGACGTTGCCAAAGCCGTGCAGCGGAGCCGTAATGAGGTCATCGAACTGCCTGAGCGACGTAATTTTGGTCATGTCCACCGCCTGAATCGACGCCGGTAGCAACGTTGATTTAACCCGAATTTTTTCTTTGAGCGTCCGCTGAAAACGGATGTTGTAGAGCATGCTATCCCACTGTTCCAGTCGGTCGGCGGTGGTCATCAGGTCAAGCGGCACCGAGATGGCTACGCCCCGCCTCATGGCGCTGGCACCGGGCCAGAGGTCGTGTTCACCGAGGTATTTCAGGGTAATGTTGCCCCCCGCGCTGAAACCAACCAGGTCAATATCTGTGTACCCCTTACCCAACGCATGTTGCACAACGGCCTCTAAATCACCCGTTTCACCGATATGATAGAACCGCCCCAGCCGGTTCATTTCGCCCGAACAGGACCGGTAATTCCAGGCCAGACAGTCGAACCCATGAAGGGTCAGTTGCCGAACCATGCCCGCCAGATACTGCCGGGTAGAGTCACCCTCCAGCCCATGCGAGAGTATGACCAGTATCTTTTTAAAAGTGGAATCGTCCCTCGAATCGGTGCTTTTTTCAGGCCTGGCCAGACACCAGTCTATGTCCAGAAAATCATCGTCGGGCGTGCTGATGCGTTCGCGCTGGTAGTTGACCAGAATTTTGCGAAACACAGACGGAATCACGGTCTGTGGATGACCATTCCAGAGGTAGGCAGGCGGGCGGTACGTTGACTGGGTGATCAGCGGCATAGGGCAAAAATAAGTTCAGCGTTTAGAGTTTGCAGTTTAGTACTTGTTTCGCCTGCTACATGGCCACGGCCCGAAGCAACTAGTAAACTACAAACTTTAAACGCTGAACTTATTTTTGCGCCAGCGTGTGCCCTACGCGGCGGATGCCCATAAAGCGGTTGCGGTAATAGTCGGCATGGAGGTAGTCAAAGCGGATGCCGCCACCCCAGGCCGAATGGATGAATTTGATCTGATTGCCAACCACTTCGGTAATCATACCCACGTGGCCAATGCTCGATCCGCTAGCCGAATGGCCTTTGAAGAAAATAAGATCACCGGGCAGCGCCAACGCTTTGTCTACATTAACCCCCACATTGCCCTGTGCAGAGCTGGAATGGGGTAGCGCAATGCCAAACTTGCTGTAACAGAACCGGGTGAATCCCGAACAATCGAATCCACTTGGTGTGGTCCCACCAGACCGGTAGCGAATGGTGAGGTGTTTTTTAGCAAAACTGATGACGTTACTCACGCCAGGAATCCGGTTATAGAAAGCGGTCGATTCTTGGGTTACGGTGGGTATGTCGCGGCCCGACTCAATGGGTTTCATGTCGACAGTCATGGCCACCATATTATCATTAGACTGGGCTTGGGTGATGCCAAACGAGGCGGCAAAAACAGCCGTCAGGAGCACTTTCTTCAGCATGTAAAGGTCGGTTAAGTCAAGGATTACGTTCCGAAACTATGCCCATACCGTCATGATACCAAATTAAAATTGGTAAATGCCGTATATTTTAATCCACAACAATGTGGAATTATCGCCACAACTCTACTTAACCTACTGACTGTTAGACGGCTGGCCAACGGATCGATTTGCTCCATTAGACTAAGCAATACTACTCCGATAATCTCTTTCGCTCCTCGTTGGTCAGACTATCGTACCCCTGCGCGCTGATCTTATCCAGGATCCGGTCGACCTCCTGTTGGTGCTGGAATTTATGACCATTATACCGTTCATCGACGGTCTCTTTTTCG
>JBBRMP010000114.1:0-18142 GCA_038230755.1 Cytophagales bacterium | reverse complement strand
TTTCTAATTTATGAGTTAAACTAAGCAAAAATCTTAATGTTATGATAATCAACTACTTGACTTTTAGACATTAAATACTTTTGCGATTTTTAACTTTGCAAGTGCTTGATTATCAGTTCAGTGGACTACCTAAACAGTTACGTCGTTTTTTATTTTCGATGCTTTATTTATCTCCTGGCGAGGTGTCTTCTGTGTTTTCTTTTGAAATCCATTGACTAAAACTACTAGCTGTCCAGCGTTGAAAAAGCAAAACAATCTGAAAACATCGCCGCCAACCTGAACACGAATTTCATACAGCCCGTCGGTTCCTTCAAGGTGTTTTAAATACGTTTCAGGTACTCGCTGAAGTTCTTCAATCAGGCTTAACGTCCAGATTATTTTGGCTTTCGTTTTAGGGGATTGCTCGTCAAAGAACATTTTGAAATAGTCTTTGTAGAAAACAGCGGTTCGGTACTTTGCCTTGTCCTTCACGAAACAAAGCAAGAAAAAGTTTCCCTAAAGTACAACTTTGTTCGTTGTTGTTAAGGCTGACTGCCTTCTTAAGCCACCCCGCCTTACCTTTACCGTTTCAATAAAGACACACAGATGAGTTTACTAACGGTTGGGTCCGTGGCGTTCGATGCGCTGGAAACCCCCTTCGGCAAGACCGACAAGATCATTGGCGGGGCCGCCACCTACATCACCCTCTCGGCATCGTATTTCACTAAAGAAAACAACCTCGTGGCCGTCGTCGGCGATGATTTTCCGCAGGCGATGATCGACACGCTCGTGAGCCACGGCGTAAACGTTGATGGGCTGGAGATTCGGAAAGGCGAGAAAACGTTTTTTTGGTCGGGCAAATACCACGACGATATGAACACCCGCGACACCGTGGAGGTGCAACTGAACGTGATGGAACATTTCGACCCTATCATCCCCGACCACTATCAGGATTGCCAGTACCTGATGCTGGGCAACACGGCCCCGGCCATTCAGCACATGGTGGTAAAGCGGATGAGAAACCGGCCCAAGCTGATTGTGCTTGACACCATGAATCTCTGGATCGACATCGCCAACGCCGATTTGAAAGCGTTGCTCCCTGACGTAGACGTGCTGGTGTTGAACGACGAAGAAGCCCGCCAACTCACCGGCGACTATGCCTTGGTACGCGCGGCGGCCACGATTAAGACGATGGGGCCGAAAACGGTGATCATCAAAAAAGGCGAACACGGTGCCCTGCTCTTCCACGAAGACCGAATCTTTGCGGCCCCTGCCCTGCCGCTTGAAGAAGTCTTCGACCCCACCGGCGCGGGCGACACCTTCGCCGGCGGCTTCGTAGGCCACCTCGCCAAAACGGATGATATTTCGTTCGATAACATGAAACGCGCCGTGATCTACGGTTCAGCGATGGCCTCGTTCTGCGTCGAAAAATTCGGGGCTGAACGAATTATTAATCTTTCTGCCGAAGAAATTCAGGCTCGCGTGGACGAGTTTGTGAGGCTGTCAGCGTTCAGCGTGGATGTGTAGTTAAAACTTCACCCCAAATACGCAACGGGCGCAACGAGATTGATTCTCGTTGCGCCCGTTGCGTTTAGTTGAAAAAGAAGTTTAGATCAGCCCGCTTTCTTTCAATAGATCTTGCAGGAAATTACTGCCAATATCGGCCTGCTCAGACTTATAATAAATAGACAGCAGAGTTATTGTTTCGCCAACCACTTTCACGTAGGTAATCACTCTGGCTCCGCCACTTTTGCCCTTGTTCTTATCGCCAATTGCCATTCGAACTTTGTAACAGTCTCTGCCCAACCCATCTCCCTGGAACGGGTTTTCAGACAAGCTTTTGGTTAGATTTTTTAGGTCCTGTCCTATTGACGGGTACTTTTTGAGAAGCTTCTTTAGCTCGTGATCAAAATTACTGAGGGTATTAATTTGGTACATTATACACCCAATTCGTCAAACAATGCCTGAATAGGGCGAGCCTGTCGCTGCCCTTTTTCTACCTCGTTCATTTCCTCAAAACCGGCTTTAATCGCCTGCCAGGTTTCTCGCTGCGCTGGCGTAAGGGTGTCCTCCAGCTTTTTGGGGTCAGCAACCTGCACGAAGTTTAACGAGCGAACCAGTTGCATAAAAAATAGGAACTGGTCTTCGGGAATATTGAGCGTTACCTGTTTCATTGGCTGGGATTGGTCTGCTTACCAAATTTAACAAAATTCACCTCACTCCCGTTTGCTCAACCCAAGCCTTCCCAGCAGCATGGCCAGTGTGGTAAAAGCAAGAGCACCCAGCAGCATATAGCCGCCGTGGCCGAGTGCGCCGGTCAGAGCGGGTTCGAGAGAGAGTTTGGCGAAGGCCGCGAACACGGTATCGTTGACCGAGAGCAGGGCCACGAGCACGCCCGCCAACGCGCCACCCGCCACGAGGCCCGTGGCGAAAAGGTTGCCCCGGCTGAGATCTTCGTCTTCGGCAGAGTCGCCCCGGCTTTTGGTGCGCCAGCTCGTAAACGCTCTGACGCAGCCACCGGCAAAAATGGGCAATGTGGTAGACAGGGGCAGATATAGGCCCACGGCAAAGGCCAGCGCACTCACGCCCACGAGTTCAAAAATGAACGCCAGCACGGCCCCCACCAGCACAAACTGCCAGTCGAGATTGAACGAGAGCAGCCCTTTGATGAGCGTGGCCATGAGCGTGCCCTGCGGTGCCGGAAACTTGTCGGTGCCAATGGCGTGGGTGATGCCCTTGGCCACCAGATCGGGCGTGGGTATGTCGAGGAGTTTAACCGTAGCGCCAACCACCAGCGACGATACCACCACGCCCACCAGCAGGGCCAGCTGCTGCGACCGGGGTGTGGCCCCCACCAGATACCCCGTTTTCAAATCCTGCGAGGTGGCCCCGGCGTTAGCAGCGGCTACGCAGATGAGGCTACCCACCACCAACACTGCCGGTTCGTAGGTGCGGCCCGTGAGACCGATACCAATAAAAATTAGGGCCGTACCCATGATCGTGGCAATGGTCATGCCCGACACCGGCGACGAGCTTGACCCGATCAGGCCCACAATGCGGCTGGCCACCGTGACGAAAAAGAAGCCGAATATCAGCACCAGAATGGCAATCAGGGCTTTAGTCAGGTATGTGTCGCCGGGAATTTGGGGAAGCAACACCATCAGTACAGCCAATACAATACAGCCGATGATGACAAAGCGGCCACTCAGTTCACGATCGGTGCGACGCCCCTCAACCCCCGAAGGGGGAGTGCCGATGCTGGTCTCCCCCTTCGGGGGTTGGGGGGCTACCGATGCCTTAAAGGAAGAGACGATGGTGGGAATGGTTTTCAGCAAGGTCATAAACCCACCCGCCGTGACGGCTCCAGCCCCAATCTGGCGAATATAGGCGCGGTAGATGGCGGCGGCGGTGTCGGTGAAGGTTTTTGTTTCGGGGTTCCAGTTGCCGGGTCCGCCCCCTTTGGCAAGGTCGGCGAGGTAGCCAAGTTTCTGGAGTTGGAGCGCAATGGTTTCGCCCGGCACCACCGACGCCAACAGGGGAATCAGGCCCAGCCACGCCAGAAATCCACCTGCCACCAGCACCGCCGAAATACGGAATCCGATGATGTAGCCCACGCCCAGGTACTCCGGCGTGATCTCACCCGCCACCTGCGCCGAGGGGAAATAGCGGTTCACCTGCGCCGTGGCCCAGACCGGCACCTCGGCAATAACGTGCAGTACTTTTTGCAACGCAGCATACAGAAAAGCAGCACCCAAACCCAGATACGCTGTTTTAGCAAAGTCGCCGCCCTTTTCGCCCGCAATCAGCACCGAGGCGCAGGCGGTGCCTTCGGGGTAGGGCAGGGTGTCGTGTTCCTGCACGATTAGCGCCCGACGCAGGGGCACCATCATGAGCGTACCCACCAGACCGCCCACGATGGCGAGGGTCAGGATGGTCCAGTAGTTGAAGAAATCGGCAGAGGCTCCGTCGGTGAGGAAGAGGAAGCCAGGCATGGTGAATACCACACCCGACGCGATACTTTCGCCCGCCGAGCCGGTTGTCTGGATGATGTTGTTTTCCAGAATGGTTGTCCCCAGAAAACGCCGCCCCAACGAAATGGCGAGTACCGAAATGGGAATGGATGCCGAGACCGACAGGCCCGCTTTCAGGGATAAATAGACCGTGGCGGCACCAAAGAGTACGCCAAACAGCGCACCGACTACGATGGCTTTCACCGTCAGTTCGGCGGGGGATTCAGATGCAGGGATGTAGGGCAAGGAAAGTAAGTCTAAAGTCCAATGGTCAAAGTTGCTTCGCGTTGGGGTAATTCCAAGCGCGGGCGGTGCAACGGCTGGGATGAAAAGTGCATCTGCTTACTATCAGGACACGAGGATGAATAAACTACTGACTGCGCTGCTGTTACTGTTGGTGGCCTGCCGCCCCACCACAAATACGCCAACGCCCGTTGCGCCTGTAGCCTATGACTTTAAAGCCGTCGATCAGTTAGTTGCGGATAACATCGGGCTGTACAACAACAACGTGGCGGTGCTGGTCTCGCAGAACGGTAAGGCCATTTATGAAAAAAACGTGGCCTTCGACCAGAACACGTCGCGCAACATTGCTTCGGCCTCCAAATGGCTGTCGGGCGCGGTGATCATGGCCCTGGTCGATGAACGAAAACTGGCCTTAACCGATACGCTGGGCCGGTTTTTGCCCATTTTCACAAAGTACAGAAAGGGTGGTATCACCATCCGGCAGTTGTTCTCGCACACCTCCGGCTTCCCCGGCGACTCGCCACAGAGCTACGAAAACAGTCGGTCGCTGACCCTCGCGCAGGCCACTGATTCAATGGCCGTTTATACCAGGCTCATCAACGCGCCGGGCACGACATTCTATTACGGTGGGGTAGGTATGCAGATTGCCGGGCGGGTGGCCGAGGTGGTGTCGGGGAAGTCGTGGCAAACGCTGTTCAACGAAAAAATCGGCACACCCTGCGGGCTTGTCGCTACCTACAGTCCGTTGAATCTGGGTAACCCGCTCATTGCCGGTGGCGTGGTCACGTCGGCACGGAGTTACCTGAATTTTCTGGAGATGCTGGCTTACAACGGCTTCTATAATGAAAAACAGGTCCTGAGCGAAGTCGCCGTGAAAACGCTCATCTCCGACCAGACCAACAACGCCATTATCCAGTACACGCCCTACCCAGCCAACCCCTATTCAGTCTACAAAAATGCGCCCGTGCGCTACGGAATCGGCAATTGGCTCGATGTGGTCGATGCCTCTGGGACGGTTATTGAGAGCAGCAGCCCCGGCGCATTTGGTACGCATCCGTGGGTCAATTACAAGACCAGAACAGCGGGAATCATCTTCACCCTGGCCGATTTAAAAGCATCGCAGCCCGCCAGCCTACAAATCCGCGAAGCCATCCGGGGCATTGTGAAGTGAGTCCTCCGTTTTACCGTCTTCGCCCCAGATACCCCGCCATTTCCTGCTGAATGGCCTTGGCTTCGGCGGCAGCGGCAGCGGCAAAATCGGGGCCGGAGGAGGCGTAGAGAATACTCCGCGACGCGTTGACCAGCAGACCACCGTCGGGCGTGAGACCGTTTTTCGATACTTGTTCCAGCGAACCGCCCTGCGCCCCTACGCCGGGTACAAGGAGGAAATTCTTGGGGGCTAGTTCGCGGATGTGGGCGATCTGTTCGGCCTGGGTGGCCCCCACCACAAACATCAGTTGCTCATGATTGGCCCAGGACTGTGCTTTCTGGATGACCGTTTCGTAAAGCTCCTGCGTCTCATTATCAACAAGTTGCCGTTGAAAATCGGCACTACCAGCGTTGCTGGTCAGGGCCAGCAGGATTACCCATTTGCCGTAATAATCGAGAAACGGCTGCACCGAGTCATGGCCCATGTAGGGGGACACGGTAATGGCGTCGAAGTCTAGACCAGCGGCGGTTTTGTCGAAAAAAGTGCGGGCGTATAGGCCCGACGTGTTGCCAATGTCGCCGCGCTTGGCATCGGCGATCGTAAAGCAATCGTCGGGAATGTATTCGAGCGTTTTTTGCAGGCTTTCCCAGCCACGTGGGCCTTGTGCTTCGTAAAAGGCAATGTTCGGTTTGAAAGCCACGGCATATTCGGCGGTAGCGTCGATAATGGCTCTGTTGAAGGCAAAAACCGGATCGCCCTCGCCCTTGAGGTGGGCGGGCAACTTAGTAATGTCGGTGTCGAGGCCAACGCAGAGGTATGATTTTTTGGCTTTTATGGCAGCCGAGAGTGCTTGATAATTCATAGGAATCGTGTCGTGTTCGATGCTTTTCCGCTACCAAAAGTACGAACGTAGGGTAGGGAAGTCTATTTTTGCAGCGCAGTTTCGGCCTTTAGCACGTACCGCACACCTTGACCATGGCTATAGTACCCGACTTGCACGTCTCATGACAGTACGCCCTTCCTCGGCCCTCGATGGCCTGATCGAGTTGATTCCCCGCCTCTTTACTGACGAACGCGGCCACTTTTTCGAGTCCTACAGCAAACCCCTTTTTGCCTCGCTGGGGCTATCGATGGACTTTGTGCAGGACAACCAATCGTTCTCGACCAAAGGCGTATTGCGTGGCTTACACTTTCAGAGGGAACCATTCGCACAGGGTAAATTGGTCCGCGTCATCACGGGTAAAGTCCTGGACGTGGTGGTGGATATTCGCCCCGAATCGCCCACGTTCGGCAAGCACGAAACCTTTGTGCTCGATGCCAAACTGGCCAATATGGTTTGGGTGCCGGAGGGCTTTGCCCACGGGTTTGTGGCTCTGGAAGACAGCATTTTTAGCTACAAATGCACCAACGTCTATAACAAGACTGCCGAAGGTGGCCTGCTCTGGAATGACCCCGATCTAGGTATTGACTGGGGCATCACCTACCCCAACGTTTCGGAAAAAGACCAGATTCTGCCCACATTCCGGGAGGTATTTTCGGGGGTAAACTTGTAACAGCCCTCCGGCCCCGAAGAGGAAGGCTATTTTTCAAACATTTCTTCTACCACTTTGCGTCCTACTTTGCGGGCCGAAAGAGGATTTTGGCCCGTCACGAGGCGTTCGTCTACCTCGATGTAGGGCATGTACGGAATCAGGGCTTTGCTGTAAGCCGCGCCCCGTTGCTTCAGGGCATCTTCGAGCAAAAAAGGCACTTCATCGGTCAGCCGGGCAATTTTCTCCTCCATATTCGAGAAGCCCGTTACCTGCTTGTTTTGGATAAACGACGACCCGTCCGACAGCTTTACGTTGAGCAAACCCGCCACCCCGTGGCACACCGCCGCCACCATGCCGCCGTGTTCGTAGATGTAGCGCGTGATGGTTTGCAGGGCTTCATTATCAGGAAAATCCCACATCGTGCCGTGGCCACCGGTGAAGTAAATGATCTGATAATCAGCCGGATTGATCTGATCGGGGCGAAGCGAATTGGCCAGTTTTTCCTGAAAAATCGGGTTGTGCATCCACTTTTCGTTGGTCGTATCCCGCGATTCTACGCTCCGTTCATCTAGCGGAATAGGTCCGCCGCTGGGGCTGACAAAATCGAATTGGATATTCCGATCCTGCAATTCGTCGTAGAAATGGGTGGCCTCGCTGAGCCACAAACCCGTTTTTTGGGGCTTAGTGAGGTAATCGGTATGGTTGGTGCAAACGATCAGGGCTTTCATACGCAGCAGGGAAGTCAGATGGGAGGGACAAGATAGGGGTTCAAATCTTTCCCTTCAAAAAGTCAGCTGTGTAGCTCACACCTTCGGCCAGTTTCACCATCTGTTCGGGGGTGCCAGTGAAGGTAACGTACCCACCCGCATCGCCGCCTTCTTTGCCGAGGTCGATGACGTAATCGGCCGATTTGATCACCTCCATATTGTGCTCAATGATGATCACCGAGTCGCCCTGATCCACCAGCGCATTGATGGCTTTCAGGAGTTTACGGATGTCGTGGAAGTGCAGGCCCGTGGTGGGTTCGTCGAAAATGAACAGCGTCTGACCCTTGTTGGGGTTGCCTTTGCCCAGAAACGACGCCAGTTTCACCCGTTGCGCCTCCCCACCCGATAGCGTATTGGCCGACTGCCCCAGGCCAATGTAGCCCAGACCAACCGCCTGCAACGGAGCCAGTTTATCGGCCATTTTAGGGTCGGCGTTCTTGAAGAAGTCAACCGCCTCGTCAACGGTCATCTCCAGAATCTCCGACACATTTTTGTCTGATAACGTCACCTCCAGCACCTCTTGCTTAAAGCGCTTGCCGCCGCAGCCGTCGCACTTCAGGTAGATATCAGCCATGAACTGCATCTCCACTTTCACCTCGCCTTCGCCCTGACAAACCTCGCAGCGGCCACCGTCAACGTTGAATGAAAAATGGCTCGGCTTGTATCCTCGCGACCTCGAAAGGGGCTGGTCGGCCATCACCTGCCGGAGGTAATCGTAGGCTTTGATATACGTGACTGGGTTCGACCGGCTCGACTTGCCGATGGGGTTCTGGTCGATCATCTCGATGGCCGAAATCCGGTCCAGCGATCCCTTCAGGTCGTTGTATTTGCCCGCTTCCTGTCCCGCGTCACCCTTCAACCGGCACAACGCCGGAAACAGCACTTGCCGTATCAACGTCGATTTTCCCGACCCCGACACGCCTGTCACCACGGCCATGGTGTTAAGCGGAAACTTGACGTCAACGTCCTTGAGGTTATTCTCGCGGGCACCCGTCAGCTCCAGCCAATGCGTCGGCACACGCCGATACGTCGGCAATTCCACCTTCTCGCGGCCTGTCAGGAAGTCGAGGGTGTAGGAAGGGAATGGAGAATTAAGAATTAAGAATTCAGACTGTTCTCCTGCTTCCTCTGCCTTCATTCTTAATTCTTCATTCTTAATTATGTCCCACGTCCCCTGCCAGACCAGGTGGCCGCCCTGCGAACCGGCTTCGGGGCCAATGTCGATGATCTGGTCGGCGGCACGCATCACTTCCTCTTCATGCTCCACCACAATCACGGTGTTGCCCATATCACGGAGGGTTTCCAGCACACTCACCAGCCGTTGCGTATCGCGGGGGTGGAGGCCAATGCTGGGTTCGTCCAAAATATACATCGACCCGACGAGCGCCGAACCGAGCGACGTAGCCAGCTTGATCCGCTGATATTCACCGCCCGACAAGCTATTTGTGAGGCGATTGAGCGTCAGATAACCCAGCCCCACGCGCTCCATATAGTCGAGGCGGTTCTGAATTTCGATCAGAATACGGTCGGCTATGCGGCGCAGGTTGCCGGGCAATTCAAGATCGCGGAAGAATTGTGACGTAGTGGACAAGGGCATTAGAACCAGGTCAGTGATGCTCTTGCCACCCACTTTCACAAAGCTGGCATCGCGTCGGAGGCGTGACCCCCGGCATTCGGGGCAGGTGGTTTTGCCCCGGTAACGCGACATCATCACTCGGTACTGAACCTTGAGCGCCTGGCTTTCTACAAACGAGAAAAAGTCGTTGAGGCCGCTGAAGAATTCATTGCCCGTCCAGAGCAACTCCTGTTGTTCGGGCGTCAGTTCTTTGTAGGGGCGATGAATGGGGAAGTCGAACCGGATGCCGTTGCGCAGCAGCGGTTTCATAAATTCCTGACTCATCTTTTCGCTCCGCCAGGGGGCTATGGCTCCCTCGAAAATCGACAAGTTTTTATCGGGAATAACTAGGTCGGGGTCAATGCCGAGCACCTTGCCGAAGCCATCGCAACGGCGGCAGGCACCGTAGGGGTTATTGAACGTAAACAGGTTCACACTCGGCTCTTCAAACGCAATATCGTCGAGTTCAAACCGGTCCGAAAACGTCCGCGATTCGCCCGAACCCACCACCTGCACCCGGCACGAACCGTCGCCTTCGCTAAAGGCCGTTTGCACCGAATCGGAGTAACGATATTGCGTTTCCTCGTCGGGCTGGCCGCTTTCATCGAAAATAACCGTGCCGCGATCAATCAAAATTTCGAGGGAAACAGCCCCCCCCGCCCCCGAAGGGGGAGCTATCGCTTCTAAGGCTGGCGCAAGCAAGGCTCCCCCTTCGGGGGCGGGGGGGGCCAAAAGATCTTCAATCTGGAACACGTCGCCATCGGCCACCAGACGCGAATAGCCCTTCTGGAGCAGAATTTTCAGTTCGCTGGCTACCGTCCGGTCTTCGCGGGGGCGGAACGGGGCCATAATCAGTACGCGTTCGCTTTCGGGTTGCGCGAAGATGAAATTGACCACATCCGTAACAGTGTCTTTCTTCACCTCGCCGCCCGAAATGGGCGAATAGGTAATGCCCACGCGGGCAAAAAGTAGCTTTAGGTAATCGTAAATCTCGGTCGACGTACCCACCGTCGAACGTGGGTTGCGCGAGGTCACTTTTTGCTCAATCGCGATGGCCGGCGACACGCCCTTGATGTACTCCACCTCCGGCTTTTCCATCCGGCCCAAAAACTGCCGGGCGTAGCTGCTGAGGCTTTCCACATACATCCGCTGCCCTTCGGCAAAGAGCGTATCGAACGCCAGCGACGACTTGCCCGACCCCGACAACCCCGTGACCACCACCAGCTTGTTGCGGGGAATGGCCACGTCGATATTCTTCAGATTATGTACCTTCGCCCCCTTAATAATGATGAACTGTTTAGGGTCGAGGTGATCAACCGAACGGTTTTGTAGAGCTGGCAAAACGTCGGTTTCAGTAGGTTGCATCATTCGTTGGATTGGGGTAATCGTATCTAGTTTTCAACGGAAATTCACGGCTGTAGGTTCTTTAACGCCAATGTCATTCTATCAGGAAGATATGTACCGGTTGCTGGCGGCGCTGCTCATTGGCGGGCTGGTCGGGGCCGAACGCGAGTACCGGTCCAAGGCCACCGGTTTCCGCACCATGATCATGATTTGCGTGGGGTCGGCCCTGTTCACTATGATCTCGACCCGCTTCGGCGACAGCCGCATTGCGGCCAACATTGTGCAGGGTATCGGCTTTCTGGGCGCGGGCATTATTTTCAAGGAAGAAAGCCGCGTGAAGGGTCTCACCACGGCGGCCACTGTTTGGTCGGTGTCGGCACTGGGCATGAGCATTGGTGGCGGCTATTACGACATTGCGCTGGTCGGTTTTGTGCTCATTATGGGGTCACTGCTGTTCCTGAGCAAACTATCTTACCGCATTGCCCGGCTAAACCAAACCCGTGAATACAAGGTTGTTACATTATACAAACACAAGACATTGGATCACTACGAGCGCATGTTTACCGATGCTGGCTTGTCGCCACGAAGAGGCCCGCAACAGCGTATTGGTGGTGAAATCAGTGGTCGCTGGCGGGTGTCAGGTCCCGAAAAGGCGCACGAGAAATGCATCAAACGCCTGCTCAATGACCCTGACGTGAAGGAGTTTGTGTTTTAACCGTGCCTTCATGCGAAACACCGTATTTATATCGTTATTCATCTTGATTTTTGACTAATAACTGCCCCGGCAGACAACCATGAGATCCATTTATCGTTTACTGCTGATTATATCCTTGCTGAGCAGCAGCGTTGCCTACGGCCAAATTTCGGAAGACCCCGAAGAGCGTCGTGAACAAGGCCAAAGCCCGCTTAAATCACAAACGCCAGAGGGCAAGCCGCTGCCTTTTAAAGACCGGTTACGGTTCGGTTTTGGCATTCCATCGCTTCAGATTGGCACCCCGTTCAGCATAGGTATAGCCCCTATTGTGGGATATCAGGTGTCCGAACGTTTTGTGGTAGGGATCAGCGTAGGATACATTTACACACGGTATCAGAATTTTGCCACCATCAACCAATTAACGGGGCGGGCATTTGGTATGTACGAATTCATTCCTGGTATTTTGCCTAATCTTTACCTTCAGGCTGAACTAGACCAACGGTCTTATACGCAGAAAATTGACGGACAGTCGAATAGTTTTACAGGCACTGGCACCGCTACCTTAGTAGGGTTAACCTACTCGCAACCCATTGGCAGGCTTTTTTCTGCCAATATTAGTGCGCTGTATAACCTCTCCTACTCAGGCTACTCCCCCACAACGCAGTCGCTCTATGGCAATCAGCCCTATACGATTCGCATTTCCTTTTTCTAAGTCATAAGTCTACGTCTGAAACAACAAAGGCCGCTCAATGAGTGGCCTCTGTTGTTTCAGACGATACTGGTACGTTTACCTCCTGCACCGTCAACGTTGGCAGCCAACCAGTGGGCGTTTGCCTGAGCCAACCCAGACGATAGGTTCCGGGTTTGAGCATTATTGGTATAACTATTGTTTTTGCCCCCCGATTAGGCAACCACGGCTTCAAAACGGACTTGGGAAGCGGCTGGGCAGGTAGCAAATACCAGTTGTTGGCTGATTGCAGATACAGAAAGTCGGGGGTAAGCAGCGAGTCTTGCTGGAGAAACAAAGCGTCGCTGTT
This sequence comes from Cytophagales bacterium, assembly GCA_038230755.1. Classification (GTDB taxonomy): domain Bacteria; phylum Bacteroidota; class Bacteroidia; order Cytophagales; family Spirosomataceae; genus Fibrella. The sequence continues at coordinate 5,771 of JBBRMP010000114.1, read as the reverse complement.
CAGGAAGCCGAGCCGTTCGGTACGGGTGGCGAAATGGGTTGCCGAATCGAGCATTGGTGGCATTTTCATAGCCTTTTCAATGCCATCGAATTCGGGTAAATCGGGCCGGTAAATGGTTCGGTTCATGGCCATTTCCCACTGCCGTTGCCAGTTGCGATCCAGCCCAAACGTCTGGCTCATCACCGAATAATGATACTGTTTCAGAGACATCCCCTCGGCTATTTTGGCGGTATAATGTTCGCTCAGCAGCGGCCCATAGTATAGCCATGCATTCAGCCATAGCCAGCCGGTAAAACCAACGCTAACCAGGCCAACGGACGTTTTCCAGCGCGTGGGCACCTGCAACAACAGCAGTCCATAGATTACAATCAGATAAGAAACTGCAAAGATCTGATACCGGTCAGGCACCATCAACCCACCGTCGCTACGGGTCAGCGCTGAGGCTCCCGTACTACAGGCCAGCACAAAGGCAATACCCAAAAACGGCACCAGCGGGGCATAAACGGGCTTTTTTGGCCAAAGTAACACCCGGACCCAACTGATTGTGATAATCAGCAATACCGTCATGCCCAGCCCCATCACCGCCCAAAGCATAGGTAGTAACAGCCATTTTCGCCCGTCAAAATAAGCGGCCCCACCCATCGCGCTCAGCACACTTTTCACAATCCAGCCGGGGTGCTCGGCCACGGTGGCCAGCGAATTTTTAGAGATGAACGTGTAGTCAACCTTGAAATAGAGCAGAATCAACACAAGCCCCGCCGCTACCCAGGCTATTGCCCACCGCCAGCGCTGCCTAAGTGCCAGAAACACCACCACGGCGGCCCACATAAACAGTCCATTACTGTTTGAATACAGCACCAACCCACCCAATGCCAGTGCCCCCACCTGCGCAGACGGTTCGGGCCGGGTAATTAACCGAAACACGATAACCGTCAGAAACAGGGTCAACGTGTGTTGCAGGAGGCATAACACGCCCCAAACATCGTCCTGATAGGAGGGTTGAAACAGTAACAGCGCCACCGGTAACACCAGCCAGACAGATAAATTGGCTTCGCGGAAAATTCGGTACAACTGCCAAAACAACCCCGCCACACTTAGACTACCTACGATGGTCAGCGTCCGGTAATTCACCTGTCCCTTCACCAAATAATCGGCCAGCACCACCAGCCGCGACAGCAGAATACGGTGGTCATTGTGTTGCTCAACCAGCACCCGCGCCACCTCGGCAAACGAGACACCGGGCGTAGTAATCCGCCGGATGCTGTCGATATATAACAGGTCATCGACTACGGGCACATTGATGGCATAGCGGTAAATGGCGGCATAAAAAAGGGTCGCCAGCAGCAGTATAATGCCAAAAATCCAACGGTCAGCGGTGCGGGTGGGTAGTTGTAGCGAACGGTTCATGCACAAAAAAAGGGGCTTGCGGCCCCAAAAGTAACGGTATTCGTCTCGTATCGGCCTGTTTGGTTAGACCGTGGCGGTTTGGCGGTTCACGGCTTTGGCCAGTTCACGCCCCAGAATCAGGTCAGCAGCTTTTTCGGCAATCATGATCGTCGGTGCATTCGTATTGCCCGACACCACCGTCGGCATAACCGACGCATCGACCACGCGCAGACCTTCAACGCCCCGCACCTGAAGCCGGTCATTCACCACCGCGCCTTCGTCAGACCCCATCCGGCATGTGCCTACGGGGTGGTAAACCGTCTCCACAATTTTCCGAATGTGGGCCATCAACTCATCATCCGAGGCATTTTCAGCGGGTATCAACGCCCGTTGCCGATACTGACCAAAGGCAGTGGCCCGGTTAATTTCCATGGCCAGTTTCGTACCCGTCAGCAGCAATTGACGGTCCTTTTCCGTCGACAGAAAATTAGGCTGAATCACGGGAGCTTCCAGCGCGTTGGCCGACCGTAAGCCCACGTAACCACGACTCGTGGGTTTCAGCAAGGTGGGCAAAATAGACCAGCCATCGCCGTTGGTCGGAAACGTTGAAATATCGTAGAAATCGGCCTCGTAGGTATCGCCAACGTGAATTGGCGCGAAGTGGAGTTGCAGATCGGGCTGCGCCAAATGAGCTTCGGTGCGCACAAACGCGTTAGCCTCCAGCGGACTAATGGTCATTGGGCCTTTTTTCGCCGTCAAAAACTGCCACAACGCCTGCACTTGCTTATGTGGACGTAGCCAATTGTTCGATCCCACAAGCCCGTTAGCTAGCGAACTGACACCCGCAAACAGGTGGTCTTGCAGGTTTTGCCCCACGCCCGGCAGGTCCAGCAATACGTCAACCCCATGCCGCCGCAATTCATCAGCCGCCCCAATTCCCGACAGCATAAGCGTCTGCGGCGAATTATATGCCCCCGCCGAAAGGATCACCTCACGGTTGGCCCGGATGCTCTCGGTGGCTTGCTTTCCGGTAAAGACCTCCACGCCCACCGCCCGGCCATTTTCCAGCACAATCCGCTTGGTATGCGCCTGGGTGCGCACAGTCAGGTTGGGCCGCTGCATGACTGGTTTCAGAAACGCGGCGGCGGTGCTATGGCGTTTGCCGTCTTTAATCGTAAACTGAAACAGCCCCGCGCCCTCCTGCTCGGCCCCGTTGAAATCGGGGGTTTCCCGAATGCCCGTTTCCACGCACGACTTCACAAACGCATCGGCGAGCGGCGTTCTGAACCGCGTAGCGTAGGTCACGTTTAGCGGTCCGTCGCCACCGTGATAATTAGCGTTAAGTTGCCCCAGTTGCTCGTTATGCTCTGACCGTTTGAAGTACGGCAGAATAGCATCATAGGCCCATCCGGCATTGCCATGCGCAGCCCAATCGTCATAATCAGCCCGGTTTCCGCGAACGTACGCCATCGCATTGGTCGAGCTACTGCCACCCAGCGTCTTGCCACGAGGCAGGTACATCCGCCGCCCGTCGACGTGCTCCTGTGGCTCGGTATAGTAAGCCCAATCCACCGACGTCCGGTTTAGTTTGGAATAGGCGGCAGGAATATGAATTTCCATTTTTTTGTCAGGTGCCCCCGCCTCCAGCAGCAACACTGTCACGCCCGCCTCCGCCGACAGCCGGTTGGCCAACACACACCCCGCCGACCCGGCTCCGATGATGATATAATCGTACGACATAGTTTATCTGTTTTTCGTACTAAAATTTCATCAATTTACTTAAATCAACGCAAGCTTCAAAAGCTTGGCGGTCTAATCTATCCAATCAAACGACCGTTGCACGGCCTTGTGCCAGGATGTTAACAGTTGGCTACGCTGCGCTGATTCCATAACTGGTGTAAAAGTGGCTTCAACGCCCCAATTTGCCGTCAGATCAACTTTCGAGGCCCAGTAACCTACCGCCAAACCAGCAGCGTAGGCCGCGCCAAGTGCAGTAGTTTCGGTAATAATCGGCCTATCGACGGGTACATTGGCAATATCGGCTTGGAATTGCATCAGCAATTCGTTTACCACCATACCTCCATCTACACGCAGTGCTTTTAGCTTGACACCTGAGTCTTCTTCCATTGCTTTCAGCACGTCATACGTCTGGAACGCGGTGGCCTCAAGCACCGCGCGGGCAATGTGTTGTTTCGTTACAAATCCAGTCAAGCCCGCTATTATGCCCCGCGCAGTGCTCTTCCAGTAGGGGGCGTACAACCCCGAAAACGCTGGTACGATGTAGGCTCCGCCATTGTCATCAACCTCAGCAGCCAGCGTTTGCACCTCCGCACTTGTCTGGATAATACCCAGATTATCGCGTAACCATTGCACCAGCGCACCAGCAATAGCCACGCTACCTTCCAGCGCATAATGAGGCGGTTCATTGCCAAATTGATAAGCCACCGTAGTCAGCAAACCGCAGGTGGAAGGTCGGGGAGACGTACCCGTGTTTAGTAGCAGAAAGCACCCTGTTCCATATGTATTCTTGGCCTGCCCCGGCTCAAAACAGGTTTGCCCTACCAATGCAGCCTGCTGATCACCCAATACTCCGGTAATGGGCACTCCCGGCATCACCTCTGATTTCACTTCCCCAAACAAGCCGCTACTCGGCCGGATTTCGGGTAACATGAGCTTTGGAATAGAGAGTGTGTCAAGCAATTCTTCATCCCAGGCCATCGTATGCAGATTCATTAACTGAGTTCGGCTGGCATTCGTCACGTCAGTCAGGTGCCTTCCTCCGCCCATACCCCCAGTAAGATTCCAGATCAGGAAACTATCAATATTTCCGAAAAGTGCGTCCCCTTTTTCGGCATCCGCGCGCAAGCCTGGCACGTTGTTTAGGAGCCAGCGTAATTTTAAACCGCTGAAATAAGTAGCCAGGGGCAGACCTGTTTTCTCACGAAAACGATCAATTCCACCATCGGCAGCAAAAATAGCCACATCATCGGCTGTGCGCATATCTTGCCACACTAAGGCATTATGATAAGCTTTACCAGTATGTTTATTCCAAACAACAGTTGTTTCCCGTTGATTGGTAATTCCCAGTGCGGCAATATCCTTTAATTGAAGGCTTAAATCAATCCGGGCTTTAGCAATCACTTCCAGTGTATTCCGCCATATTTCGTCGGGATCGTGTTCTACCCAACCCGGCTTTGGATAAAATTGGGTGTGTTCTTTTTGCGCTACCGAAATTACGGTGCCTTTATGATCAAAAATCATGCAGCGGGTGCTCGTAGTACCCTGATCAATTGCGGCAATGTATGAAACCATAATTTTAAGGCTTTAGGAATATTACCATTTGTAAATTACCTGTAAAGAAAGCAAAAAGTAGCCATCATTATTAGCAGAGTTACCTCTTTGTGCGCCAACCAAATGGGCAGGTAATCCAATTTCCGGGCTACGATCACTTAACTGCCTCGCTAAAATCGACGAGTTAGGTCTTGGTGAATACGTTGTGCTCACGTCATCCAAATGATCGCTTAGCACATGTGTATAACGCCCCTCAGGACGAATCTGCACCCTTTTGCTCACTCGACAGGGTACCCCGACACCATAGGTAACTTGTCCGGACCAACGTGAATAAGTGATTCCTTCGGTTTGCAATTCAGCTAAGTGTATCTGCTGTCCGTTATACGTTGCTGTAGGGTCTAGCTGGATCGCGCCAAAACCTAGCCATACGTAGGGGATATTGTATTGTTGCTTATCAACGTTCTGCAAATCTACCTGAAGACTAATAGATGAATAAGGGTTTATCGATGTAAAGGATAAATTATTAGCCTTATTCTTCGTGAACTGCCCATCGCCTCTCAACTGAACTAATCCAGCATCTAGCCGCAGGCTCAAGTATTCATCGATTCTATACTGAACGTTAGTACCAATGCCCCAACTTAGTTGCAAATGCTGATAATTATATCGCTCACTCAGATCACCACAATATCGACTCGTTGATGTACTGAATCCTATGTACCAGTCACCCCTATTATCCCGCCAACGATTTAAGTACCCTTGTGCTTCAACAGACCCTATCGAATACATCCAAATAACACTTATCACAGCAATTTTTTTCATGATTAAGACTGTCTAGTTACGGTAAACAGTCATAATCATACTAAATTTTTTACGTATACTCAGAAATAACACTTGTTATTTTTTGTGAAACCACTGAGCGAGTGTAAAACATCGATTGTGGAAATGAATAATAAGCACAAAAAAGGCCATTTCCGGGTGGAAATGGCCTTTTGAAATGACGAGGTGGCGGCCGCCTACTCTCCCGGACGTGACTCCAGTACCATCGGCAGTGCGGGGCTTAACGGCTCTGTTCGGAATGGGAAAAGGTGTTCACC
>JBBRMP010000113.1:0-18465 GCA_038230755.1 Cytophagales bacterium | reverse complement strand
GTAAAATTAAAAAAGAGCAAATTGACCCAATCGATTACATGACCAAGGATACCCTTTTCTATGCTGTTAATCGATGTTTGGCTCAAATAGGTATTAATTGGAAAATAAATTTCCAAAAGTTTAATGAAAACTAATTATTGACGGGTACTTATTTCGACTTCTCCTTTCGTATTGTACACCAGTTGCCATCCAGCAAATTTGCCTGGCCTGCTTCCTGTGGTTAATCGGCCCACTGAGCCGGTATCTTCCCCAACACATCCTGCATTTCCCGGAATCGTATAGCGCGATGCTGACTATGGTCATGCTTGCCCGCACGAAACGACATCGTTTTAAAACGACCATGTCGATAGCTCACCTAGTGTATAGAATACACAAAAATGTGTTCACGTGAGCATGAGCTACTGCAACTGATTTACTAACGGCGTTGCCTGATCAACAGCGCGTTACCTACGCCAGCCAGCTTACAGCGGCACGCTTGCCGGAAGCCCATCAACGGGCATTGCACGCTTCTCTACCATATCTATTTTCATTCCTGTTTTTTCTACATCATGAAAAAAGTACTCCTTACCGGCGCTGCCCTGATGGCCTTCGCCGCCGCAGGCTTCGCCCAAAACACCTCGACCGTCAATCAGAACGGCACCAGCCAGACCGCCAATGCCACGCAGGTGGGCAATCAGCAAACATCGACCATTAACCAGACAACCGGATCGGCCACGGGTGCTAACGCCAACTACGGCAACTTTGGGGCTACGTTTCAGGGAATGCCCGGCAGCCCCAACAATACCGGCCCAAACATGGCAACTATCAACCAAAATGATGGCTCGCAGGGCAACCGGGCAGGGGCTACCCAAAGTGGTGATAAACAGACATCGACCATTAACCAGAACGGTGGTGCCGATGGTATCAGCGGGGGATCGTCGTCGGCGGCAACGCTCAATTCGGCCAGTGGAAACGGCAACTTTGCCGGCACGAAGCAACAGGGTTCTCTGGGTACGGCCATGGTCAACCAGAACAACAACAGCAGTAGTAATTTCGGTGAAGTGCGCCAGAATGGTGGTGGTACCACTATCAACACGGGTACGGTAAACCAGTCGAATACGTCAAAGTCTAACTACGGTCAAATCTATCAGGGCTATACGGCTCCCGACAATCCGGGTGCGGTGGTGAACAACGATAAAGCTACCATCAACCAGGGGAAAACGAACGCGGCAGACTTGAACTACACACCAGGCGTAGCGGCGGAGTCCCTGAACAACCAGGCTCGTATTACCCAAACCGCCAGCGACAACACCGCCAGCATTGATCAGGGGGCTAGTGCCATTCTCGACCCCTTTTCCCCCATCTCGGCGGGCCGTTAGTCGGGGAGTGAAGCTACCATTCTGCAGACCAATACAGGCAATACGGGGTCTATTGAACAGGGTAATCAATCGGGTGAGGCCGTGGGTAGTCATGCGACCTTGACGCAAATTGGCACGGGCAACACGGGCGACATTGTGCAAGGTGGGCTCCAGTATGGGAAAGACATGGGTAGCACGGCCACCTTAACACAGCGCGGAACGGTGAGTGCGGCAACTATTGCTCAAGGCTTTCTGGGCGTAACCAGTGGCGGCAACGAGGCTACCATCACCCAGACGGCAGATGCCAACAGTGCCGAAGCCTTTGTCTATCAGGGATTTGGCGGAAATTCAACCTCAACCCACGATAAGGCAACGATTACGCAAGGGGGCAGTGGCGACAACTATGCGCAGGTGGTGCAGGGAACGTCAGCTAACGTAGGCACGGCCAACAGTAACGATAACGTAGCCACGATTACGCAGGCCGACGGGACCAGCAACAGCGAAGCCCTCATCGACCAGGGTCGTGACGCAGGCGGTAGTGCTCAGGGCAACACCGCCACCATCGACCAGCAGAGCGGCAACCTGAACAAGGCTCTCGTGAGCCAAGGTCGCGCAGAGGGTGGCCCAGGAAGCTTCGTGAGCATCACGACGGCGGACGGCGCGGTGATCACTGGCGCTTCGTCTATCAATAGTGTTGGGTCGGTTACGCAGTCGGGCACCAGCAACAAGGGGTTACTCTATCAGGCGGGCACCAGCAACGGGGCCACCATGAACCAGAACGGCAATAGTAATGAGGCCCGTCTGTATCAGAACAGCACCGGTGCCACGGGCAACGACGCCATGATCAGCCAAACGGGCAACGGCAACATCTTGCGGGGGAGTGCTACGGGTTCGTTTGCGCAGCAGTCGGGCGATGCCAACACGCTGAACGTGACCCAAAATAGCACGGGCGGTTCAGGTCACACGGCCAACGTCAATCAGATGGGTATGGGCAACACCATCACGCAGACGAGCAACTAACCTGTTGCTTCATCTACATGCTGGCAAGCCGCCTCCTGTTGGGGGCGGCTTGTTTTTTTGCAAAGACAAACTTTAGCCCGTAAACTTGCGTTTGTTTAAATGAAGTCTAAATAAGAATACCATGAGCAACCGCACTGTAGCAGACCTGAAACCCGGCGAAAAAGCCCGGATCAAGTCGTTTAGTGACCAATGGGCTTCTATTAAATTGCTTGAAATGGGCTGCCTGCCCGGCGAAGAGATCTGCCTGCACGGTAAAGCACCCATGGGTGACCCCATATGCCTGAACGTGGCCGGCTATTGCCTGTCGATGCGCCGGGCCGAAGCCGCCACCATTTTACTCGAAGGGGAATAAGCGTTTGGTGCATGGTGCGTGCATAGAGTTGCTGGCCATCAGCGCCGAACGCCGTAACTGTGTACACAAACCTTGGCATCGTCTTCCACACTGGCCCTGATTGGGAATCCCAACGCCGGTAAATCATCCCTGTTCAATCAGCTTACGGGCCTTCGTCAGAAAACGGGAAACTTCCCCGGTGTGACGATGGACAAAAAGTCGGGCACCTGCCAACTTACCCCCACCGCCGATATCACCGTCGTCGACCTGCCGGGTGTCTACTCGATCTATCCCAAATCGCCCGACGAACAACTCGTTACCGACATTCTGGCCAATCCCAGCCACCCCGATTACCCCGACGTGGCCGTGGTGGTGCTGGATGCCTCGAACCTGCGGCGCAACATGCTGCTCTTCACGCAGATCATGGACCTGCACGTGCCGGTGGTGCTGGCCCTGAACATGCTCGACGTGGCCAAACAGCAGCAGCAGGAAGTCAACGCCGTGCGGCTGTCGATGCGGCTGGGTGTACCCGTGGTGCGGATCAACGCCCGCACCGGCGAAGGGGTTGAATTGATCAAAAAAGCCGTTTTGCAGCAACTGGAGGCCCCTATTATGGCCGAAACCCTTTTCTTCGACCCCGAAACCGATCCCGTTCTGGCCGAAGACATCGCCGCCGGTAAGCCCGGTCTGTTGGCCGAAGCCGAAGCGCAGTACGGCCTTACCAACAGCTACCTGGCCCTGCAATACGTTATTCAGCACGACGGGTTCACGTTCCTGAACAAGCAGCAACGCATGGGTCTCGACGTGCTCATTGATAAGTATCAGTTCAGCGAACCCGCGTTTCAGGTCCGCGAAACCATCCGCCGCTACGAACTCATCGCGGGCATTATCACCGATGCCGTTACCAACAACCGGCCCGTGGGGCAACCCACCTGGAGCCAGAAACTCGACCGGTTTTTGCTGCACCCTATCTGGGGCTACGTAATTTTTGCGACCATTCTGCTGCTCATTTTCCAGTCCATCTTTGTCTGGGCCGACCCGCTGGTGCAATACATCGAGGCGGGGGTAGCCTGGCTCACGGGCAGCCTGAGGCATCAGCTTCCGCCCGGCCCCCTCACCGATCTGCTCACCGACGGTATTCTGGCGGGCATTGGCGGGGTGCTGGTGTTTATTCCGCCCATCGCGTTCCTGTTTTTGCTGGTCTCGCTCCTCGAAGAATCGGGCTACATGTCGCGGGTGATGGTGCTTATGGACCGCATCATGCGCAAGTTTGGGTTGAATGGCCGTAGTGTGGTACCGCTCATTTCGGGGGTGGCCTGCGCCGTTCCCGCCATCATGGCCACGCGCTCCATCAGTTCGCGCCGAGATAGGCTCATCACGATCCTCGTCACGCCGCTGATGAGTTGCTCGGCCCGGTTACCCATCTACACGATTTTAATTGCCCTCGTGGTGCCCGACCGGCGGTGGGGGGGTGTTTTCAACTTGCAGGGGCTGGCCCTGATGAGCCTGTATCTGCTGGGATTAGTGTCGGCATTGGGGGCGGCATGGGTATTTAAAACGGTCTTGAAAACCAAAGAGCGCAGCCTGTTTGTGATGGAGTTACCCACCTTTAAAATGCCCCGCTGGAATCACGTCGGCCTCACGGTCTGGGAAAGTGTGCGGTCGTTTGTGTGGGAAGCGGGGCGGGTCATTCTGGCCATTTCCATTGTGCTGTGGGTATTGGCCAGCTACGGTCCCGGCACCCAAATGGCCGATGCCGAAACCCACGTTCGCCAAACCATGACGGGCAAATCTGTTAATGAAATAGCTAACGCCGTGGCCGCCGAACGCCTCGAATCATCCTATGCGGGCCATTTCGGCCACTTTATCGAACCCGCCATCCGGCCCCTCGGCTACGACTGGAAGATCGGTATTGCGCTGCTATCATCTTTTGCCGCCCGTGAAGTGTTCGTCGGCACCATGTCCACCATATACAGCATTGGTGCGGGCGACACGGACGACACGACTACGATTCGACAACGGCTCCGGGCCGAGCGCAACCCTATCACGGGCGGGGCGATGTATACGCCCGCCCTGGCGTGGTCGCTGCTGGTGTTTTACGTGTTCGCCATGATGTGCATGAGTACGCTGGCCACCACCTACCGCGAAACCCACAGCCTGAAATGGCCGCTACTTCAACTGGCCTATATGACGGTGCTGGCCTACGGCGCGGCGTTCCTGACGTATCAGGTGTTGAAGTAGTTAACTAGTTCTGCTCGGTAAAATCAGCACATCAGTGCCCCGGAGGCTGCTAAACTTTTCGTCGGCGGTAACGAGTGGTAAGCCCGTTTCAATGGCCGATGCCCCAACGATAGCATCCATCAACTTGAGTCGGGTAGAAAGACGTACTTTGATAGCCCGGTTTTTGATAGTTTTTGTTAGGTCAATGATCGTCAGGTAAGTCAGCATTTCACGGATGATGGCGCGTTCAGTAGCCTTTATATTCGGTTTGCATTGTAGTTCCATCTCCGTAATTATCGAGATGAATAACCGCTTACCCGAGAGCAGTGGAACAACCATTTCGTCATTTTCCAGGAAGCGAATAAGGGCGTTGGTATCACAGAAAAGTCGCTCCATTTAGTCCTCGCGCCGTAGGTCACGCTGAAATTCGACGGCATCCTGCCCCCACGTCAGGGCGCCCGCGAATCGGCTGATATCAAAGGGTTTAGCTGTTTCTTTCGCCTTGTGTAAAACAGCTTTGATCTGTTTTTGTGCCGTTTTCGGCTTGAGTCGAACGACCATGATCCCTAAGTTTTTGTGTAGAAGAGTTGATTAAATATACGAAAAAAGTAGGTTCATGAGCACGTTGGCCACCACCTACCGCGAAACCCACAGCCTGAAATGGCCGCTGCTGCAACTGGCCTACATGAGCGTACTCGCCTACGGTGCGGCGTTCCTGACGTATCAGCTATTACGGTAAAGGGGGTCAACACAGAGTCACAGGGAAGGGCAGAGAGAACACAAAAAATATTCCTCCTCTGTGTCTCTGTGCCCTTCTCTGTGACTCTGTGTTGACCCCTTTAAACCTTTTCTCAACAAAAAAGCCCGCTCAGATGAACAGGCTTTTCGCAGGAGTGGAAAGTGGCAATAACAAACTATGAAATGCTTAGAAGAGTAGTCCTTTAGCAATGAGCGGATACACAAAATGGTACACGATGTACGCAAACAAGGCTAGGGTTGTGCCGCCCAGGGCGGCTGTCTGGCCTAAGTCGGCCTTCGACTTCGAGGGGGCCTGACTTAGCCGCCACTCACGCTGTGTGTAATTTGCCATGTTGTTCGTGATTGTTGTTTTAGTGAGGCTGTACAATCACAGATCAAATTTGGTGCCTGTTTAGTAGCACTTCTAGCGTAGAACTACGCGATCAGGTATGTGGATGGTAATCGATTGATTAAGCGGTTATTACCGGTTTGTTCAGTCGATAAAAATGGTCCTATAGACACACATAGTAGTATCTATCCCAGATGATTGATTGCCCAGAATGGGGAATTTTTTTCCCGCTCCTGTAGAAGATTCCCACCCAATTACCACACCCACCGCAGGCTGTCGATCACGTCAGAAGCAGTCAGGCCGACCTCGCCGCGTTGTTCAGCGGCCAGGTCGCCCGCATGTCCGTGAGCAAACACGCCCAGCACCGCCGCCTCAACGGGGTCGTAGCCCTGCGCCAGTAGGGCCGTGAGCACACCCGTGAGTACGTCGCCGGTGCCGCCGGTGCTCATGCCGGGGTTGCCCGTCGAGTTGAAGTGAACGTCGCCGTTGGGTAGCGCCACGGCGGTGTGGGCGCCTTTCAGCACCACAATCACCTGCTTGCGCTGGGCAAAGTCGCGGAGGATTTCGAGCTTATCGTAGTCGTTTTGCCAGCGTTGGGTCAGGCGCTCAAACTCCTTGGGGTGGGGCGTCAGAATGCTGTTTTCGGGCAACAGTCCCATCAGGTCGCGGTGGTCGGCCAGCAGGTTCAGCGCGTCGGCGTCGATCACGGCGGGTTTGCGGCAGTTGGTAAGTACTTCGCGCAGGAACCGGGCCGTTTCGGGGGCCTTGCCAATACCCGGACCAATGCCCACGGCGGCGTAATCGGCCAGGGCGGGACCTTCTACTTCGCTGGGGCCGGTGAGCAGGCGTTCGTTTACGTCGGGGCGGCACATGACCTCCGGCACCGACGTTTGCAAAATACCATACCCGCATTTGGGCACCTGCACCGTCAGCAGCCCCACCCCCGACCGTAAACAGGCTCGCGCCGCCAGCACCCCCGCGCCAATCTTGCCATAACTACCCACCAGCAGCAGCGCATGGCCGAAGGTGCCTTTATTGGAAAACCGGTCCCGCCGCCGCAACAGCAGCCGGGCCTCGTCGCGGGTGGTGTAATAATACGGTGTTGGCGACTGGTCGATAAACCGCTGATGCAGCCCAATATCCACTAGGTGCCATTCGCCAACTGACTTGGCATTGCCGGGTAACAGCATGGCCAGTTTGGGCATCTCGAACGTAATCGTATAGTCGGGGCAGATCGTGATTTCGCCGGGTTCGGTGGCTGAATTAGCGTGCAGTCCGCTGGCAATATCGACCGAAACGACGGTGGCCGGGGCGCGGTTGATGGTCTCGATCACCGACCGAACAATGCCTTCGGCAGGCCGCGAAATACCCGATCCCAGGATGGCGTCGATCACCACGTCGCTGTGGCGCAGGGTGGGAATGTCGCCGGGGTTTTCTATGTAAACGGGCGTGGTGAGCAGCTTGAGGCGGCGGTGGTTGTGGGCAAAATCGTCGGACTCACGGGGGGCGTAGCGCACCACAAACACCTCGATGGGGTAGTCGGCCTGAATCAGCAACCGGGCAATGGCCAGGCCGTCGCCGCCGTTGTTGCCCAGACCGCAGAAGATCTTGACGGCGGTTTTGTTGTCGAACCGGGCCATAAACCAGTTGGTAAAGGCCTGTGAGGCCCGTTCCATAAGCTGGATAGGGGCAATGGGTTCGTTGAGAATGGTGTACTGATCAAGTTGCCGAATCTGGTCAACGTCAAGGATTTTCATGCGGGCTGTGTCAACTGTATTCGACAAAACTATTTTCTGTGACTGAATAAACTACTATCTTTGCGCCTCGATTTAGAAAAATCTTACCGCCCGCAGAACCTGCGCTATACGATTACGGTCATGAGTGAGCTGATTAAATTAGTGGAAGCCGACAACGCCAAGCGGCGCGCCGAACTGCCCGTATTCCGGGCCGGCGATACGGTCAATGTACACGTGAAAATCCGTGAAGGTGCCAAAGAGCGCATCCAGCTTTTCACCGGTACGGTAATCCAACGCCGCAACCCAAACACGGGTGGCGAAACGTTTACGGTACGTAAAATATCGAACGGCATTGGTGTCGAGCGGATTTTCCCGCTGCTGTCGCCCAACGTTGACAAAATTGACGTAGTACGCCTGGGCAAAGTACGCCGAGCCCGGTTGTTCTACCTCCGTGGCCGTCAGGGCAAGGCGGCCCGTGTGAAAGAGCGGATCGCCAAACCTGCCAAAGTTGCCGTAGCAGCATAAGATTTTCCCGTATTTGCTGGAAACAGAAAAGGCTGCCCATGGGCAGCCTTTTCTGTTTCCAGCAAATACGTCAACCGGTTTATCATGACCTTCCACAAATACCAGGGTACCGGCAACGATTTCGTGATGATCTACGACCGGACGCGGACGTTTCCGGTGGCCGATCAGGCGTTGGTAGCGCGGTTATGTCACCGCCATTTTGGCATTGGAGCCGATGGCCTTATTCTGCTTCAAACCGACCCCGACGGCACGCTACGGATGGTCTATTTCAATGCCGACGGGGCCGAAGGCAGTATGTGCGGCAACGGCGGGCGGTGCTTCGTGCGCTTTGCCCATGACCTTGGCCTCATCACCAATCACGTCCGGTTTATCGCCGTCGATGGGCCACACGAAGCGCAGGTACAGAGCGACGAAATCAGGCTACGGATGGGCGATGTTGCTGGCATGAAGCACCACACGGCATTCAGTTTTTTGAACACAGGTTCGCCCCACGTAGTGCAGTTTGACGACGACGTAGAAAACCTCGACGTGGTGGCGGTGGGACGTCCGTTGCGGTATTCAGCGCCGTTTAGCCCTGGTGGCACCAACGTTAATTTTGTGCAAACCATGCCCGACCAGTCCCTGTTTGTGCGGACCTATGAGCGCGGTGTTGAAGACGAAACCTATTCCTGCGGCACGGGCGTAACGGCGGCGGCGTTGGTGGCCCACCGGCAGTTTGGTCTGACCAGCCCCGTAGCCATTCGGACCCTGGGTGGTAACCTCCGCGTGGCGTTTGACTCCCATCCCGACGGCAGCTTTGACAACATATACCTGATTGGACCTGCCCAGCGCGTTTTCGAGGGAGAATTAACCGTTTAAGGAGGACGTCGGCAGAAAGAGAAAAGGCGAAGGACATAACCAGTTATTGGCTAATACAGTTAGTCTTATGTCTTTTGTCTCTTCTCTTTCTGTTCTCAACGCACCCGTGATTATTTACCAAAAAAACGACTGGTTTCAGGCCATCTGGCATTTCCACACTGGCCGAACGGCTTTGTCGATCTTTAAGCGCCTGGCCTGGGTATTGGCTTATCTGGTTATCATCACCATCGTAGAGCTGTATTTCGCTGACTTGCGGCTGAAAAATGTCCCCACCGAGTTCCTGTCAGGCATGGGTATTCTGCTGAGTTTGCTGCTGCTTTTTCGGACTAATACGGCCTATGATCGGTTCTACGAAGGTCGCCGGGCCTGGGGAACGCTGGTGAACACCAACCGCACGCTGGCTACGTACCTCAACGCGCTACTGCCCACCACCCGCCACGACGACCGGTTATTTTTTGCCAAGATGCTGTCGAATTTCTCCTTTGCGCTCAAAAATTATCTCCGCGATACCCGTGATCTGGACGAGGTGGACGATGCCGATGGCCACCAGTTGAGCACCCTGCAACACTACGACCACCTGCCCAACGGCATCATGGCGCAGGTTCAGGTGCGCAAGCAACGGCTATATGAGGAAGGCATTATCTCCGACTCCCAACTGATTAGTCTTGACACCCTGTTGATAGCCTACCTGGACGTATCGGGCATTTGCGAACGCATCAAAAGCACACCTATTCCGTTCTCCTACAGCTTTTTCATCAAGCTATTCATCCTGCTCTACGTAGGCATTATGCCCTTTACGGTAATCGAGGAGTTTGGCTACCTGACTATCCCGACGGTACTGGCCGTATCCTACGTGCTGGTGGGGTTGGAGATCATCGGCGAAGAGATTCAGCAGCCGTTTGGTACCGAACGGAATAACCTGCCACTGAATCAGCTATCACACATGATTCGGCTCAACGTCCACGAAATCATGCAGATATACCTGCCCCCCGTGGAGAAAGAAGCCGCTAAGCCGGAGTTTTTGATTGTGGATTGACCTTGAACTAGCTTTCACTCTCCACAATGCCACCCGCCAGATGGTAGATCGTTTTGCCGAAAAACTCCGGGTGACGCAGCAAGTCTTTGGCGGCTATCCGACTACGAACACCGTTAGTACAAATGACTAGTAGGGGATTGTAAGGCACTAATTCGGCCCGGCGGGCGCGAATGTCGGGCAGGGGAATATTAAGGCCGCCGAGGTTAAATTCGTCAAACTCCCATTCGTCGCGTACGTCAACGACCAGCGATCCTGGCTGCTGACGGAGCGTTTCGAAGTCAGACATAGAAATGTCTTTATATGTAGGGGTTTGGGGTATTGAAGCCATGTTTAAGACGTTGGTCAACGGATTCTCGCCATACTCGCGGCTATCTGCGCCTGTTAGTTGGTCATCTGCCGGTACGTGACCGCGCCCACGGTGTTGGGTTTGCCGGGTTCGGGGGGCGAGATGGAGCCATTGAGCTGGCCGTTTGGCTGTTTGATCACCCGAATATCCCGGAAGCTGTACTGTCCTTTTTCGTAATTGAACGTCTCGCCATCGTCATCATACAGCTGATATCTACCCGGTTTGCTGCCATAATACCGTACCTCGATGGGGATAACGTCACTGGATCTGGGCGCGTGGAGCCGGGCGGGTATCATGGGCACAATGCCTCCGTCTTTTACGTAGACCGGAATACGATCCAGCCCCGGTGACGTCGTGATTTGCTGCCCGTTACCCACCAGTTCGCCGGTGTAGAAATCGTACCAATTGCCTTTGGGCAGCGTGACAATCCGGCTTGTCTGGCCCGTAAACAGGGGTGCCACCAGCAGGTTCTGGCCCGCCATGTACTGGTCTTTCAGTTCCTGACTCACCGCCGACGTAAAGCCCTCTTCCAGGTTCATAGCCCGAAACGGGGGGGTGCCCTCGTAGTGGTAACTGGCAAATTCGCTGTACCAGTAGGGCATCATCTGCATCCGGAGCAGCGCCATAGCCTGCACCTGTTTGCTTACTTCGGGAAACGACCAGGGCTTGGTGCCACTGTCCCAGGCGTTGATCATGGCCATCGGCGAAAACACCACCGTCTGAAACCGCCGCAGCCATTCTTCGCCGGTTTTAGATGCCCGCACCTCTGGCGTCCACAGTACACCCGCAAAGCTGCTGGTGATCAGGGCGGTAACAAAATCTTCGTGCTTATAATAATCGTTATAGATCACGTAGGGAAAGGCCGACCCGCCGCCGTTGGACGCCCGCACCAGTCCGTAGGTACGGCTGTTTTTTGCCCGGTAGAGATCGGTGCTGTACCGTTGCATCAGCAGGCCATAGGTTTGCCGCATCTGTTCGGCAGCGTGCCCCGACGGGAACGTGGCAACGTCGGGCCAGAGCCAGACATCATAGCCATCCACCTCGTCTATTTTATAGCCGCTCACGCCATTATCGACACCGTCTTTGGCCAATTGCCCGAAGAAAATCTGCCGAGCCCGGGGCATGCTCATATCCGGAACAATGCCCGTCCAGACGGTGTGTGAGGCCGTTAGCGGCAAAATGGCCTTGAAAATAGAGGCACTCGGCGATACGTAGGGGTTGATCCAGAGGTTGGTATGGATGCCGTTGGCCAGCATGGTCTGCAAAAACGCTTTCGGGTTGGGGTAGCGGGTTTTGTCCCATTCATACGTGCAGGGATACGACTTGGTTTGCCAGCCTGGTTCCAGACCAAGCATGTCGAGTGGGAAGCCTTTGTGTTCGAACTGGGCTGCTTCGGCGGCTACCTCGGTGGCCGTATAGAGGGTTTTAACGCGCTGCTGAAACCCAAGTCCCCAGCGTGGCGGCAGGCACCCACCCCCGTTGAAGAGGTTATAACGCCGCACCACGTCCAGCGGTTTTGGTCCGCCAAAAACGTAAACCTCGACCCCATCAGCGGGCACCAGCACCTCCACAGCGTCGGAATAGGGGCTTGCCTCCCACGACTTGTCGGTGTTGCGGTCTTTGCTTTCGGGGGCATCGGGGCTGTCTTTTCGGGAGGCCGTACCAGCATAAACGGTGAGGTAACGGGCCGAGTTGATAAAGACGCCGTAGCCATTCGAGGATACATAGAAGGGGGTAGGTGCGTGCGTTCGGCCATTGTCGGTGTTGCCAAAATGGTCAACGTGGAGGTTCAGAATGCGCCCCCGCTGGTGAACAGTCTGGAAATTCAGGCCAAAACCGTAGAGTTGTTCGGTGTGGTCGAGGGGGAAGCGCAGGTACGTTTTGCCATCGACAACGCGGGCCGAAATAGCGGGTTGTGCCAGCGGAAACGGCGTTTTCCCCAGCTTTGTCAACGCGGCAACATTGGGCGTAGCGCCGCTGGCTGTCAGTAAGTTATAGGCTTCTGGTTTACCCACGGTGGCTTTCCACACGCTGGGTTGCACGGCTGTCCAGACCACTCCCTGCGCCGTGGCCAGGTGGATGGATAGCAGAAAAAGAACGAGTGTTTTCAAGGTAGTAAACGGGGGTGAGCGTGAACGGGCGACCGGTTGACGCAAATGTCCTGATTTTCTGTCAATCTGACAGACCCAACCCCATCTGGAACGCCTTTTGGAGATTATAAAACAGACATTGTGAGCGTAGGCAATTCACTCATTCGCTCACCGAAACGTCGGACCGTCACTAATCCGCTTTTACTATGGAATCCGTACAAAACGAAAAAGGGCAGATCTCGATCCATACCGAGAACATCTTCCCCATCATCAAAAAATTCTTGTATTCCGACCACGAGATTTTTCTGCGCGAACTGGTCAGCAATGCCGTCGATGCCAGCCAGAAACTGCAAAAACTGGCTTCCTACGGCGAATACGGCGAGGAAATCGGCGAACTGAAAATTACCGTGGCCCTCGACGAGGAAGCCAAAACGATCACCATCAGCGACCGGGGTATTGGCATGACCGCCGACGAGGTGAAGAAGTATATTAACCAGATTGCGTTTTCGGGTGCCACCGAATTCATCGAGAAATACAAAGACAAGACTACCGGCGAGGAAACCAACATCATCGGCCATTTTGGCTTAGGCTTCTATTCGGCGTTCATGGTGTCGGAGAACGTCGAGATCATTACTAAGTCTTACAAAGAAGGCTCGCAGGCAGTGCGTTGGGTGTGCGACGGATCGACGGAATATGAACTGACAGAGTCTGATAAAGCCGACCGGGGCACCGATATTATCCTCCACATCGCACCTGATTCAGCCGAATTTCTGGACAAAGGCCGCATCCGGGGTATTCTGGAAAAATATGGTCGGTTCCTGCCCGTGCCGGTGGAATTTGACGGGGCCGTCATCAATGATGCCACGCCGATCTGGACCAAAGCCCCCGCCGATCTCACCGACGACGACTACCGGACGTTCTACCGCGAGTTGTACCCCATGAGCGAGGAGCCACTGTTCTGGATTCACCTCAACGTCGATTACCCGTTCAACCTCACGGGCGTGCTGTATTTCCCGAAACTGGCCAACGACAAGTTCCAGATGAAGCGGGAGAAAATTCAGCTCTACAGTCGGCAGGTGTTCATCACCGACGAGGTGAAAGACGTGGTGCCTGATTTCCTGATGATGCTTCACGGCGTGATCGACTCGCCCGATATTCCGCTCAACGTGTCGCGGAGTTTCTTGCAGGCCGACGGTAACGTGAAGAAAATCAACGGCTACATTACCCGGAAAGTGGCCGACAAACTGAATGAGCTGTTCCAGAATGACCGCGCCGGTTTTGAACAGAAATTCGACGACATTGGCATGTTTATCAAGTACGGGGCCATCAGCGACGAGAAGTTCTACGAGAAAGCCAAAGACTTTGCTTTGGTGAAGAACACCGACGGTAAATTTTTCACGATTAACGAGTACCGCGAGTACGTTCAGGCCACGCAGACGGACAAAAATGAGCAGGTAGTTTTGCTCTACACCACCGACCGCCTCCAGCAGGACGCCTACATCGACTCGGCTAAACGCCGGGGTTACGATGTGCTGGTGATGGACACCGTGATCGACCCGCACTTCATCAACGCGCTGGAATACAAGCTGGAAAAGACCACCTTCAAACGCGTCGATGCTGACACCCTCGACAAACTCATTGACGCGGGAATCAGCAACGAAAGCGTACTATCAGACGATGACAAGACAAAGCTGAAAACGGCGTTTGAGGAAACGTTAAACGACAAGTCATTGACTATCAGTGTGGAATCACTTCCCGCCGACGAGATGCCCGTGTCGATCACGATGCCCGAGTTTATGCGGCGCATGAAAGACATGTCGGCGTTGAGTGGCGAGATGAACATGTTCGGCAACATGCCCGGCGGCTATAACGTGGCCATCAACGCCAACCATGCGTTGGCGCAGAAGGTACTGTCACTGGAGGGCGAGGCGCAGCAAAAACTGGCCAAGCAGCTTTATGATCTGGCCCTTTTAGCGCAAAACCGCCTCACCGGCCCTGGCCTCACCGCGTTTGTGAAGCGCACGGTAGAGGGGTTGTAGCTCCGTTCAACGTCTAAAGTCCAATGGTTAAAGTCGTCTGGCAACCACTTATCCAGTAGCCCAGCCACTTTAACCGTTGGACTTTAGACTTTGAACGGCTATGCCTACCTTTAAAGAACGGAAAGCATACCCTTTCATGAAAGCAAAAATCCTTGTCGTAGACGACGAGCCGGATCTGGAACTGTTAATCAAACAGAAGTTTCGGAAGCAGATTCGGGAACAGAAATACGAATTTTCGTTTGCCCATAATGGTGTCGAGGCGCTAGCTGTGTTGCAACAGGAACCCGATATCGACGTTGTTCTGGCCGACATCAACATGCCTGAAATGGACGGGTTGACGTTGCTGTTGAAGATGGCCGAGTCGAACCCGCTGCTCAAAACCGTAATGGTATCGGCCTACGGCGATATGGAAAATATCCGCATGGCCATGAACCGGGGGGCCTACGACTTCGTCACCAAGCCGGTCAATTTCGAGGACCTGGAGCTAACCATGCTCAGGACCATCGAGCACGTGCATGAGTTGCGCCAAACGGTGAAGGCCGTGAAGGAAAACAACATCCTGCGCATGTATGTAGATGAAAGCGTGCTGAAGTTCATGACCAAGTCGGGCTTCGAGCAGTCGCTGACGGCCTCTGAAACCACCAGCGCCACCATTGTTTTCGTTGATATTTGCGGCTTCACGGCCATTGCCGAGCGCGAAACTCCCGCCACGGTGGTTGGCCTGATCAACAAGTATTTCGACGTGATGGTGAAGGAGATTATCGGGCAGGGTGGCTACGTCGATAAGTTCATGGGCGACGCCGTAATGGCCGTTTTCCAGGGCGAATACCACCTCGACAAAGCCATTGAGACCAGCCTCAATATCCGCACTCAGATTCAGACTATTAAAGAGGAATTATCGGGCAAACCGTATCAGCCAGAGGTCTCCATTGGTCTCCACAGCGGCGAGGTGGTATCGGGCAATATTGGTTCGGTCACGCTCCGCCGCCTCGACTACACTGTCATTGGCGACGTGGTGAACACGGCCTCACGCTTGCAATCGACGGCGCAGGGTGGGCAGATTCTGATTACCGAAGCCTGTTACGACATCGTGAAAGAGTCGTTTCAGTGCGAAAGCGTCGGCGAGCACAAGCTCAAAAATAAAAAAGCCCCCGCCAAGCTCTGGAATGTAATGGCGTAATTTAAACCAGTGCTAGCAAAATATCAGCCGGTAATTGTAGACGGACGGAAAGCGACTTAATCTGTTTAACAGAAATAGGTCGCTTTTTATTTAACAGTTCCGATAAGCGACTTCTGCCGCCTACCAGTTCTGCCATTTCTGCTGTTGATACTCCCAACTCCTCCATCTGGTATTTAATGGCCTCGATTGGGTCAATTTCGCCAATTGGATATTCCTGTTGCTCATATTCATAGACTAGCAGGCTGACCACTTCGAGCGTTTCCATCTCAGGTGAGTCATCTTCGCAGTCCATCAGTGTTCCAATGATAGCCAATGCTTCATTGTACTGCTCCTCCGTTTTAATTAGACGAGCTACGTATTGCGTTGGTGTGATAATTTCCATGTAGGTATTATATTAAGCCATAGAATCCAGTGAGCGTCACGATCATATATCTAAGTTAGCTCCTGCTTAATTGTACCATATAGCGTTTTCTACTGATTATCAGCTATTGTTTTGGTAAGTTGACCGTCTTCACGTCATCAATCTTATCATATTCTTCGTGAGTGTTGATAAAGTTTATGTAACACACTTGAATTTTATACCTGAACGTGACGGTGAGTCTAAAGTCATTACGGACAATATTAAAAACTATTCGATTATTGCCTACTGTATCAGATCCAGGAAAATTAGTTATTATTTCATTTGGGTTTGCCCAAATCTGACTCTGTATCCTACTCTCCCAAATTTCAAGTGCTAATTTAACTTTTGGATATACTTTCCAAAAATTTCGTAAAGTTTTGGAAGCCACTACACGCATAAACCTCTTCTTCATAAAAAACACTTTTGGACTACAGGCACTTCGATATTGAAGTGTTACCAAATGGGGAACGTAGAAGATTAGAAGAATCGTTCCCCATCTGGTAACTTTCTACTTCACCTTCACCAGCAACGTGAGGCTATTGGCCACCATACCGGTGTTGCGCGTGTAGTGGCCGTAGCGCAGTTCGAGGGCGTTCCAGGCGCGGATGCCCAACACGCCGCCGGGGGGAGCCATGCGGAGACCTGTTCCTATAAACTGCGTGGTAATGTTGCCAATGTCATAGTCGCTGGTGTGGTAGAGTAGGGCGGGGTCGTGCTGACCGTAAGGCCGGAAAAACGACACGGCGGTTTGGGTGTGAAACCGGTAGAATGGACTCACCGACAAAAACGGCGTCAGCTTCACCGGCACCTCCAGGTTGGCCGTGTGCGCTTTCATCCCCCAATCATCGATATAGAAGCGGTAGAATGACCGAATGATGATGCGGTCGCCGTAGAAGTAATTGGCTCTAAGGCCAATAGGTAATTTCAGGCGCGTACCGGGCAGGCGTTCAACGC
This sequence comes from Cytophagales bacterium, assembly GCA_038230755.1. GTDB lineage: Bacteria > Bacteroidota > Bacteroidia > Cytophagales > Spirosomataceae > Fibrella. The sequence continues at coordinate 1,306 of JBBRMP010000113.1, read as the reverse complement.
GTTCGGAACCGTCGGTAAAATAGATGCGGTGGAAGGGCGTACTGAGCAGACCCTGCTGCAATGATGGCTCGATAGTGGCCAGTAATTGCAGCCGTTTGTTCACCACTTGCGACAGCGACAGGGCCAGATTGAACGAATTTCGCGGCTTGTAATCCACCCCAACGCGGTCATTCTGCGACCCAGAGCCGTAGTTGGCGGGGCGTAATTCGGCGGGCAGAATGGCCTTCCACGTATCGAAAAAGGCTGAGCCGCGCACGCTTATTTCCCGGTTGTTATCCAGCGACGTTTTGGCCACCTGCGCCGTAAACCCGTGCGACTGGTAGTCGTATTCGTGCGAATAAGAGTACCCGATACTCTTTGAGGTGCGGGTCAGCGGGTCGGCCACGCGCCACGAGATGGGCGGGTAAACATGGACGTCACTCTTCGATGCCGACGAGATGGTCAGCGGGTCGATTTTATCAGACGAGGCCGAGGTGTAGTAGTCAATGTTGGCGTCGAGGGAGAACGTGTGCAGACGGTTACGCCGGTCAGTTTTGCTCAGCACCAGATCAAATGAGTTGGCGTAGTTGGTGAGTTTTTCAGTGCCAATGCCGCCCGTCACCGCCGAGTTGTTGCCTTCCTGATGGTAATAGTTCGACACGAAATTGATCTCTTCGACTTTCAACTGACGGGCTTCATAACCCGTCTCGGTGGCGGGCTGCGTCTGCGCCCGACCAACCAGGCCAGCCAGCAAAAGCGCTACGGTGAGAATTCGTTTCTTCATAATCGGGGCTCAGTTACAACCACAGCCGCCGCTGCTCTTCCCGCCATTGGCCCCCGACGGCCCTTCGCGGTAGAGGTAAAAACCGGTCTCGAACTTCTCCGCTTTCCGCGACGATAGCTCCATTTCCGAATCGTTGATGCGGCTTTTCTGGTATTCTTTCACCGTCACGCAGGAGGTGAGCGAGAGGGTGAACGCGGCCAGGAAGAACAGGTGTTTATGTTTCATAAGTAGTGGCCCCTCGACTCTGTATACCAGCCGTGGCGTACCTTTGGCCTACGTTTATGTTTCATAAGTAGTGGCCCCTCGACCCCCGAAGGGGGAGGGCTAACGCACGCGTAGTCTCCGGTTGCGAAGCTACGCGTGTGTTAGCCCTCCCCCTTCGGGGGTCGGGGGGCTGTTATATTTTTTGGTTGTCTGACAAATTTTGTGGGGCACTGATTTTGTTTACTTAGCGGGTCATGTAGAGATGGCGAGTACACGTAGCCGTAAGTGGTCAAAATTGCTCATGCCAAATGCAGTTCGTCGGATACTTCTAATTAGATT
>JBBRMP010000112.1:0-18565 GCA_038230755.1 Cytophagales bacterium | reverse complement strand
TGAACGTAATGAGCGATTAGTGAAGATACACTGGAGTTTTACGGTAGCTACTGCGGAGGATAAACTCAACCGATGGTATGTTCAGGTAAACCCGGCGAATCAACAAAGTAAATGTAAAGATTAAATTGGAAGAGTACTAGCTATATCGGTTATGTCCACCAAACAGCCGTGGTAAAATCGGATATCGATACGCTGCTGATTCGGATGAAGCGGGATGCACGAACGCTTGACGAAGTAGTTGTGACGGGTTACGCTACCCACGCCAAACGAACGTACACGGGTAGCATCGCCACGATTGCAGCGGGAGAATCAAGTGCGTCGCCTGCCTCGTTTAAGTCGTCGCCCACGCCGGGTACGCCTTCCTCATCGCGTATGGTCATACGTGTACCCGGCGAACAGCAGCAACAGGCGGGGCAATTGACGGCGGGCGAAATTTATGACTACAGCAAATGGATGCTCTGGCAGGACATTACCAAAAACGACCTGAAACAGTACCGTACCCTTTGGCGTATAGCCCCGGTAGACAGGTATTCGGTGCAGGTGGTAACGTCCGACGGTTTTCCGGTGATCGATGCGCCCGTTCGCCTCCTCGACAGTCGGCAACAGGTGATCTGGCAAACCCGCACCGACAATACCGGGCGGGGTGAGTTATGGCGGTCCGACGATTCGGCGGATATGTCCCGCGCCAACCTTGATTCAACCAACATTGGCAAAGGCAAATACGTCGTGGAAGCCACCGTGGCGGGAAAGACGTTTACGCTGAAAAAACCGCGTCTGTTTGGCCAGGGTAGCAATACGCTAATTGTTGACCAGCCCTGTCAGGGTGCCTCGCCTGTAGTCGATGTGGCCTTTGTGGTGGATGCCACCGGGTCGATGGGTGATGAGATTGCCTACCTGAAAGCTGAATTGACCGACGTCATTAGCCGCGCCAAAACAGCCGCGCCGGGCAGCAGCATTCGGCTGGGGACGGTGTTTTACCGTGACCACGAAGACGACTACCTCACCCGCCATCATGACTTTTCGGAGCAGGCCGATTCCACGATCTCGTTTATCAAACAGCAGAAAGCCGACGGTGGCGGCGACTTCCCCGAAGCGGTGGACGTGGCGCTGGAAGTAGCACTGGAGCGGTTATCGTGGAGCAAAACGGCCAAAACACGCCTGCTGTTTCTGGTACTCGACGCCCCGCCCCACGCCGATGATTCCTCGAAAGCGTCTCTGCAACGGTCAGTGGCAAAAGCTGCCGCGATGGGTATCCGCATTATTCCGATTGCGGCCAGTGGTATCGACAAAAGCACCGAATACCTCCTCCGTGCCATGGCGCTGGCCACCAACGGCACCTACGTATTCCTCACCGACGACAGCGGCATCGGCGAGAGCCACATCAAACCCACCACCGACCAATACACTGTCGAGAAACTGAATGCGTTGCTGGTGCGGCTCATTAGCAAGTTCACCCAAACCCCCGACTGCCGCCCCGTGGCCAATGCCAAACCCGCCACCGCGCCGGAACGCTACACGGAGCAGGGCTTACCTGCCGATACGCTGGCTAGTAGACTGCCGGTGCCATCTGAAGTCAGATTCCGCTTTTTCCCCAATCCCACCCGCGATTACCTGACCATCGAAAACCCGGAGGCCATCCGCGAACTGCACGTCATGGACATCACAGGCAAGTTGCTCATGCGCGAAACCCCCGGTAGTCCAACCGTTCGCCTCGACATGCAGCCCTACCCCACCGGCACCTACCTCTTCCGGTTCAATGCCGCCGATGCCTGGCAAACCGGGCGGTTTTTGAAAATGGCCCCCTAACCCCCAAAGGGAGAACCTGCCTGCTCTTAAGTAACTCCGCTCTCGGCCCAAAAGCCGAAGGCTTTTCATGCGCAAGCAGGTTCCCCCTTCGGGGGTTAGGGGGCCGCTGCCTCCACATACTGCTCAAAGCCCGGTGCGGCGTAGATGACGTAGCTGTTGAGGGGGAAGGCCCGGTAGGTTTTGGGCATGGCGGCGGTTTTAGCGAGTCCCTGAAAATCATTGGTGGGAATGATGGCTACGTCGGCGGGTTGGTAGTGGTTGCCGGTGGGCCAGATACCGTAGTGTTTGTGAAAAATGGGCACCACATAGTCGAACGCCAATACGCTGCTGTGGGGCGGTAGGGTGGTGGCCAGTTTACGAATCACGGCAAGGTCGGCGGGAAGTACGAGCTGGGCTTGTTTGTCGGCGGCGGGGCGTAACCGGGCCAGATTTTTCCAGTCGGCCAGGGTGGGCAGGTCAGACCGGACGAGGTAGATGATGGGGAGTTGAATCAGGAATAAACCCGCTACCAGGGCCAGTGAACGTGTTTTTGACACATACAACAGGCTGTTGGCGGGGGCTGAGAGCAGGTAAAGCAGGCAGAACGACGTGGCAAATGACCACACCAGCACAAAGCGCGGCGGCCAGGTGAGCGCCACCTGCATAAACGCCGATTGTCCGAAATACAACGCGCTTTGCACCACGTTGAGAGCCGTCAGTACCCCCACGCCCAGCGCAAACACGAGCCAGATCAGGCGTTTTTTGTCCGTCGAAACCGTCTGTAGCAGGAGGAACAAAAAGATCATCACGCCCAGCAGCAGCAGAAGCGATTGCCCAATCAGCGTTAATAGTTGCCCCAGAAAAACACCCGTGGCACCGGATTGCCCCAGTATGGCCAGTGTGTTTTTCAGCCGGGGTTCGCCCGCCTCGTTTTTGGCCGACAGCCATACCATGCCCAGCACGAAAACCAGCACCCACCCGCTCAGCGACAGCCAGAATTGCCGTGAACGCAACAGGGGCCAAAGAGAGGGTTTGTCGGATTGTTGCAGCGTTGTCAAGGCCAGCCAGGCGGTGTAAATCAACGCTGCCAAAATGGCGCCGTCTTCTTTTACCAGTACCACCAATGCCCCGGTAAGCCAGATCCAGCCTCGTTTACCGCCCGCAAGTGACAGCGCAAAGAGCAGCGAAAAAGGCAGATATGACAGTTCGGTATGCCAGCCAATGTTGGGGTGGTCGTTAAGCCAGAGCGAGACAGGACCAACCAATATGGCCCCCAGCAACCCCCACCGCGCCCAACCCGGTGACGACTGCCGGATTAGCCGCTCGTTTACCAGCGCATAGGCCAGCATTAGCAACAGAACCTGCGCCACAAACAGCCCGTAGGCCCCGCCAAGTCGAATAAACGGTGCCCAGAGCAGTACCGTATAGTAATTATGAATGCGGTGGTGATAGCTCCAGATATTGTCATACATAAACGGTCGTCCATCCAGCCAGCTTACCGACATCTGGAGGAACGCGTACATGTCGTTGAAACTGTAATTGAGCGTGTAGAGCCGTGCCCATTTAAACAGGCAGAAGACCAGAAGACAGGCCAGAATGGCCCCGGTAGAACGGTGCATAGAGCGAAAAAGTAGCAGCGGCAGGATGGAGAACCAGCCCAAATGTAGGCATGTCAACGAAGCAACCTACCGACAAATGAGGGATTTGAGCTTGCCAAGCCCTATTTTTGACCTATATTTTAGCTAATACCCCTTTACGCGTTCGCTACACGATGGCACCAACCGACAGTCAATTACATACCCCGACGGGTCAGGAGCGGCAACGCTGGATCAACCGAAATAACTACTATTATAAGAGCCTAACGCGCTTTTTGCAGTACAACGTACCCGCTGGTAGGTCGGTTTTGGAAGTGGGTTGCGGCACGGGCTACCTGCTCAACGCCCTCGAGCCAAGCCGGGGAATGGGCATCGATATCCGCGCCGATCTGATCGAATTTGCCCGAACCACATACCCTGCGCTGACCTTCCGGCAACAGGACGCCAACCAGCCCGATTTCGGCGGCGAAACCTTCGACTATATCATCCTGTCCGACACCATCGGCTACCTCGACGATGTGCAGCAGGTGCTGATGCAACTCCACGCTGCCTGCCACGCCGACACCCGCCTGATCATCACCTACCAGAACGCGCTGTGGTCGCCGGTGCTGGGTGCCGCCGAGTCGATTGGCCTGAAAATGCCCGAAAAACGCCAAAACTGGCTCGACAAGGGGGATATTGCTAACCTGCTCACCATCTCCGATTTCGATACCGTACGAACCGGAAAACGGATGCTGATGCCGCGCTACGTGCCGCTGTTCTCTGAACTGATGAACCGCTACGTGGCTAACCTGCCCCTGTTCAACCGGTTGGGCCTGTTTACGTTTGTGGTGGCCCGCAGCCTGCGCCATGCCGTGCCCACCACCGTGCCCAGCGTGACGGTGGTGGTGCCCGCCCGCAACGAAGCCGGCAATATCGAGGCCATCGTGCGCCGTACACCACAAATGGGGTCGCGCACAGAACTACTGTTTGTGGAGGGCAATTCGACTGACAATACCTGGGCCGAGGTGCAGCGCGTGTGTGCCACCTACACCGGTCCGCTGGAACTGAGCTGCATGCAACAGCCGGGCAAAGGCAAAGGCGATGCCGTCCGCAAAGGGTACAGCCACGCCACGGGCGACATTCTGATGATTCTGGATGCCGACATGACCGTGCCGCCCGAAGACCTGCCCAAGTTTTACGAGGCCATTGCCAGTGGCCGGGGCGAGTACATCAACGGCTCACGGCTGGTGTACCCGATGGAAGATCAGGCCATGCGGACGTTGAACCTGATGGGCAACAAATTCTTCTCGATGGCCTTTTCGTGGCTGCTGAGTCAGCGGATCAAAGACACCCTCTGCGGTACCAAGGTGATGACGCAGGCCAATTACAACCGCCTCGCAGCCGGTCGCGGCTACTTCGGTGATTTCGACCCCTTCGGCGATTTCGACCTGATTTTTGGCTCGGCCAAGCTGAACCTGAAATTCGTGGAAATCCCGATCCGTTACCGGGCGCGTACCTACGGCGAAACCAATATCTCGCGCTTCAAGCACGGCTGGCTCCTGCTTAAAATGACCTTTTTCGCCCTGAATAAGATCAAATTTGTGTAGGGTTTTTGGCCACGGAGTTACGCAGAGTTAAAGGGGAGTTGCACAGAGATTTTATTTCCGCTGAAAGGAACAAAATCTCTGTGCAACTCCCCCTTAACTCTGCGTAACTCCGTGGCCAAAAACCTCAAATAAAGAAGTCTGGGTTGAAATTCATCAGGAACGCCTCGTCGGTGGCGCGGGTGAGGGCGGTATAGAGCCAGCGGATAAACTCCTGATTGGTCTGGCCTTCGGGCAAATAACCCTGGTCAATGAAGACCGCGCTCCATTGGCCACCCTGCGCTTTGTGGGTGGTGAGAGCGTAGGCAAACTTCACCTGCAAGGCACTCAGGTACGGGTCGCGGCGGATGAGAAAGCTGAGGTTAATAGCGTCCGAATACTTAAAAGACCAAATCTGGATTTCGAATTAGCTTGTTAATACTAAAAATAAATGAGTAACTACCTATGACATATTTTATAAATACCTGATTTACAGTAAGATAAGCTATTATATGGCACGAAGATCAATTAAAATACTCCTAATGACCTGATGTAACCGCTTAATTTTAATGTCCGTTTATACTTATAGAAGCGTTTAGGTGTATGATATTATCATATATTAGCTGTTGACTTGCTACTCCAACTATTTATTCTTCTTTTATTATGGTTATGAAAGATGGAATTGACGCGCTGAACGTCACTTTGCCTAATTCGTTGCTCGTTGTACTAACGAAGCGTGAGTGGGCAGTACTGATGCAGTTGACTGATGACAGCACCAACAAAGAGATTTCAGAGACACTTTCGATCACGCCGAAAAGTGTAGAAAACTACCGCGCCCGCATTGGCAGTAAGTTGGGTCTGAAAGGAGCCAGGTCTCTCAGCCGGTTTGTACACAGACATATCCATGAGTTGAGACTCTGGTATGCTATATTATCACCCCCCCCCCCCTGTAATATACTGATAATCAACATATTAAATAAATTACTTGACATACTAAGCTTATTTTTAGGGGTAAACTCTATTAAATTTGAGGGGTTATCTCTCTACGTTTCTGCCAAATAGTCATCTACTTTTGGTACAAGAAAACGGCACCGCATTATTCAATTGCTTTAGCGGTTTTCGATTCCTAACGACCATCTTTAAACCGTTTTTCAAATGAAAAATTTACTTAAAAGCGGACTCGCAGCAGCCTTGCTGTTCTCTGCTTCGTTGTCGTTTGCTGGTAGTCCAGCACTTAGTGCCGGAGGTGCTAAGTACTCTACGAAATTTGGTTCTTGTCCATGTACAGTTGTAATCAAATTCAAGGATGGGTCTACATTGACTGTCTCAGGAACATGTACTCCTTGTCCTCAAACGTAGTTCAATGCATTATCATGCAACGCCTCGACCTTCCAAGGCGTTGCATGATAATGCATTGAACTACGTTTGAGCTGACAAATTGATATTAAATCTCGATTTAATACTTTGCCCCGTTCTGTTTTTTTCAGCCGCATCCATTCATAATGTATTTAGAAAATGTTCACCTAAACGTAATTAGCCCTGTTTTATTAACCACATATACTCAGACATTGCGAAATCGATTAGAAATACTCAGTACTACCAAGATGAATAATTTTTATTATTATTCACACTTCGTAAGTGTGACGTAAGCGCAGTATAGATGGAAACTTTGATGGCCCTAGCATCTCTTCAACCAACACGTAGTAACTAAACTACTATTTTTTCTCCTCAAAACACTTGCCAAATTTTATGAAAATTTCAATATTCATTACGCAATTGATTTGCTGTGTAAGCTTTTTAAGCTACGGACAGAATGCTGATAAGGGTAAGTTCACTTACGAGAGACAAACTCTGTCTGACGATGGACGCACTGAATCTCAGATAGAGTATTTGTTTTACAGCAAATCTGAAAGTATGTATGTTATCTATGGAGCTAAAAGCCCTAATTCAGGAGATACAACTTTGTTGACTGATAAAAACGGGAGAACAGTGATGGAAATCAATAAAAAGGAAAATGATGATTTGACCTATTACATGAATTTCAAAAGTAATGAGCTTCTCTCTACGGAGTTGTTGTCAAATGGACAGCGTTGTTATGTACAGGATGTTATCCCTAAGCTCAACTGGAAATTGTTGCCTGAAAAGAAACAAATAGGTTCTTACAGATGCCAGAGAGCTAGTGCCCTATTTCGGTGTGCGGAATACGAGGCATGGTTCACTACGGATATTCCATTATCTGTTGGTCCATGGAAAGTAGGAGGGCTACCTGGTTTGATTGTTAGTCTTAGTAATAAAAGGACAAAAATCACTTACAAGCTTTTATCGGCTAAGTATCCCCTCATCGAATCAAGCGTTGTTATAGTTGCACCTATACCGTCTAAGGGAAAATTCATGTCATTCAAAGACTTTGCGACCAAAGAAAAAGCTGAACAGGAAAAGATGATTACTTTTTTAAGGGCAAAGTTTAATGGGGATCAAAAAGCTGTGAACATTGTCAGGCCTGAGTGCTATGATGAAAAATGACTATACGAAGCTCAATCGCAATGCTACTATACTTTTTGTCAAGTATAGCGGCCATTGCGCAAATACGGCTGCATGGTAGTATTTCCACAACTAATGCTCAACCTGTAGAATCGGCTTATGTTCAGATTTGTCAGTCTTCTGATAGTCTGGCTGTAGCATTTAGTCAATCGAATGCCGAAGGTGCTTATACGCTGACGTTTACACCCAGCGATGGACAGAGCTATTTCCTGAAAGTATCGCATATCAGTCACCAAACGTTGCTACTATCGCTGCCAGCCGATACAGGTCAGTCTATCAATATCGTGATGCAACCTGGTAATCTGGTACTGAACGAGGTATTGATTACAGCGCGGGTGCCAATTCGTGAACAGGGTGATTCGACGCGCTACAAAATTGATGCATTCAGAAACGGCTCTGAACAGACGCTGGAAGAAGTATTCAAGAAAATGCCTAACGTCCGGGTTGAGGATAACGGCGATATTTATTTCAAGAATAAACGCGTCGATAAAGTACTGATCGACAGCGACGATTTGATTGGCAACTCCTATCAATTAGCTACACGGAGTATTAACCCGGCGATGCTGAACGAAGTACAGGCTATCGAAAATTTCTCGGAAAACAAACTGCTTCGCAAAATTGAACAGGGCAACCAAACGGTGTTGAACCTTACGGTTAAGGACAACCGTAAATCGCTGCTGTTCGGCACGGTCGATGCGGCGGGTGGGCCAGACCGCTACAGCGGAATAGCTAACGTATTTTCCTACAGCAAGGCTATAAAAGTATTTGCGGTGCTATCAGGCAACAATACAGGTATGCGTCAACTCGACCTCAGCGATGCTACGGCCAGCGTATTGACCGACGAACGCCCACGAGCCGACTTACTCATAAAGCCATTCGCACATACAGCCCAGCCGCTTCCGCGTAATCTGAACTCGCCCTTGGAAAACATTAACAATGAGCAGGTCGGTACGTTCAACATAGCCGCTAACCCTAGTAAATCGCTAAAAATTACTGCCAATCTATCACTGCTGCACGACCGTGTACAGGCCGGTCGGTCGCAAGCCTATCAGTTGATAGGCGACACGCCCGTATCGTATAGCCAGGCTGATACGGTGCGGCAGGTGCCATCGTTAGCTCACTTAAAGGTGCAGATCAACTACGATTTTTCGCCTAGAATGAGCCTGCTTTACAGGGGAACTGTTGGCACAAAACGTATTGATTTACAGCAGACGACGCAATTTTCTACCGCAAACCTGGCAGCTCAGTTTCCGCAGCAATTCACAAACCGTTTAACCGATTATTGGCAGCTTGTAGAAATAACCCGAAAACAGACTGATAGGCAGGCATTTGTACTATCCGGGCAGGTTTCTCGTACTCATCTTGATGAACAATATGCCGCCCGGCTAAACCCATCGCTATGGTCGGCAGTTTTCAGGGATTCACTAACCGACGGACGAGCCTTTAAGCAGCAGGCGCTACAAACGAACCAGTTACTATCCGTTCAGGCGCGGTGGCTGTATGGTACTAAGACACATAAATTTGAGCAGCAGGTTGGTTATCAGCAAAATACGTTTGAGGCTAACGTTGATCAGCAAAACGCCACTACACAGTTAATAAATCAGCCGCTGCATCTCCTGCGCCAGACTATATACAGCCGTACATCGGGTAGATTAATTTGGCCAACGGTTGAACTAGGTGCGTACGCACAAGTGGGGTATGCGTGGGCCACGTTAAACGGTCAGTCGGATAGTCGCAATCCTGTACAAGCTAACCTAAATGCTTCATTTCGGTTGGGACAGTTAAGTCGCCTTGCGTTTGGTATTGAGCATCAGGCATCCTTGGTTGCAAACACATTACTGATTAATTCAATCGTTATTACTGACTTTCGATCAGCCCAGCAAGGGGTTCAGGGGTTACTTTTTGATGAGCGAAACCAGTTAAGTCTAAGTTATATTTTCACAGATATTTCCTACCGTAAAATGACGCTTGTAGCATCAGCATTCGCTACAAGAGCAAATAATTATTGGAATTTAGCTGATATAAGTTTTACTTCTGATTATACAGTAGCTCGCCTCTTAAATACACCCACAGTAAGTACCATCGGTGGAGTTTGTACCCTTGAAAAACTCGTATATCCTCTATCTGGTAATATTAAATTATTAGTGAATGTCGCTTCCGTTGAAGGGCTACAAATAGTGAACGGTGCATCACGAGCCATCAATACTTTTGTGCCAGCAGTTACGATGGAATATATATCTGCATTCAAAGGTTCGTTCTATGTTGATCTGAGTGCTACATATCGTCATACTGCTTTATCTGTAATGCAGAATGGGCAAGTATTTCAGCAGTATTTCACGACATGGAATGGATATAGTCAATTTCTATTCCGTAAAAAATCTTATCAGTTAAGCATGACAGTTGAAGGCAATAGAATTCGACAGAATAATTATTTATTTTTGAAGGCCAACGCCAACTTCATAGTTACGCCACGACTTTCTTTAAAATTAGATGGTATGAATTTACTAAACCAGACTACGTATCAGCAAATAGCCATCAGCCCAACAACATACTCAGTCGGTTTATTTCCTTTGTTGCCCCGCATGATTCTAGCTGGTGTGCGGTATAATTTTTAGGGAAATAAGGGGCACGTGAATTATCAGACATGAAGCTGTGCAGACATCATTCTCTTACTACACAAAAAACTCCGGGTTGAAATTCATCAGGAATGCCTCGTCGGTGGCGCGGGTGAGGGCGGTGTAAAGCCAGCGGATAAACTCCTGATTGGTCTGGCCTTCGGGCAAATAACCCTGGTCAATGAAGACCGCGCTCCATTGGCCACCCTGCGCTTTGTGGGTGGTGAGGGCGTAGGCAAACTTCACCTGCAAGGCACTCAGATACGGGTCGCGGCGGATGGCCTCGGACCGCTCTTTCTTGCTGGTGATGTACGTATAATCCTTCGCCACGCTCTCGTAGAGGGCTTTGTTCTGCTCCTGACTCAGCGACGGCGTGGCCGAGTGCAGCGTATCGAGGATGATTTTGGCCTCAAAATCGGGCTGCTCTTCATAATCGATCATGTGCAATACCACCGTGGCAAACCGAAAGCCGTGCATCTCTTCGTGCCGCCGAATGCGCTGCACCTCCACGAACTCGCCGTTGGCCAGAAAACCGGCGGGCGAGTCGTCGCCGAGGATAGTGTAGTTGTTTCGGGCAATCATCAGCATATCACCGGCGTCAAGCTCCTCCTCGCGCTGGTCGATCATGCGGCGCACGAACTGATTATACTGCACGGCGGTCTTGTTCGACCGGCAGAGAATAGCCGTGTTTTCGCGCCCGTATTTGTTATAGGCGTACCTGACCCCGTCTTCCAGCTTCACCAGCGGCATTTTGTACAGGTCGTTAAATTGCTTCGTCGCAATCTGAATGGTCACTTCCGGCTCGGAGGGCTTAGCGGGGCCGTCCATCATCAGGTGTTCAAACGTGACGGGTTTGGGCGGGGTGCCGGGGTTCAGAATCTCGTCGGCCAGGAGGCGGCGGAGCGCGGTGGCGTTGAAGAGAATGCCCGATTCTTCGTCCTGCCGCATCACCTCGGTCAGTTCCTGTTCATACACCGTCATGTCGAACGAGCGGGCCAGAAACCCCCGATCCAGCGCCGGGCTACCGTCGCGGCCTACGGGCGGAAGCTGCGCCGTGTCGCCCACGAGCATGAGCTTGTTGCCCTTATTTTCAAACACGAAATGAATCAGGTCGCTAAGCAGGCCTTTTCCGCCAAATTCAGCTTCGTCGGAGATCATCGAGGCCTCATCGACGATGAAGAGGGTGTCTTCGTGGTAATTTTTTTGCCGTTCAAACGCCAGCGTCCCTGACCCCTGTTCGGCCACCTGCCGGTATATTTTGCGGTGAATGGTCTGGGCGGGCTTCTTGGCGTAGTTGCTCATCACCTTCGCCGCACGGCCCGTGGGGGCCAGCAGCACCGATTTATACCCAAAGCGGGGTAGTACTTTAATGAGCGTGCTGATGAGGGTCGTTTTGCCGGTACCGGCATAACCGCGTAGCAGAAAACAGTCGCGGTATTTCTCGAACTCTTCGCGGGTGATAAACTCGCCGATCTTCTCAAAAAACGCCAACTGACCGTCGGTAGGCTTGTAGGGGAACCGTTTGGCCAGCAATTGAGCCGCCGTTTGCGTTTCATTCATACCCCTAATTTACGAAAATTTGGCTAGCCGAGAAAGCGGTTTAGGCCAGCTTTGGTCAACCGAAACGAAGTGGCCGAACCAAGATGACCGGCTGCATAAATCGCGCACTTTTTTGTTGAGTACACTTGTCTTCAATCGAACAAATGTGCAACTTGAACCCCATCATAACTCCTTCATAGCCATGAATATCCGTCAGGTTCTACAGCGTAAAAAGATCAACACCATCTACTCCGTCGTGCCCGACGAAACCGTGTACCACGCCCTGGAACTGATGGCCGACAAAAACATCGGTGCCGTACTGGTGCTGGAAGGCGATTCGCTGGTCGGCATTTTCTCGGAACGCGACTATGCCCGCAAAGGTATTTTGCAGGGACGGGCCTCGAAAGACACCCTCATCCGCGACGTAATGACGAGTAACGTGATCACCATCACGCCTGAACAGTCGCTGGAGTATTGTATGCACACGATGGCCGATAAACACATCCGTCACTTGCCCGTGATGGACGCCGACAAACTAATCGGCATCATTTCCATCAACGACGTGGTCGACACGATCATCCACGATCAGAAAGCCCGTATCAGCTCACTGGAAAGCTACATTTCGGGGAGTGCGTACTAAAGGGAGTCGTAAGGTGAACATATATGGTAACCGGCTCCGCACCCGCGTGTGTGGGCTGTGCCGCGCCGATGACCGCCTGCTGATGGTGCGCCACCGGGACATTGGTGAAACCGATACGTTCTGGTGCCCGCCCGGTGGGGGAGCGCAGTTTGGTGAGACCGTCATCGATGCCCTCAAACGCGAATTCGATGAAGAAACCGGGTTGACCATTGAGGTAGGTAAGCTGCTGTTTGTCAATGAGTTTCTGGCCGAACCACTGCATGCGCTCGAACTGTTTTTCGTCGTAGAAGCCATCGGTGGTACATTACGTTTAGGTTTCGATCCCGAAATGGACGCCGACGAACAGATCATCTGCGAAGTGCGGTGGATGACGTTCGCCGAACTGAAAGCCTACCCACCTGCCGAAGTACACAGCCTGTTCAGCCGGTGCCACTCGCTCGATGATGTGTACCAATTGTCTGGTTACTTGAATTGATTTTACCCTTACCCCTATGCGTGCTACCTCCTCGCTTGACGCCACCCTGTCGGTTCGCCCTGAAGTACTCACGGCGGGTCAGGCAGAGAAGTCCATTTTGTGTCTCGAACTGGCCCCGCAACGCCTGCGCATGACTTTGCTCGATCCACAACGGTGCATGGTTTGGCTCGACGAGTTTACGCAGCCATCGTTGCTGAACGAGCCGCTGCTTACCGATCAGCTACCGCAGCTATTCAGCCAGCATCCACTGCTCAGCTACGAACGCTTCGAAGCCATCTGGGTATCGGTCAGTAGTCCGGCGTTTACGCTGGTTCCGGGCGAGTTGTACCGAAAAGAATACGCTACCAGCTACCTGTCGCTGATGCGGGGCTATCCGCAACCACCTACCGAACAGGCGTTTGGCTTTGCGCATAATGAAGGATTTGTAGGTGTGTTCAGCCTCGAACGGGCGTTGATCGAGTTTATGGGCGGACAATATCCGTTGCAACCCGTCACCTACGTTCACCAAAGCAGTGCGCTCATTCAGGCCACCTACGCCAGCGACCGGCAGATGCTGTCGCCCAAAAATCTGTTTCTGTTTTTTGAAGACGAATACGTCACCATCATTTTCCGGGAACGGCACGCCCTGCGCTACTGCAACCGGTTTGGGGTCAAAAACGCCCAGGACTTAGCCTACTACGTGCTCTACGTACTCGACGAATTACAGACCCACCCGTCCGATTGTAACCCGGTCGTTTACGGCGAGATCACGCCCTTTGCCGAAGGTTATATTGCGCTGCGGCGGTTTTTGCCTAACCTGAGCATCGGTACAATGCCGCCCGGCCTGAACCCCTCCGCCGACCTCGACGAACTGCCCGAACACCGCTTCCTGAGCCTCCAGGGACTTTGTTTATTAGCCCAATGACCCCTATGCCTGCCCGTATCGCCCTCTTTCCCGGCTCGTTCGACCCATTTACCAAAGGCCACGAAGACATTGTGCGGCGGGGCCTGTTTTTGTTCGACGAAATAATCATCGGCATTGGTCGGAACGCCAATAAGCAGCGGTACTTTTCGCTGGAACAGATGACCGCCTGGATTGAAGAAACCTTTCAGGATGCCCCACAAGTGCGCGTGGTGGCCTACGACGACCTCACCGCCAACGTGGCACGTAACATGGGTGCCCGTTTCCTGCTCCGGGGCTTGCGCAACACCACCGACTTTGAGTACGAAAACGGCATTGCTCAGGTAAACCGCTATGTCTATGAAGAGGTCGAAACGGTATTCCTGATCACCTCGCCCCATCTCGCGCCCATCAGCAGCAGCATCATCCGCGACCTGCACCGCTACGGGCAATCAGTCGAAGCGTTTCTGCCGTATAAGCTGGATTAAAAGGGGGCCACAGAGCTACACAGAGAAAGGGGAGGTACACAGAGGTTTATTTAAAAGACCTCTGTGTACCTCCCCTTTCTCTGTGTAGCTCTGTGGCCCCCTTTTAATCCCTAAAAAAGCCCCCGTTTGTCGTTTCCAAATACGCTTCAAATGGGATGTCTTCCTGTTTCAGGAAGCCCTGTTGGGGGAGCTTCCCGTCGGCTACCATCTCGACAACGGCGGCGATGGAACCGGCGGTGGTCCAGGAAATGGCCCGCCACGATTGTCCGTCGATGAGGCGCGGGTGGTAGGCACGGTAAAACTCTTCGCGGGCAAGCTGGCCGTTGCGCCAGCCTTCTACTACGGCATAGACGTAGACCACGTCATCCTGGACGGGCGGTTTGGCTTCGGTCAGAATTTTCTCGACCAGTTCGCGCTGATCTTTCAGGATCAACTCATACAGCAAAAAGCGCATCAGCTTGCAGTGGCCGGGGTAGCGGATGGTTTTGTAATTGAGCGTATCCACCTGCCCGGCATAGGTTTCGCAGAGCGTGCCCAGCCCGCCCGACGTGCTGAAGGCCTCGAATTCCTGCCCCTCGATGTTGATTACCTCGATGCCGTCCAGCGCCGGAACGAGCTTGCGTTGCCCGTTGGCAATCACTTCGCAGTCGTTGATATATTCATTAATGACACCCGCCGGCGACCACGTAAACGAGTAGCCCAGCAGCCCATTTGGGTAGCGGGGCAGGGCACCCACGCGCAACTCGATGTCGCGGAGCCGGTCGAAGCGTTTGGCCAGGTGCGAACCCACGATGCCGATGAGGCCGGGAGCAAGGCCGCATTGCGGAGCCATCACGCCTTTGGCGGTGGGGGCCATGGCGCGGATGGCCTCGGTGGTGGGTACGTCTTCGGTGAGGTCGAAATAGTGGATACCCAGTTCGTAGGCGACGCGGGCAATGGGTAGGTTTAGGTTGTAGGGCAGGCACGAAACCACGCCGTCGGCCCCCTGAAGGGCATTTTTCAGCGCAACGGCATCGGTCACGTCGCCGTGACTGACGGGAAAGGGGAGGCCGGGCTGGCGTCCCAGGGTGGCGGGAGCTTGCCGGTCGAAACCAGTAACCGAAAATCGCTTGCTGAGCAATAGCCCGACCAGCGAACCGACTTTGCCCAACCCAACCACAACAAGATTTGTCATACTCAATTTTATTTACCGATGAGGTGAGTAAGGTACACAAAAAGCCGACCCTCTTCAGGACCGGCTCTCGGTGTATCTATTAGCAATTTGAAAGAGTTTAAATTTATTTGGCTACCGTACCACGCAGGGCGCGTGGGATTTCGATGCCAGCCACGGGGTTAGCCGCCTGCTCCAGCACCTCGATGCCATCGACAACGATCTCGCCAACCCGGATAACTTTGCCCAGGTCCAGCTCCGATACGTCGACGTCAATATATTCGGGGATGCTGTCAATAGGCCCCCTAACACGCAGTTTGCGAATACGCGTCACCAACTTACCCCCTTTCTGAACGCCGGGAGCCGTACCCAACAACCGAACAGGCACCGCAACCGATACCGGTTTGTCGGTCACTTGCAGGAAGTCGGCGTGGATCAGCGCGTCGCTGACGGGGTGGAACTGAGTAGCCTGCAATACCGCACGATACTCGTCACCTTCAATGTTCAACGTGATGTCAAAGACATCGGGCGTAAACAACAACGGGCGGAACAGGATACCGGGCACGGTGAAGTGGATCTGTTCGGCACCACCATACAACACACAGGGTACATTGCCTTCGGCGCGTATGGCTTGTGATTCCGTCCGGCCAAGATTCGCTCGTTGATACCCTACAATCTCGATTTTTTTCATGGTAACTTTTCGGTTAATACCGTATAAAAAGTGAACTAATAGATTCGTGGTCACGGATGCGACCGATGGCTTTTGCAAAAAGCTCAGCGACCGACAGCACTCTGATTTTGGGGTTGGTTTGGCTCAGTGGCAGCGTATCGGCTATCACGAGTTCGTCCAACACCGAGTTGGCAATATTGTCGTGTGCCTTCCCCGACATCACCGGGTGGGTACACACGGCCCGTACCGATTTGGCTCCTTTGTCGAGCAAAATCTGGGCGGCTTTGCAGAGCGTGCCGCCGGTGTCGATGAGGTCATCGACGAGCACCACGTTCATGCCTTCCACATCACCAATTACCTGCATCGAGGCAATTTCGTTAGCCCGCTTCCGGTATTTATCGCACAGCACGATTTCGGCGTTGAAGTGCTTGGCAAACGTCCGGGCACGACCCGCGCCACCCACGTCGGGCGAGGCGATGATGAGGTTTTCGAGGGCCAGGCTTTTGATGTAAGGAACAAACACCGACGTACCTTCGAGGTGATCGACGGGGAAATCGAAAAAGCCCTGAATCTGCCCCGCGTGCAGGTCGATGGTCATCAGCCGGTCAACGCCCGCTGCCTCTAACATATTGGCAACGAGTTTGGCGGCAATGGCTACCCGTGGTTTGTCTTTCCGGTCCTGCCGGGCGTAGCCAAAGTAAGGAATCACCACCGTGACGTAGTGGGCTGAGGCCCGCCGCGCTGCATCCACCATCAGGAGCAGTTCCATCAGGTTGTCGCCGGGGGGGGGCGTTGACTGAATCAGGAACACATCACAACCCCGCACCGACTCTTCAAAGCTCGGCGACATCTCACCGTCGCTAAACCGGCGACAGGTGTAGCCGCCGAGGTCTTTTCCGTAATAATGGGCAATCTTCTCTGCCAGATAGGTGGATTGACTGCCGGAAAAAATCTTGACGGGGTTAAACGAAGCCATGTGTGGAATACCCTAATTTTTGCGCAAAGGTAGGGTTTTCAAGACAAAAGACCTATACCGTTTCAAACGGGGCCGCCCAGGTTCTATAGGTCTGGCGAGTTACCCACCCCCCCCCCAATAACCTAGTATTTAAGTAGACTAATTGCGCCTCTAGTAACTCGATTTCGCGTTTCTGCGCCGCAATCAGTTCGTCGCGGTAATCAGCGTATAAGCCCGGCGTTAGCGCCGCATTGGCAGGCTCGATGGAATTGGCTTGCTGTTTCCATGTATAATTTGGTTGGCAGGGGCAGAGTAAATCAGGTATTGACACACACAGTACCTCGGTCACTTTAGGTAAAAATACCACTTTCATGCTTGTCTTGTCGCATTCCCAGGACTGATAGGTATTCTGCTTGACGCCCACGTAGTCGGCTACTTTTTGCTGCGACAGATCGATTTTGTGGCGCAGGCGAATGAGTACTTCTCCTAGTTTCATAATGTGTTGATAAAGATGAAGACAACGCTTTTTAAGTAGTATCACAAGCAATATAGGCAATCTTAAACGTCCTGTTGGTCAACTTTTTATCAAGAAATCGACAATTTATTATCAGGAAATCGGGCCAACAAATCAACATGGCTCTTGCACCTTTGTAGCAAGTAAACGGAAACGAAACGGCCCAGCCATGTCGAGACAGTCAGTTATCGATACAAACGCGGTTAGCGCACTAACGCACCTACTTCGCCTGGCGAAGGTGCGCGTGACGGGTCTGACCGTGCGGGAACGACTGGAAGAACACCCCGACTTTCCGGCTCTGAGTGCGTTGTGCGATACGCTCACCGAACTGAACGTATCGAATTTGGCAACGAAACTCCCCGTTGACCGCCTGACCGAGATACCCCTACCTGCGCTGGTGCAGCTACGAATCGGCGACGACGAATTATTTGCGCCCGTTCGGCAGCTAACTACTGATACTGTTGAGTGGTACGATACCGCTAAGGGCTGGCAACAGGAGCCGTTTAATGCCTTTGTTGCTCATTGGACTGGTGTTGCGCTATTGATTGAGCCGAATGAGCAATCGGGTGAGCAACAGTATACGCACAACCGGCGGCGCGAACTGGCGCAACAGGTACGTGTACCGCTGATGCTGGCAGGATTGACGGCCTGTAGTTGCCTGCTGATTTATTCGGTCTGGCCAACGGCCACCGGGTTGATGCTGGGGCTGTTGGCACTGAAAGGAATGGGTACGGTTGTGAGCGGATTGTTGATTGCCTACAGTCTGGATGCCACGAATCCGGCCCTGCAAAAGTTTTGCTCGTTTGGTAAAAAGACGAATTGTCAGGGTATTCTACAGACAAGCGCGGCCAAAATCATTGGCGATTTTGGCTGGGCCGACGTAGGGTTGCTCTATTTTGCGGGTGGCTTTGTGGCACTTACCGGTGCGCTACTGATGAACAACACTGGTGCGTTAAGCTGGCTGATGGTTTTTACCGTGCTGGCACTGCCCTATACAGTTTGGTCGGTCTACTATCAGGCGTTTGTGGCACGACAATACTGTACGCTGTGCCTGACGGTACAGGCTCTTTTCTGGGCAGAATTGCTTACCGGCTACCAATTCCTGCACGTTGATGGGTTGGCTCTAAGCGCATTGTGGCCCGTGCTGGGAACG
>JBBRMP010000111.1:0-18855 GCA_038230755.1 Cytophagales bacterium | reverse complement strand
TACATCTTGAACCGGTTGCCTTTCTTTTCGTCTGAGACGGTCAGTTTCCAACGGCCTTTGGCGCGGCGACGGGCCAGTACATTTTGCCCGTTGGGCGTTGACATGCGCTCGCGGAAGCCGTGCTTGTTGCGGCGCTTGCGGTTCGACGGTTGATACGTTCTTTTCATTGTATGATGCTATCAAAAAATGCCTGTTCCTGAATTGAGTGCGCAAAAATAACAGATTAGATCGAGAAGGCAAAACTAGGATAGTTTACAGTTTCCAGTTTGGCGTTTTCAGTTGGCTAACGCACGAGTACGCTGGCGTCGGCCAACTGAAAACTCCAAACTGAAAACTGTAAACTGCCACAAAGCCGGTTAATTTTGCGGTCGATACGTTCAGCATCAGCCCCTTCTTCAGTTACTCCATGTTTAAACGAACAAAGATTGTTGCCACCGTTGGTCCGGCCTCAGACACCAAAGATCAACTGTTGGCCCTTGCCCATGCGGGCGTCAACGTGTTCCGGCTAAATTTCTCGCACGGCACCCACGAAGACCACTTGCAGCGGCTCACCCGCATCCGCGAAATCAACGCAGAACATAATATGAATCTCTGCGTGTTGCAGGATTTGCAGGGGCCAAAGATCCGCATTGGGGCAATGGAAGACCCCGTCAACGGTGCCCTGATCGAAGCCGGCAACCAGCTCGTCTTCACAAACGATGATGTGATCGGCACCGCCGCCCGCGTGAGTACTCCCTACAAGAACATGTACCGCGACGTGCGGGCCGGCGAACGGATTTTGCTCGACGATGGCAAGCTGGAAGTGAAAGTGATTGGCGTGGAAGGTACCGACGTGATCACCGAGATCGTATACGGCGGCATGTTGAAGTCGAAAAAAGGGGTGAACCTGCCCAACACGAAGGTGTCGATGCCGTCGGTGACGGAGAAAGACTGGGCCGACCTTGATTTCGGGCTGGAACACGACGTGGAATGGATTGCCCTCTCGTTTGTGCGGGAAGCGCAGGAGATTCTGGAGATCAAAGACTACATCGCCTCGAAGGGTAGGCTGGCCCGCGTGGTGGCCAAAATCGAGAAGCCCGAAGCCATCACCAACATCGACGCCATCATCGAGGCGACCGACGCGATCATGGTGGCCCGTGGCGACCTGGGCGTGGAACTCCCCGCCGAAGAGGTGCCCATGATTCAGAAGATGCTGGTGGAAAAGTGCAACCGCGCCGCAAAACCCGTGATCGTGGCCACCCAGATGCTCGAAAGCATGATCGACGCCCCCCGCCCTACCCGCGCCGAACTCAACGACGTGGCCAACTCGGTCATGGACGGTGCCGACGCGGTGATGCTCTCAGCCGAAACGGCGTCGGGCAAATACCCCATTCTGGCGGTCGAAAATATGACGGCCACCATTCGGAACGTAGAGGCCAACACCGACAAGATTTATTACCGGCACCACACGCAGGTGAATGATTTCCCCAGCGAAAACGTGCTCAACGACAACGTGGTGATGAGTGCCTGCCGCCTCGCCCGTGACACCCACGCCAAGGCCATCATCGGCATCACGACGTCGGGCTACACGGCGGTACGGATCAGCCACCACCGCCCCAAGGCCAGCATCTTCGTGTTCTCGCCCGATGCCCGCCTCCGCAACGTACTAGGCCTGTATTGGGGCGTTCAGGTGATCCCCTTTAATCCCGCCATCGAACAAACCGCCGACCAGACCGTGGAGAGCATCAAGCAAACGCTGATTACCCGTGGTGAGCTAGAATCCGGCGATATTTTTGTCAATACCCTGAGCATGCCCCTCGCCCAGCAGCGCAAAACCAACACCGTCAAGCTGAGCATTGTGGATTAGGATTCACCTGTTTTTACGTGAAAATATCCCTCAGAACAATCTGAGGGACATTTTTTTGGTCATTACTTCACGTGGATTCATGCCAGGATACTGAACCAACATCTGCCAGTCCCTGACAAAAAATACGGCAACTACATACGGGTTTTTACGGCAGACCGCTACCCACCGATGTTCAGGCTGGCTATTACTTCGGCCTACGCGTTTTTTGGCCTGAAAACCAGTGCCTAAACGAGCAGAGCCTAGCTGGTCATAACCATTCGATGTGTAGCGCGTTATTAGCTTGCATATGCTCAACAGGGGTAGCGCGCGCGGCTGATGGCGGCGGCGTTTTCGCCAAAAAACACAACATAATGGTCACTGTAGGATTACTAGTTCGTTTGGAAGCCAAGCCGGGTAAAGAACAGGCCGTGGCTGATTTTCTGAAATCGGCACTGCCGCTGGCACAAGATGAGCCCGATACCATAACCTGGTATGCGATTCAGATGGGGCCATCGACGTTCGGTATTTTCGATACGTTCCCCGCCGATGCCGGTCGTCAGGCACACCTGAACGGACCCATTGCCGCCGCCCTTATGGCCAATGCTGCCGACCTGCTGTCGACTGCGCCTGTGATTGAACAGATTTCTATTCTGGCCGCCAAGTAAGCCGTATTGTCCTTTTTCTGACCCGATTTGTATGCACTACGAGTCGGGTTATTTTTTGCCTAATAGTCCCGCGTCGCTACTTCACCCTCGTCCAGGTAGTCGTGCGGCCCAGGCCCATCCAGGCAGCACCTACGTAGCCGCGCACGTCGAGGGTATTTTTATCCGTGAGGGTGAGTTTGCACTTGTAGGTTTTGCCGTTGCGGGCGTCGTATATCGTACCGTGTTCGTACTGATTAGTACCCGTATAGACAAAGTCATGCATGAACTGCATCCCCAAAACGGGCTGCGACCGGAGCCGGGCGCTGGGGTTGTGGGTATCTGCTTTTAGCTTGCCCGAAGCGTCGTTGGCATCTTTGGCCCAAACCAGTTTACCCGTAAATGTATTACCCTGTTGCATGATCTCGATATGGGCATCTTTCTCTTTTGTTAGCCACGTGCCCAACACGGCATTAGCCGCTTGCCCATAGGACAATAAGGGCACTAAACAACTCATAATCAGAGCCAGTAGGCACAATCGACGTGTTTGGCAGGTCATAGGTTGGTCAGTTGATCCTACCAATATGACTAAATAGCGCAAATAGTGTTGGCTGACTGGGCAGATTCTTAGCGTAGGTCATCGCAGCAGCGGGGCCACGCGGGTGCCGAGCAGCTCGATGGCCTGCATGAGGCGTTCGTGGGGCACGGCGGCAATATCCATCTGGAAGGTTATGCGCGAAATACCCCCCAGCGCCTCGCTATGGCGGTTTATCTTCTCGGCAACGACTTCGGGGCTACCAATCAGCAAGGCACCCAATGGGCCAAGTTGCGCGTCGAAACTGGCGCGGGTGACGGGGTAGCCACCACGTTCTTTGGCGCGTTTGTTGAACGTGCGAGCATAACCTGGAAACGATTCTTCCACGGCTTCTTCAGTGGTTTCAGCCACAAAACCCAGCGAATGCAGGCCCACCCGCAACTGCTCCGGGGCGTGGCCCGCCCGGCTTCCGGCTTCGCGATAAAGGTCAATGAGGGGACGGAACCGGTGGGTGCCGCCGCCAATGATGGCCACCATCAGCGGGAGGCCCAGCGTACCCGCCCGCACAAATGAGGCTGGCGTACCCCCCACACCCAGCCAGATGGGTAGTTGCGGCTGTGCAGGTCGGGGGTAGATGCCCTGCCCAGTCAACGCAGGCCGGAATTTACCCGACCAGCGCACATTTTCCTGGTCCCGAACCTGAAGCAGCAGATCCAGTTTTTCGGCGAAGAGTTCGTCGTAATCGTTGAGGTCGAAACCAAACAGCGGAAACGCTTCGATGGATGAACCACGCCCGACAACCATTTCGGCCCGGCCCTGCGAGATGAGGTCGAGGGTGGCATACTCTTGAAACACCCGCACGGGGTCGGCAGCGCTGAGTACCGTAACGGCACTAGTGAGCCGAATACGCTTGGTGCGGGCGGCGGCGGCGGCCAGAATCACGGCGGGGGCCGAGTCGAGAAATTCCTGGCGGTGGTGTTCACCAATGCCGAATACGTCGAGCCCTACCTGATCGGCGCGTTCAATGCGGTCGAGGAGTTGACTCATGGCCGTGGTGCCGCTGACGAGGGTGCCGGTGCCATTGTCGAGCAAATTCGAGGCGAAACTATCAATACCGATTTCCATAGTCTAATTAGTTGGTTATAAATAAGTTAGCCGATGCACCAGTTGGCGCATCGGCTAATAGATCAGTCAATACGTAATTACCGGCTGGCAATTAAGCAGTGTAGGCAGGTACGATTGATACGCTGGCGAGTGCTTTTTCCAAAGCGCCGTCTTTCAGGTCAGGCATCGAGACACCTTCTACGCGCACTATCTCCACATCGGTCATGCCTAAGAAGCCAAATACCGTTTTCAGGTAAGGAGCCACAAAATCGTAGGCAGTCATTGGGCCTTCTGAATACACGCCACCGCTCGACATGGCCACGTATACTTTTTTACCTTTCACCAACCCTTCGGGACCATTGGCCGTGTAGAGGAAGGTAATGCCCGCCCGCGCAATGTGGTCAATCCAGGCTTTCAACGTCGACGGGATGCCGAAGTTATAGAGCGGGGCACCAATCACAAGAACGTCGGCAGCCATCAGTTCAGCAATGGCTTCGTCTGAGTGGCGAATGGCCTCCTGTTGCTCTGGAGTGCGGTTTTCGGCGGGCGTGAAGAACGATTGCAGGTGTGCTTCTTCCAAATGTGGAAAGGGCTTGCTGGCGAGGTCGCGGACCGTCACGGTGCTGCCTGGATTGGCAGCTTCCAATTCCTGAACCAGAGCGTTGCCTAGTTGAATACTGTACGATGCCGCTTTACGCGGGCTGGAAATAACATGCAGGATGTTCATGAAAATGTCAGATAAATTAGGTTGTATGCTGAAGCAACAAACCAACAAACGGATGAAACGCCCAGGTCGGAAAACCGGTTTTTACCTGGAGCATCTGAGCCATTTAGCAGCAATTGCATGTAGGTACAACAAAATTACTGAGCTATTGTCTCATCCTTTACCCTGAATAGTCAACTGATACCATGTACGACTACTACTCAAAGAACGCCTCCACCTTTCTGTTAAACTCGTCGGCGTGGTCGATAAGCGTGGCGTGGCCGCTGTTGGGCAGAATCCAGAGTTCGGCACCGGCAATATGCTGCTGAATGGCCACCGTATGCTGCGTCACGATCACGTCGCGGTCACCCGCCACAATCAGCGCCGGGCAACGAATGGCTTGCAGAGCCGAAAACGGGATGTTGGGCTGAAGCACATCGAGCACAGCCACTTTCCAGTCGTTTTTTTCCTTCGCCGTGGTCCATACTTTGTTTTTATTATCGGCATAGGCTTTCTGTTGTTGCTTCCAGAGCGACGGAATCAACGCCGACGAATCGGGCGTGAGATTAGCCCCCGTCGAGACCAGCCTACGTACCTTTTCCGGGTGACGCATGGCCAGTAGCAGGGCGTTGATGCCCCCGTCGCTCCAGCCGATCACGTCGGCCGAATCAATTTTCAGGGTGGTCAGCAAAGCCGCAAAATCGTCGGCCATCAGCTCGAAACTAAGCGAATCGCCGGGGTCAACGGACTTACCATGCGCGCGACTATCGACGGCGATGACGCGATGACTCTTGGCAAAATACGGAATGGTTTTGCTGAACGCTCCGATGCTGCCGCCGTTGCCATGAATGAGCAGCAGCGGCTTTCCCACGCCGTATTCTTCAACATACAGTTTAATGCCATTGACGGCATAGTATTTCCCCACTTTGGGGTTGTTGCCATAGGGTATGGTTTGGGCCGCAGCGGTTAGGGAAAAGAGCAGGAGGAGTAAGGCGGTTTTCATAGGATTCGACGGAGGAGAGAGAGGGGTAATGGGTTGAGTTGGTTTATGGTAGTGAATTTTTCACATAATTAGGGTTTTCGCGTTTCATTACAACGCGCTACGTATAAAGCGTCTGCTCATGCCCATTTCCGTGTATATCGGCGTCGATATTGGCACCACCAATTTGAAAGTGCTGGCCGTTAACGCCCACACCAGTGCCATTGTGGCTCAGGCCGCCCGGCCCGTGGAAACACTGGCTGAAAAGCCCGACTATGCCGAACAAAACCCCGACAAAATCTGGGCACTTTTTTTGGAATCAATGAGCGATTTAACCAACGAGCTACCTGATGATCAACACATTGCCGGAGTTTCGTTTAGCACCGCTATGCACAGTTTACTGGCCGTCGACGAGGCCGGCAAGCCCCTCACCAACGCCATCATCTGGTCAGATAATCGGGCGGCACCGGACACGGCGACGATCAAGAAAGACCATCCCGACCTGTACCAAAGCATCGGCGTACCCATTCACCCGATGCTGCCGCTTTGTAAACTGGCCTGGTATAAGCGCACCAATCCACGGCTGCTGAAACGGGCCTCCCGCTGGATTTCGCTCAAAGAATACATCTGGTGGAAACTGACCGGACGCTACGAAATAGACTATGCGATGGCGGGCGCAACGGGCCTGTTCAATAGCCCAAAACGAGCCTGGCATACCCCCGCCCTGACCATCGCCGGTGTCCGTCCCGATCAGCTCTCTACCCCCGTCGATACCACCCATACGGTACCTTACGACCCACCCAAAACTGGGGCCGTGTCGGGGTGGCCTGCGGGGGTGCCGCTCGTGATTGGTGCGTCAGACGGGTGTTTGGCTAACGTGGGCGCGGGGGCGCTGGAACCGGGCATCACCACCATCACCATCGGTACGAGCGGGGCGGTGCGGCGCACCAGTCCCCGCCCCGTGCGCGATGGCCAATCCCGATTATTTTCGTACCTGATGCACTATGGCAACCGGGAGCAACCCACGCTCTATGCCGTGGGTGGGCCAAGCAACAACGGGGCCAATGTGCTGCAATGGATAGCCGAAAAAGTAATGCATCTCCCTGTCGATGATGTACTTACCCAGGCCGCCACCATTCCGGCGGGGGCCGATGGGCTGCTGTTTTTGCCGTACCTCCACGGCGAACGGGCACCGCTTTGGGATGCGGCCGTGCGGGGGTCATTTCAGGGGCTTGACTACGCCCACACGTCGGCGCACATGGCCCGGGCAGCTTTGGAAGGGGTGCTGTTCAACCTCCGCCGCATCGAACTCCTGTTGGCCCGCCACGCCGGACCCACGCGCGAAATCCACGCCAACGGAGGCTTTGCGCAGTCGCCGTTTTGGGTGCAGATGATGGCCGATATTTTCGGGGTTCCCGTGCGGCTCAACGCCAGCAACGAAAGCAGTGGCATCGGCGCGGCCATGATGGCGCGTTTTGCCCTAAATCAGGATAAAGAATCGCTCACGCAGCTAGCCGCAACCGTCGATTTCGTCAAAACGTATATGCCTGATGCCGTGGCCGTTAACGCATACCGGAAGCAATATAAACGCTTCGAGGCGTTGATTTGATTGGCAGGGGCCGCCTGCGAAGCCACATAGCACGAAACCTGCCTACTGCCGCTAAACTCGTATCTTCCCCACTCCTAAACCTTCACCGTACTGATGGATTTTCTGAACACTCTTTTACTCCTGACCGTCGGCGTGGCGGGGGGCGTTGGCCTTACTTCGTTGCTACGCCGGAAATCGGCCGCACCCGTCACCGACGTACGCCACGAATCGACGTTGTTGCTGGAACGGATCGAGAAGGTGTTTAAGGTGGTTATGGCCGAGGGCTACTTTTCGGAAATCTATAATTACCAGGATCAAAAGACGTTTCTGTACGTCTTCAACGACCCCAAAAAAGCCATGATTATTGCCAAATCGAAGGTTCTGGTGGGGTTCGACTTCCAAAAAGTGCGCTTCCGCCTGCCCGAGGCGGGCAATAAAACGCTGATCGTGGAGGCATTCCCCGAACCCGAAATCCTGTCAATCGACACCGATTATAAGTTCTACGACATTCAATCGGGCATTCTGAATCACTTCGATAGTCAGACGTATACCAGTATTCTGGACGAAGCCAAGCAGACTATGCAGTCCCGCGCCATGGAAAGCGATTTACCGCGCATTGCCAACAACCAGATTCAGTACATGATGTATCAACTCGCCGGGTCGATGGGCTGGGCCTTGCAGCTTCCCGAAGGCGACCAAAAGAAGATTGAGGCATTGGAGGCGGGAAAGAACAGCCCCCCAACCCCCGAAGGGGGAGAGCTGACGCACAAATAGCTTCGCTAATTCGGTATAAAGCGAAGCTATTTATGCGTCAGCTCTCCCCCTTCGGGGGTTGGGGGGCTATCTTCCTCCTCGCCTGCCAACCCGAAACGCAGCACATTACCGCGCCGACGCCCGCGTTTTACCACTGGAAAACTACCTTCTCCCCTACCCCATCTGACAGTGCGGTTTTGCACGAAACTGACACACAGACGCTGTATGTGCGGTTTTTCGACGTGGATTGGGACGAGGCTACCCATCAACCCATGCCAAAAGCAGCGGTGGTTTTTCGGGCAAAACCGACTGTGGCCAATGTGGTGCCGGTGGTGTTTATTACGAACAAAACGCTGCTGCAACTGACCCCGGCGGCGGTGCCTGTGCTGGCCCAAAAGCTGGTGCAGAAAGTGGGGCAACTGGCGGCGAGTCAGGGCATCCGATACCGCGAAATCCAGATCGACTGCGACTGGACGCGGAGCAGTCGCAGTCGTTACTTCGCTCTCTTACAGGCCATTAAACAACAAACCAGCGTACCGTTGTCGGCCACGATCCGGTTGCATCAGGTCAAATTTGTGGCGCAAACGGGGGTGCCGCCTGTGGCGCGGGGTATGCTCATGGCCTACAATATGACGGACTGGAAACGGCCCGATACGCGCAACTCCATTCTCGACCTGGCCGAACTCCGCCGCTACGCGCCCTACCTGCCCGGCTACCCCCTCCCGCTCGATATCGCCCTGCCGCTGTTCCGGTGGACGGTGGTATTCCGCAACAACCGGGTAATGACGCTGCTCAATAACGTAGACCGGAATGCACTGCTGACCATGCCCGTTTTTCGGTCCCAGCCCGACGCCACGCGCTTTGTGGTGGCCCGCGACACCAACGCCCTGGGGCTGTCGCTACGGCGGGGCGATTTGCTGCGGACCGAAGCCTGCCGACCGGTCGATTTAGCCGCTGCTAAAGGCCTTATTCTGGCGCAATTACCTGACCAAAAACGTACATTTACGCTCTACCACCTCGACTCGACCATTCTCCATGCCTACCCCTCTGCTGCGCTCAAAAAACTCGTTTCTTCAACGCCTGACCACGCTCCGTAGACCCCTGTTACTCGGTGCAATCCTTGTCGGTTTCGCCTGTTCCGGGGGCGACGAATCATATTTCAACAGCTTTTTCCAGCCCGAAGCTGCCACGACCAAACCCGATGATCGGGCATATGCCTTTACTCCGCTGCTCTACAATACCGACTACGCGGGGTATGACGATGGGCAAATGGACGACTCGCTATCGACCCTAGCCAACAGCACGGCGTGGGCAATGTATCTGGGCAAACCATTCTCTAAGGAGCTGGTTACCAACGCGTTCGTCGATTCGTCGGCAGGACGAGAATTGGTAGCTAGGCTACTGCCAACCAATCGGCTGGCGGCGGTATACCTCCAGTTTGCACTCGATGCCCAGGCGGCCGAACCGGCTGGCGACCAGTGGAATCGCACACCCGGCGACACGCTCCAACTGGCGCAACTGGCCAAAAAAGCCCGCGACATGGCAACGGCCACCACCAACCCGTTTTTGCAGGAACGGTACGCCTTTCAGGCCGTAAAACTGGCCGATGAAGCAGGCGATGCCAAAACCAGCTTGGCCAACTATACCGAACTGGTTTTATCGCTCAAACAGAAGACGTTTATCAGCGACTGGGCGCGGTGCCGCTATGCTGGGGCGCTACTGTCGCTGGGCGAAAAAGACCGGGCCGTTTTCGAGTTTGCGCAGGTATTTGCCAACTGCCCCAGCCGCCGCCATGCCGCCGAACGCAGCCTGCGGATATATGGTCTGCGGTTTACGGAAGAGGCGCTAAATTTGGCCAAAACCGATGCCGAACGGCTGGCCGTCTACGCCATTTGCGCCATTCAGCCTAAGCAGGATGCCCTGCCATTGCTGGAAAAGATGGTGGCATTAGACCCCAAAAACAGCCTGAACGAGCTGGTTTTTACCCGCGAAATCAACCGCAACGAATATTATTTTGCCCAGCAAAAGTACCCCGGCTACGTTGACAACGACCAGACGCGGCAGGATTCTGTCTCGTTTGACAATCGCCGTCGGTCGGTGCCGGACTACACCCAAAAACTGCTGGCTTTTGCGCAGGGCGCGGCCAAAAACGCAGCGCTGGGCCACCCGGCGTTCTACCTCACCACCGCTGCCTACCTCCAGTACCTGGCCGGGGACTACACCAACGCCAAAACTACCCTCGCCGAAGCCGCCAAACAGCCCAACGGCAACAAATCGCTGGCGCAACAGATTGCCCTGCAACAGATGCTACTCCTCTCGGCGCAACCGGGCGTACCCGATGCCGCCGCCGAGACAAACTTTGTGAGCTACCTGACCGAGTTCAAGCAGGCCGTGGCACCCAAAAACAAGGAGGAATACAACCCATTTGAGGCCAATTTTCGGTTTACCAATGCCCTCACCGCAGCTAGTCGGCAAATGGCCAACCGATATATGGGTAACGAAACTGGCAAATCATCGGGCGGGTGGCTGTCGGGGTGTAGCTCGAAAAAGGCCGAATCAGGCGTTTCCGGGCCGAATTTGGCAAAGGCATATGTGTTACGGGTAATCGCGGCGGGGGGTGTTAGCAGCTTTTTCTACAGCTACGGCGGAGAGGTGCCCACATTGGAAGACACCACCAGCGC
The DNA here is from genome assembly GCA_038230755.1 of Cytophagales bacterium. Classification (GTDB taxonomy): domain Bacteria; phylum Bacteroidota; class Bacteroidia; order Cytophagales; family Spirosomataceae; genus Fibrella. The sequence goes on along the minus strand of JBBRMP010000111.1, from coordinate 8,046 downwards.
ACCAACCGCGCAGGCCGTGGCCGAATACGTTGCCAGCCCCGCCGGTGAGTTCGACGAGAAACTGGTAAAACTCGCTGGAGTCGATACCGATTACGCCAATCAGTTGCTTGGTCGGCGGCAGATGGCCGAGGGTAATTACGAAGCAGCGGCAGTAGCTTTTGCCAAGGTAAAGCCCGCCGTCTGGCAGGGCGAATCGTTTCGGGATTACATGACGGTGAACCCGTTTACGGTGAATATGCCCGACGAAGGCAAGCCCAAAACGCCCTATGCTCCCCTCCAGTTTGCGCAGCACATGGCCGACTTACAAGTCAAAGCCAAACAGGCCGAAGCCGCCAATAAAACCGGCGACGACGTGGCGCAACTGCACTATGAACTGGGCTGTGGGGCCTATAACCTGAGCTATTGGGGCAATGCGTGGCTCATGAACCACCGCCGCTGGAGTGCCGGTGAAGCCATGTTCTACAGCGCCGCCCCTGCCGATGTAGCCCGTATAATGGCTAATCCCTACTACACAAATGGCATTGCCCAAGCTCATTTCGAGCAAGCGGCGAAAGTGGCAAAAACACCCGAATTAGCCGCCAAAGCGACCTATATGGCCGCTCGCTGCCAAAACGATGCCCTCCGCGTACGCCGCGAAATCGAGCGCGACAAGACCGGCACCTACGCTTCCGATGACGACCCGGCGTTTATGGCAACGATGGATAAAATTTCTCGAAGCGACTACGACAGCAAGGCAGCGATCTTCCGCCAGCAGTACATCAACACGCGCTTCGCCAACGACATGGAAAGCCACTGCGCGTTGTATCGGGAGGTGTTGAAATAAAGGGGAAAGGAGTTACCACAGAGACACAGAGAAGGGCACAAAGAACATAGAGATCTCTTCTACCAAAAAAGAATCTCTATGTTCTTTGTGCCCTTCTCTGTGTCTCTGTGGTAACTCCTTTCCCCTTTATTTCAATCTAAAACTCAGCCGATGATGCGCTGTAACCCCATACTCCTTCAGAGCGGCGCGGTGGTGGGCGGTGGGATAACCCGCGTTTTGAGCCCAGCCGTATTCAGGGAATTGCAGACTCAGTTGCTCCATCAGTTCGTCGCGGTAAGTTTTGGCCAAAATGGAGGCCGCTGCGATGGAGAGGTACAGCGAATCGCCCTTCACGATGCAGGTGTACGGCACCATCGGGTACGGCACAAACCGATTTCCGTCGACGAGCAAATGGTCGGGCCTGATAAGCAGCGCGTCGGTGGCGCGGTGCATGGCAAGGTAGCTCGCCTGCGCAATATTGATCCGGTCAATGTCGGCGGGCGATACCTCGGCAATGGCCCAGGCCAGCGCATCGCGGCGAATGTCGGTCTGAATGCGGTCACGTTGTTTGCGGCTGAGTTGCTTGGAATCGGTCAGGGTTGGGTGGGTATAATCGGGCGGCAAAATCACCGCCGCCGCCACCACCGGCCCCGCCAGACAACCCCGCCCCACCTCGTCAAGACCAGCTTCGATGAGGCCGTGTGTGTACTGTGATTTGAGACAGGTTTTTGTCATCCATACGTCCTATTTTACTATGCCATCTTTCATCCTAATCTTCCAGGCTATTGCCCAGAACCGTATTTTTCAGCAGTAGCGACACCAATAAAAACACCACGCCCCAATACAAATACGGGCGGTACTGGTCCTGAATGTCTTCGTAGGTACGCACCTGCACGGGCATCCGTTCGAGGCGATCAATTTGGGCGAATATCTGCTTCAATTGGCCCGCGTCGGTGGCGCGGAAAAAGGCACCCCGCCCCACTTTAGCAATGGTCTGTAAAATGCCCTCGTCAAACTGCCCCGTTGTGCTGAGCGTATCGCGCTGACGGGGCTGGCGTTTGCCCACCGCAATGGTGTAGAGCCGTACGTTGAAGCCCGTGGCCAGCCGCGCCACGGTGAGCGGGTCGAGGTTGCCCGCCGTATTATCACCATCGCTGAGAAGTACCAGCACCCGGCTTTTGGCAGGCGAATCGCGAAGGCGGTTGATGCCCCGCGCCAGCGCATCGCCGATGGCCGTGCCGGTGGTGCGTACCATCGCCGGACTGATATCGCGGAGGTACTGGCGCAGCAGGGGGTAGTCGGTGGTGAGGGGGCAGAGCGAGTAGGCTTCTCCGGCAAACACCACCAGCCCAATCCGGTCGTTGTGCCGCCCGGCCAGAAACCCCTGCGCCACCTGCCGCGCCGCCGCCAGTCGGTTGGGTTTCAGGTCAGTTTCTGTCATGGACGACGACACGTCGATGGCCAGCATAATGTCGATTCCTTCCGACTCTTCCTGCCGAAGTTGACGCACCAGTTGGGGCCGGGCCAGCGCCACCAGCAGGAAACCAATAGACATCCAGAGGCTTAACGGCACCGCAAACCGCAGCCAGTTCAGCACCCGCCCCCCTTGGCGGGGATTGCCCACGGCCCCCGTCAGCGACATGCGCAACCGCTGTTGACTGCGCCTGCCCAGCACCTGGCGCAACACAAACAGCCCCGCCACCGCCGGAATAAGCCATAAAGCCCAGCGGTTTTCAAACTGAAACGTCCGCCACGTTGACGGCAAAAACCAATACAGTGCGTACCAGGGCATGGGTGAATCAGCGAATGAGTTTTCGTTCATAAGCCCCCACGGCCACGTCGCGGAGGGTGCGGAGGGCCAGGGGCGATTGGTCGGTAAAGGAACCGCCGTAGACGATGCGGTCGGTTTCGCGGAGGGCATCAGCCAGTCGGTCATCCTGAATCCGGTCGGCAATTTCGCGGCTGGTCAAGGATGTATAGGGTTGTTTTTCAACACGTTCCAGGTATTGCTTCCAAAGCACGATGGCCTCGTTCGATGTCTCCTGCGCCGATTCTGGGCCGAGGTTGCGCGTCAGCCGGTTGTAGGTAGTCAGGAATTGCAAATGCCGTCGGCCCAGTTGAAAACGCTGCCAACGCTGTTGCAGGGCTTTTCCAAACAGAATATAAATGGCCCCGATGAGGACCCCCACCCCCGTGGCTACCAACGCCAGGTAGGGGTAATTAAATTGCTGCGGCAACGGCACGAGTTCCGTTTGGGTGGCCAGCCCCAGCGTATCGGGTTGGTTGGTGATGGGTAAACTCGACCGGAGAAACACCGTATCGGGCAACGACAGCACGGCGGTACAGTCCTCCTTGTTAGCCAGGTAGACCGGCACCTGCAACACCCGCGCCCGGCTCACTTCAAACGACACCAGCGTATACACGGCACTGTCGGTGCTGACGTCGGCGAGGGTTTTGGTGGGAAAAGCAACCATGTTTCGCACCAGAAACGGCGCAAACTGCCGGGCCGTATCGGGAAAAAACACGTCCTGCGCGGCGGGGTGGCGCACCGTGAGCGCATACTGAAACGGCCTGCCCAGTTCAATGGTATCGGTCAGAAAATGGCCAATGGGCTGAGACTTAGAGGAATGTACAATTCCTACTGCACAATGTACAATGAGCCATAGACAGCGCAGCATCCGCTTTTTCAAGATACTATTCGGCTGGCTATCAGCTATTCTGAACATCGACAACTCATCACTCATTCCAGTCCGCCGTTGCAGTACATTGTTCATCATGCATTGTACATTATTCATTCCCTACTGCCGCCCCCTATACTTCCTGGCCCGGAACAACTCGGCGAGGGCGGGGACGAAATCAGCCTGGGCGTCGAGGGGGACGTAGTCGGCATCATACTGACGACAGAGGCGTTCGAGGCGGGCGCGGCTTTGGGCAAACTGGTCGTGCAACGCCTTCCGAAACCGCGACGACGAGGTATTGAGCCAGACCGTTTGCCGCGTCTCGTTATCATACACCGGGATGATGCCCAGCTTCGGCAAGTTCACCTCGCGTGGTTCGTAGAAATGAATCACGACGAGGTCATGTTTGCGGGCCAGCGCCTTCAGGTTATGCTCGTACCCCTCGTCGATAAAATCAGACAGGACAAACACCAACGTTCTGCGTTTCAGTACGTTGAGGGTAAACAACAGGGCCTCGGCAATGTTGGTCCGCACCGATTCAGGCTGGAGCTTACCCAGCGCCGTGACCAACTGATAGCCTTGTTTCAACGTGTTCGCCGGCTGGAGATACTGCTCTTTCTGGTCCGAAAAACAGTACAACCCCACGTGGCTGGCCTCGTGCAGCGCCGAGAGGGCCAACGCGCCGCAGACCTCTTTGGTGGTATCCAGTTTGGTGCGCTGGTAGGTGCCCACCTGCTGCGATGCGCTGACATCGACCACAAAAAAAACGGTCTGGTCTTTTTCTTCCCGAAACACCTTCACAAACGTCCCGTGGCCTTTCGACGACACGTTCCAGTCGATAGACCGCACGTCGTCGCCGTACTGGTAGGGCCGCAGATCAGAAAATTCGAGGCCCGACCCTTTGAACACCGACCGGAAATTACCCCTCAACTGCGAGTTGACGGCCTTACGAATACGAATCTCGAACGCACGTACTTTGGCCAGAAAATCATCCATAGTGGGGCGACGTTAACGATTTTTACGCCCCCGCCGCAAACATTTTGCCCATTGGCGGGGGTTATTGGGTAAAAGTAAATCATGATCCGTCAAATTGCCCTTTTTCTGTGTGTCGGGCTATTTTTTATGCAGTGTAATTCGGGTAAAAACGAATTGGGTGCGGCACCCGACAACCTGATTACGCCCGACAAGATGGTCAACATCCTGACCGATATACACCTGGCCGAAGCCCGCGTGGGTAAGCTCAACATGGGCAACAGTGATTCGGCGGCCATTGTCTTTAAACGCCTGCAAGGCAAGGCGTTTGCCAGCGCACAAATCGATACGTCGGCCTACCAGAAGAGCTACGTCTACTACTCGTCGCGCCCCTCCGAACTGGCAAAAATATATGAACAGGTAATCGAGAAGCTGAAGGCCGGGCAAAAAAAGAAGGAATATGACCTGCGGAAGCACCCCACCAAACGCCCCATGATCTGATGACGACAGGCATCATTGGCGCGGGCATTTCGGGCCTCACGCTGGCCTATGAACGGCAACAATGCGGGCAGAATTACCACCTCTGGGAAGCCACCGACCAGCCCGGCGGCTACATCAAGTCGGTTCGGGAAGGCGCATCGGAAACCAGCCCCGGCTACCTCCGCGAACTGGGACCAAACTCGCTGTTGGGCGACGAAGACTTGCTCAACTGGCTCGACGGGCTGGGTCTAAAGCAAGACCTTGTTTTTGCCAACGACGTGAGCAAGTCGCGGTTTATTTTTCGCGATGGTGCCTACCGCGAACTACCCGGAACACCCCCTGCGCTCTTGTTTGGCCCTTTTTTTAGTTGGAAAACAAAATGGACGGTTTTCCGTGAACTGAGCAACAGGTCTCAGTCACCGCCGGGGGAGACGCTGGGGCAGTTTTTCCGGCGGCGTTTTTCGTCCGAAATCGTGGAGTATGCCCTGGGGCCATTTGTGGCCGGTATCTACGCCGGCGACCCCGAACGGCTGCTGGTTTCCGAGACGTTTCCGGTGCTGTTGCAGTATGAATGCGAGTACGGCTCGGTGCTGCGCGGGCTGATAAAAAATCAGGGCAAAGCCGGTCGGCGACAGTCGTTCAGTTTCCGCGAAGGGATGCAGATGCTGCCCAACGCGCTGGCGGCCAAACTCACCCATGCCCAGTTCAACAGCCCCGTCATCAGCCTCGAACGCACCGGCAATGGCTGGACGGTACACACCGCTACTGACAGCCAATTTGTGGACCGGCTGGTACTGGCCGTCGGCACCAACGCCGCTGCCCGCCTGCTGGACCCTCATTTTCCTGCCGTTGCGGCGGCCCTAAACCAAATAGACTACCCACCGATGGTGGCGGTCCATACCACCTACAAACGCGCCGACGTGGCCCACCCACTCAATGGTTTTGGCGGACTGAACCCGGCCATTGAAGGTCGGTTTGCGGCGGGCCACATCTGGAGCAGTTCCATATTTCCGGGTCGCTGCCCCACCGACGAAGTGCTGTTTACCACCTTCGTGGGGGGCCAACAACGCGCCGACAATGCCCGCCTGCCCGAAGCCGAGATCCGCGCACGCGTGCAGCAGGAACTGACCGAATCGTTTGGCATCAGTGCCGCAGAACCCGTCTTCCAGCGGTCGTATTCGTGGCCCCGCGCTATCCCACAATATGACAGTAACCTGTTGGTTGTCAAACAACTAGTTCCAGATCTGGACGTTCAAAATCTCTTCATCTGCGCCAACTGGTACGGCGGCGTATCCTTGTCAGACTGCATCAGGAAGGCACGGGAGATGGGCGATAAAGTAAGTGCTGCGCTGGCCGCTATTTAGCATTATTTAACGGTCGATCTGCACTAATTTTGAGGACCACACTGTTTAATTTTAAACGCCTCTCTGCCGTGACTGACCGCCTCGTCATCATCCCCACGTTCAACGAAATTGAGAACATCGAAGCCATTATCCGGCGCGTGTTTGCCTTGCCCATGCCGTTTGATCTACTCATCGTCGATGACGGGTCACCGGATGGTACAGGGCTGGTGGTGAAGACGTTACAGCAGGAATTTCCCCAGCAACTGCATCTGCTGGAACGGCGCGGCAAGCTCGGCCTGGGCACGGCCTACATTGCTGGATTCAGGTGGGCTCTGGCGCGGGGTTACGACTACCTGTTTGAGATGGATGCCGACTTTTCGCACAACCCCGACGACCTCATCCGCCTCTACCACGCCTGCTTTGCCGACACGCCCGATGCGCCCCGCGCCGACGTGGCTGTGGGGTCGCGCTACATCAAGGGCGTGAACGTGGTCAACTGGCCCATCGGCCGGGTGCTGATGTCATACGGAGCGGGGGTCTACGTTCGGTTCGTGACGGGCATGCCCATCATGGACCCCACGGCGGGCTTCGTCTGCTACCGCGCCCACGTGCTGAACGTGCTATTGCAAAATCCGATCAAATTTGTGGGCTACGCCTTCCAGATCGAGATGAAATTCACCTGCTGGAAGTATGGTTTTCACCTCGCCGAAGTGCCCATCATCTTCACCGACCGCACCCGTGGCGAGTCGAAAATGTCGTCGAAGATTTTCAAGGAAGCCATTCTGGGCGTACTCCAGATGAAGCTCGGCAGCTACTTCCGGCACTACATTCCACAACAAGCGGATGTAAAACGGGTCACGGTGCCAGAAGTGGCCTGACACGGCAACTCGTTTTTTGCCTAGCCTGAATTTAGTGCGGGTAAGCAACGTACCTAGATGCGCTAATTCACTTCCTTCAGCTTCTGCTCGTAATAAGCACGAAGCGTGTCTTTCCAATGGATGGTGTTGGTCTGAAATGCCATTCCGCGCTTTTTCTCGTTCCACTTCCAGATACCTGCATCCACGAAAAGTGCGGCCAACTGACTGGATGCTTGCGCCTTGGTTGGAGTTAAATCAAAGGTTTCGAACATAAACCGGCCCAATCCCTCTTTTTCAGTTCCCTTACCCAGCTTCACCACGTTATTGCTAAGTCTCACTTCGCCGTTCCGCGAAACGAAGTCAGCGATTTGGCCAATCTGTTCGGTCGACAGCCTGTCGTTTGTATCATACTTGGCTAATTTGAACTGACGCAGGATATGTAGATTAACTTCATCGTCTATTTTCCAGTGAAACTTCTTTTCTCTGGAACCAAGTGTGGTCGAGTAAACCCAAGATTCTTCATTTCTAACAGGCATAAGTGATACAGGTTTAGTTGATTGATTTTTCGTAACTGTTTAGGTAGTCCACTGAACTGATAATCAAGCACTTGCAAAGTTAAAAATCGCAAAAGTATTTAATGTCTAAAAGTCAATTAGTTGATTATCAGCACATTAAGATTTTTGCTTAGTTTAACTCATAAATTAGAAAAATTAGTAACTTGCTGATTGTCAGATAATTGACTTGAATTTGCCTACCTAAACAGTTACAAATAATGGTTGTCTGACAAATTTTGTGGGGCACTGATTTTGTTTACTTAGCGGGTCATGTAGAGATGGCGAGTACACGTAGCCGTAAGTGGTCAAAATTGCTCATGCCAAATGCAGTTCGTCGGATACTTCTAATTAGATTATTTA
>JBBRMP010000110.1:0-18923 GCA_038230755.1 Cytophagales bacterium | reverse complement strand
ACGAACTGATTCTTTTCCTTTGCGGATAAAGTTGTTGAGTGTTGTCAAGTCCGCTTCAGACAAGACAAACGGAGTTACGATTTGGCCCATGCCCCAAAGCTAACCATTTTATTCTAATCACTAAATTGGAAGAGTACTAGTCAGGATGTGCTGTTCCGTGATTTGTTCGACTCACCACAAAAGGGTGCACGGGCCTCTCAATTAAAGACAGGTAACTTTTTATCTGCCTGGAATGCAGCGAAAGCAGAATTAGCCACTGACCCGAAAGCAAGAGGTACTGCTGGCACTGGCACTGAACTTAAAAAATTAGAGAAGTGGCTGGCTGATAACCACATTGTGGCCTGGATGCCTATGTTCTCGATTTGGAAGCAGTTCAATATGCCAATCAATGACATCACAATCACTTACCACCCATTAGTACAGGATTCTGTCAGCACTGGGATCAGGATCAATTTAAAAGACGGGCAAAAGTCTTCTATCACGAAAGTGAACAAAAGATATGCCGATGAACACCCAACATGGGTAATCATGCCTGCTGAAAATTATGAGCATGGCTACTCTAAAGAGGAACCCAAGAAAGCAAATAGCAGGAGGGCAGCCGACATCACACCAGTTGGTAGCAATGATAGTCCCACCCGGTATAAAGACTGTCGTAATTATGATGATAACTGGATAGTGCAAACCAAACTCTTCCAATATAGGCTCATTACAGATTGGGATCCAGGACTTTTTGGCGGGGATACTGAGGTAACGATATTGAGGGCTTCCGCCGATGGAGGAGTGCAAAGTACAGCAACTGGCTTTCAACCTGGTGGGGCAACGTACGTAATATGGGAAGACGTTACGGTGCCTTACGACGATATCAAACGAATGCGTATAGGCGATATTTGGTATGATAGCCAACGGGATTTTACGTTGGATGATAACTGGAAAACTCAGGAAGCCGAGCAAAAATTATTGATTCTCGACGACACCGGTAGTTTAACTTTTTCAGGGGAAGTCAGTGCTGGATGGTCGGGGACAGCTCCCTCAGCAAGTGCTAAAATTACTGTGACTTATGACGCAAACAGAACATTTCACAATGGTAATATCAAATACTATAATACCATTGACAGGTGTGCTTATTTTGCAGAAGCAAACAAAGATGGTGGTTCTGGTTTAACACAACCCGAAAGCCAACAGACCGTCAATGTTCAAATTGTTCCCTGGCTAATCATTCCAGTTACCTTTACAGTGGGCACTCGTAGCCCTGGGTGGCAGATCAGGCAAACGGATGGCTTCTCCTACTACTTCCCCATGAAGTTTATCCGCTAGACTATGAAGCGTTGGCTATGGTGTGCCCTCTCAATTAGTTGGGGGGGCGTAGCTGTTCAGGCACAGCCTGTTAAAGACACCTTTGTCCATCAATCAATGGGCATTGAGTATGCCCGCGTTTTTTTTAGTCGTGGCGATCTTTGGGGAAATGCACTGCGCATACAGCATGATGCTGGTTTTGGAAAACGGCAAATCATTGGTGTACAAACCTCATTCGGGATGTTGCAAAAGCAACGTGGCAGTTCGTCGGCACTGGCAGAAAGTGGACTACAGGCCGCTTATTATTCGGCAGACATTGGCCTTAAACTAAATCTGGGCCTGGGACCCATTAAATTGTCTGCCATGGGAGGCTATGCCTTTTTGTGGGGAAACCAAATAGAACCGGGGCAGGCAGTAGGTATTTATAGACCGGGAAATGCTGCTTTTTATTTAGTGGAACCCCGACAGAATCAATCAGCAGTTTTTACAAACATCGTTTATGATGGCCTTACGTATCAACTACAGTTGACTGTGCCAGTTGGTAACCAATTTTCGATGGCTTTAACGGGCCGTACACTGGTTGTGTATACCCGCGAACAGCGGGATCAATATTTTACGGCTCGCATCAACAACATGGTGGCATCGGCGGGGTTGTCTGTTCATTACTCATTTCGACAATGAAAAAGGCACTACTGCTTGGCTGGCTTTTTGTCTGCGCCGTGACGGCTCATGGTCAGGTTTGGTCGCTACAAGGCATCTACGCCCGCATCGGTTTAAGCTCATACCGAACGATGGGCAGTTCTGTAAAGCTGGAAACGGCCTGCCGGTTAACCAAATCAGTGGGCCTGGAAGCCGCTATTGGTCAAACATCGGTTGCCAGCCTTACCAATGACTTCAAGTTGGCCCTGCAAAACGAGCTATTCCAAAGCTGGGATATCAGGGTGGGGGCGTTAGTAGCAGTCCTGCCACGTAGCAGTCGTTTCTACGCCGAGGTAGCGGCGGGGGCCTCAGTACGGATTGCCACTCAATACCACCCCATCCAGCTCTATTTTGAGCGGGTCCCGGACGGGAGCGGTACCACCCAACTAGCCGAGGGGAGTTATTTGGTGCAATACACCGTTGACGAGGACGTGTACACTGGCATTTATGCCAAAGCATCATTTGGGGTCAATCTGACGCCGCACTGGTCAGTGCAAGTACCTCTTTCAGCAGAAACTTTTCTATTCCAACCCTCGAAAGCCATGCAAACCTACGCTGCCGGGTTGGGTATCAGGTACACACTAAACCCCACCAGACTCTAGCACGGTTCATAAACCAGCCTTGCTCATGGCCGCTGCTTCACGGTCGCGGCGTGGCCATAAATTCATCAAAGGCCGCTTTTAGTACGTCGAGTTCCTGGGCTAACTGACTGGTATCCTGTACTTTAAGTTTACCTTCGGCTTCACGGGCGATGCAGGCAATGCGGGCTACGCCCACGGTGCCGGCGCTGCCTTTGAGGGTGTGCAAATGGCTTTTTACGGTGGCAATATCGCCTGTCGCAAAGGCTGTCAGCGACTCGGCAACGAGCGTGGTGGCCTCTTCCACAAAATCATCGAACACGCTTTCCACCAGTTCTGCCCCGCCAATGTCGCGGAGTTGCTCCAGAATGTCGAGGTCGATGATGGGCACATCAGCGTAGATTCGTAAAGACGCAAAGGGTTGCTGGTCCGCCGGTGCGGGCTCTACAGATGCACCACTCTTCACAATCTCATTTACCTTCGCAATGAGGCCCTGAGCGCGGATGGGCTTGGCGATGTAGTCGTCGAGGCCCTGGCTGAGGAAGCGTTCGCGGTCTTCGCGCATGGAGTAGGCGGTCATGGCCACTATTCTGGGCAGTGCTTTGCCGTGCTGGTCGCGAAGGTGTTTGGTGGACTCCACGCCGTCCATGTCGGGCATCTGGATGTCCATAAAGATCACATCGAAAGGCGTACCGTCGGGCGCGTAGCTGGCCGCTACCTTTTCGATAGCTTCATAGCCACTCGACGCGTTGGTAACCACACAGCCCGATTTGCGCAGGATTTCGCTGGCTACTTTGCGGTTCACCACGTTGTCATCGACCAGCAATACGATGGGTTTATAGGTGGTAAAAAAGTCCGTCACCTTCATGTCGGCAGCGGCTTCGGCGGGGCTTTGCGTGGGGCTGATGGCCGTCTCTTTCACCTCCACCGTAAACCAGAACGTACTGCCCATCCCCACCGTCGATTCCACGCCGACTTCGCCTTTCATGAGGCTGGCCAGTTCTTTCGATATCGACAGACCCAGCCCCGTGCCACCGAATGACTTGCGCGACGACGTATCGACCTGGCTAAACGAGTTGAACAGCAAGCCGATGTTTTCTGCCGAAATACCGATGCCCGTATCCTTAACGTCCACCTTGATACGGTTGAATTTACCCCGCTTGCTCACCAGCGACGCGGCCACTTCTACAGTACCGTTCTCGGTGAATTTCAGGGCGTTAGATGTCAGGTTCGACAGAATCTGGAGCAGCCGCGTCTGGTCGGCAATGACAAACTGGGGCAGGTCGGGGCCGAGGGTATAAAACAGGCGGTTGTCTTTGGCGTTGGCCTGCTGCCCAAACAGGGCAATCAATTTCTCGAACACCTCGCCCAGGGCCACCGGCGCTTCGTGCAACGCCATCTTGCCCGCCTCAATTTTCGAGAGGTCCAGGATATCATTCAGGATATTGAGCAGCGTTTCCGACGACCGGCGGATAGTGCGGACATAATCGCGTTGCTCATCGTTGAGGATCGTGTCGTTGAGCAGATCGACCATGCCGATGACGCCGTTCATGGGCGTGCGAATCTCGTGGCTCATGTTGGCCAGAAAACGCTCTTTCACCTTCAGCGACCGTTCGGCTTCGTCTTTGGCTTTCACCAGTTCTGCCGATTGCTTCTTGAGTTCCGTGATGTCACGGGCCAGCGCGGCAATAACCGAATAACGGCCAGCTTCGTCTTTCAACAGCAGCATGTTGAACATAAACTGCCGCTCGGTGCCGTCTTTCCGGCGCAGCGTGGCCTCGAAATTCCGCAGCGACCGCGTCCTGACCAGCTTGAACAAGGCCCGCCGAATCACGCTGGGGTCCACAAAATACTGAAGCGCGTCCTGCCCAAGTACCTCGTCGGGCGTGTAGCCGCTGCGTTTGAACACCGACGGGCTGACCATGGTGATACGCCCCTGCCGGTCAGCGCGGATGTAGATGTCCTGGAGGTTCTCAAAGATGCCCCGGAATTTCTCTTCCGACCGCTCGATGTTCATCTGCGCCCGCTTGCGGGCGGTGATGTCGCGGGCAATACCAGACACCTCCTCGATGACGCCGCCGGTGAGCAAAATAGGGTTTAGGTTCAATTCGAGCCAGGTATCTTTCTGATTCAGGTCGAACCGCATCTCGAAATTCTGGGGTTGCCCCCGAAACGCCTGCCGGTACCGCTCGTCGAGCAAGCGTTGATTGTCGTCGCTTACGGTCCGCCACCCCTGCTGATAGCTCACCAAATGCACTTTGGGCGGTTCGCCGGTCATTTGCTCGATAAGCCGGGCGTAGTTTTTGTTGAATGACGTGAGCTGCATGACCTTGTTGGCCGACCAGATCAGGTACGTGCTGCTGTCGAAAATGGCGTTGAGGCGGGCGGTCTGTTTGTTCAGGGCGGCCTCGGCCTGTTTGCGGGCAATGGCCAGAGCCACCTGCCCCGAAATGAATTCGAGCAGTTCCAGGTCGCGGGGGCCGTAGAGGCTAGCGTCGTCGTATGATTTCACGCCGATGATACCCGTAATCTCGTCGCCGATGCGCAACGGGGCCGTCAGCATCACCTTGGGTTGCTGCTGCCCGTAGAGGTCAATCTGGTGCTCATCAGCCAGGCGCAGAATGTCGGTATCGTAGAGAAACAGCGGTTTGTTGGCGTTGATGGTGTATTCCGTCAGGCCGCTGCCGAGGCGTTTTTTGGTAAATCGAACGCTGCCCTGAAACGACTCATCGACGTAATACGGGAAGGTGAGGTAGCGTTTACTCTGGTCGTAGAGAGCAATAAAAAAGTTGCTGGCGTCGATGATGTTGCCCAGTTCGCGGTGGACACGCTGGTAGAAATCGTCCAGATTCGGGGTATTGAGGGTCCAGGACGCAATGCTATAATAGAGCCGCTGGGCCTTCTCGGACCTGATTTTCTGGGTGATATCGCGCAGGATGCACCGAAACGCGGTAGGTTTCCCCTGGTCGTAGCGGCAGTTTACGCTACCCGACAGAAACAGCGTGCGGCCATCGCGACTCCGAAAAACGGTCTCAAATGACGGGTTAGGTTCACCCTCCTGCACCCGCTGCAACCGGTCTGTAGTGCTTTTGACGTAGTCGGGGTGGAGTACGTCGCGAAGGGTAAGCTGGGCAATTTGGTCAGCGCTGTAACCCAGTAATTCGCGCCACGCTTTGTTCACAAAAATGAACTTGCCATCCAGCGTAATCAACTGAATCAGGTCGCTGGTATTGTCCACCAAATCCTGCAACTGCGCGTTGGTGTTGCTCAGCGCCGAGGCCACCCGCCGCTTGTTGGTCAGGTCTTCGCCAATGATGGTAAATGCATTGGGCCGCTCGGCCACACCACCCGGAATAAATGAGTTCAGGTGTACATTACGCGTTGACCCAGAGCGGGTGAGCAGTTGAATTTCGCGGGCTTCGGGGAAACTACCGCGTTGCAGGGCTTCCTGAAACAGCACCTCCAGTACGGGCCGGTCGTCGGGCGGCACGAGTACGTCGAAGAAATTCCGGCCAATCACTTCGTCCATCGACCAGGCCGTAACGCGAAGGGTGTAGGGGTTCACGTACGACACCGACCCGTCATGCTCGACGGTGAGGCCGATCAGGTTCAGTTGGTCAACGGTGTGGCGTACGTCGAAGGGTTGGGTGGTGGTCATGGGCAATCGCTTGATTACCTAAATATACGCCATCCGCCTATCTGCTACTGCACCTTCACCAGCTTTGTGAGCCTGAATTGAGCCAAACCACGGCACGTTGAATCGACATAATTGGTGGGCACCGAAACAAACCTGCCATTGCAGACTACGACCGAACTATCGGTAATTTGCTGCGTTTTAAAGAGCACATTCGACAGCGAGTCGGGACAAATAACATACGTAGTCGAAGTGGTTGGCCCTATCAATTTGGGTATACTGATTTGATACGGATAGCCGGGTTTTGTTGGAAAAAGAATAGTAGCGTCAAGGTTCTTCGTATCAACAAGCAGGGGAAAATCCTTACAATCACAAGCCAGTTTAAGCTGCGTAACAATCTCTGTCGTTTTTTTGCATTGAACCATCAGAACGCAAAGAAAGATAAATGCGCTATATCGTCTCATAACTTTGTCTGTTTGATACTATACGACAAAATCTCTTACTTCATTCTTCGTATTTTTGTAATGCGAAAAGTGGTAAGACCATCGCAACTGATTGAACTATAATCTGATACGGCATTGATAGCACCCCCACTAAAAATAACCTCAGTGCCATCCGTAATTTTATTTGCTTTGATGGCGTTAACCGATACAGAATCAGCACATATGCCGACAACATAGAATGCTTCTCCTGCAAAAGCTGGAACAAGCATTCTATAAGGTTTACCAACATTTAGCGGAAAAAATACTGTTCCCTTCAACTCTTTAAATTCGTAGATCATAGGAAAATTTTTGCAATCGCAATTTAGTTTAATCTGCATGACGATTTTCGTCGTCTTCTTACATTGAAACATCAATTCGCAAAGAAAAATAAATGCGATATATTATTTTATGAGTTTGCTTAATTAATGCAACATAATAATACTTGATTTACCGCACCTTTACTAATTTTGTAAGCCTAAATGCCGCCAGACCATTGCATGTCGTTTTGTCGAAATAATCGAGCGGCTGCTCAACTAATCCACCATCACAAATCACAGTTGACCCGTCCGTAATACGTTGACTCCTAATGACATTCGTCGAGAGCGAGTCAGCACAGATATTGAAGGCAAACGAAGCTTCATCACCCGTAAATAGTTTAGGTACCACGATGCGGTATGGAAAACCAGGTTTAATGGGGAAGAAGATTGTTGCCTCTAAATTTTTTCCCCCGTAGGCTACAGGGCCGGTTTTACAATCACAGATAGGTTTATTCTGCGTAACAATTTCCGTCTTCTTGCACTGAAATATCAATGCGCATAAAAAAATGAATACCAGCCATTGCTTCATGACCTTGTCTGTTTAATGCTGTACGACAAGTTGCATTTTCAACTTACTTTTCTTATCAACAAAATGCATAAAGTATGTGTCGTTCGGCAGCTTTTGCGTATTTATTTGAAACTTACCATCCGAGAATTTTCCCTTTGCGACAACAACGCCGTTTTTATCAAGTAACAGTAGATCAACTTTGGTTAAATCGTCAGATACCAGAAGTTCGTTTTTGCTGCTCGCCTCAGCCGCTTCATTCTCATTTAAGACTTGAGTGGCAGAAACGTTTAACGTGGTTGTGGCAGGATTGGGATACATCGCTAACCTGTAGCCTGACGTGTAATTGTAGCAGTTGAACGTTGTAGTAGGACCATTACCGCAAGTATTTGTTGCGTAGCAAGTTATGGTTCGGCTGGCACCATTAGCCAGATATATGGTTGCACTATTTCCGTTGTAGGAGAAAGACGAGCTTCCGTTGCTGGAAGTTGTTGCCCAAGTGAACTGAGCCGCAGGGGCAGCCTGTATCAGATTGATATAAATATAGGGTGTGCTGCTGGAGACAGAGATACCCGTGCCAGGGTTATTTACCGGATACGTGTTTGTACCGTAGCTGTAAGTACCAGCAGACGGAACTGGGTGGCCAACGTAGATATTTTTTGCCGCATAATATAATGTGCAACCTTGACCAATAGATGCAGTAGCCAGGATGGGGCCATCACCTGTTTTGTTCAGCATCCCCGATGCGTAAATAGAAGCAACAGAAAGGTCTGAACTTAACCAATTAGTTACAGCATAGCCGGGCAATAGGTCTGAACAACTGATACTGACAGATGAACAAGTCACGTCAGGACCGTTAACTGTTGGAAATGCTAAGCCGGTTGCAACCACAGGTGATAGTGGACCAGCCAGTGTATTTTTCATAGCGTAGGTCTGCTGCTTTGAGAATAGTGTTCTACATTCAGCAGGGCTATATGACATTATATTACGAGTATCAGGAATAAACAATGCTCCATTCTGATTCCAATTAGATGGCCCAGTATAATTACAGCTACCATCTACGGCACTAAACAAGTTGGGTGATGCTGCCGTATCACAAATTCTGTCTCCACAATCTGAACAGTTTGACTTGGTTATGCTCTCTTCACACGCATTACCTCCTGTTTCAGGTTGCCCTCCTAATCCTTGAAGAGCATATGGTGAACCCCTATGGGTATGATACAAGCCTAAGCAATGGCCCATTTCATGACTGACTGTCGCAGTCGTAGCATCAACATTTAACACCCAAAAAGACCTTGACACAATATTGGACGCACAACCTCTGACGTTTTGGCCACTTTGGGCCGAGAATGAATTTACCAAATACACATTCATAACGCCATCAACATAGTTTGTTCCAAAAGGTGAGGCTGATCCGTATAGGTCATAAAGTGCATCATTATCAACATAATCAAATGCTTGCACTGTGAAAAAGATGCCGTTTGGGTTGTAATCTTGATTCAGCTTTGAGGTGATATTGCATAACTGACCTGGCTGGTATCCACCCGATTGATTTGTCATTCTGATAATGTGATAAACTATCTTAACCCAATATCTAGACTGATTTACACTGAGGTTTGGGACCGAAGTATCAGTACCTGTGCCACAAATCTGAGCACTGGCAGAGAACGTTGCGAATAACAAAATGGCGCAGAGCGTAAGAGTTTTCATAAAAAAAACTGATAGATTAGCCGTTGAGTATGAGTGGTAATATATGGCTATCTTAACAGCGCATAATGACTATAGTTTAATTTTTTATTGAATTTTTGCTAAAATATTTGTCCATATAATGGATTTTTAATTTAAAATACTCGTAATCAGATAGTTACACCAAAAATGATTCTGCCAAGGGTAGTGGTCTCACCGAGTTTTTTGTCTTGGAAAATCCTATTTAAACGTAAAGTTATAGGCCAGTGACGGAATTGGGGCACCGAAAATGGTGAGTTGATAGGGGTTTGTTTTGCCCGATTCTGTGCGGAAAAATATCGAATACGGGTTGGCCCGACCATAAATATTGTAGACGGTGAAGGCCCAGCGTCCTCCCCAGCGACGGTGCTTCATACTGGGGTTATAGATATTCCAGGCAAAATCGAGCCGGTGGTAGTCGGGCAGTCGGCTGTTGTTTCGTTCGCCATAATACGGGTACTGCGCATTGTCGAGGGTTACGAAACCGGTGGGCGCACTGTAGGGCCGACCGGTACTGTAGGCAAAGGTTAGCCCGAAGCTGTTGTGCTTGTCGACGTCGATGGTGATCGAGGCGTTGAGGCTATGGGGGCGGTCGTAGTTGGCGCGGTAGAACTGCCCGCCATTGATGTTTTGTTCGGGTTGCGGCCCCTCGTTCACCTGGTTCAGGCTACGGGCGTAGGTGTAGTTAATCCAGCCCGTGAGTTCACCTTTTTTCTTCGTAATCATCGTTTCCAGGCCGTAGGCGCGACTTTTCCCCTGCAACAACTGTGTTTCGGGGTTGGGTTGCAGCAGAAAATCAGCACCGGGGCGGTAGTCCATCACGTTGCGGGTGTCGCGGTAATAGCCTTCCACGGTCAGTTCATAGATGTTGTCGTTAAAGCTCAGGAAATAGCCCGCCGTAATCATCTGGCTGATTTGCGGCTTGATGTTGGCGTCGGCAGTTTTCCAGCGCGACGTGGGCAGCGGCGTGGTGGTGTTGGTAACTACCTGTAGGTATTGCCGCATCAGGTTGTAGCCCACCTTCAGCGACGAGTTGGTGCCCAGCGAATAGCGTAGCCCAAAACGCGGCTCGAACCCGCCGTAGGTCTGGGTCACCTGTCCCGATCCGTAGCGCGTAGAATCGACCGCCGAAATCAGATCGCGGGGTTCGCCGGGGGCATAGCGGCGCACCAGCGACGGCCCCAGGGCCAAAAACTGCGAATATCGCAACCCTGCCGAAATGGCCAGTGCCGGGCCGAGGCTCACCTCATAATCGCCGTAGAGGGCCAGTTCAAGGGCATTTTCGGTGGGCGTGGTGACGGGGTTGACGCGCAAACTCGCGCCGGGCAGCAGCGACCCCGGCTCGACGCGGTAGTGGGTGGCACTCACGCCCGCCTCCAGCTTCTGGTTGGGCAGTTGCCGGTTAATGTTCGCTTTGACTTGCCGCTGCAACAGCGACTGCCGCAGCCGAACCAGGTTGTCGGAGTTGATTTCTGTCGAGAGAATTTCGGGGGTATACCGCGCCCAGATCAGCGAGGTTTGCAGGCTGGTGTTGGCGTTGATGGTGCGAAACCAGCGGGCCATCAGGTTCAGCGTCTGGTGGTCGAACCGGGTGCTGCTGCCCGCTACGTTGGGGAGGTTGGCCAGCAGCGGAGTCTGAAACTGGTCTGCGCTGAGGTAGGCCAGGGCGGTCAGCGTGTTGCGGTCGTTGATGCGCCAAAAGCCTTTGACCACGCCATCGCCAAATTTCGCCCGAATGTCGGTCAGCCGTTTAGACACCGTCGGCAGCAGAAAATCGGTGAAGGCCCCGCGCCCCGACACCAGCAACCCGGCTTTGCCCCGCACCAGGGGGATATCAACGGCAAACCGGCTCGACACCACGTTGACCCCGCCCGACACCTCGACTTTGTCGAGGTTGGGGTTGCGCAGGGTCACGTCGAGCACCGCCGCCGCCCGCCCGCCATACCGCGCCGGTATGTTGCCCTTGTAAATGTCGACGGTGTTGAGCACTTCGGGCGGAAAAATAGAAAACAGCCCGAACATGTGCGT
The DNA here is from genome assembly GCA_038230755.1 of Cytophagales bacterium. Classification (GTDB taxonomy): domain Bacteria; phylum Bacteroidota; class Bacteroidia; order Cytophagales; family Spirosomataceae; genus Fibrella. The sequence goes on along the minus strand of JBBRMP010000110.1, from coordinate 7,662 downwards.
GGGGTTGAAGATGGGCGTTTCGTCGAGCAAAATCAGGTTCTGGTCGGTGGTGCCACCCCGGATGTTGACGCCGTTGCTGGCTTCGCCCACGCTCGTGACGCCCGGTAGTGATTGCAGCCCCCGCAGCAGGTCGATTTCGCCGAGGGCGGCGGGCAGTTTAATCAAGGTTTTCATGTTGATCTGGGTTACACCCAGCAACGGTTGCCGCACAGTTTGGTCGAACCCTTTGGTGGTCACAAACACCTCTTCGAGTTGGGTGGCCACGCTCAGCAGGCGCAGGCTGAGGTCAAGGTCCTCGAAGCGCAGGTCAATGACCCGGCGGGCGGGGGTGTAGCCAAGCAGGCGGGCCACCACGGTATGGTTGCCTTCGGGCAGTTCAATGGCAAACCGCCCCAGCGTGTCGGTGGTGGTGCCGGTGATGTTCTTGCGGTGGTCGACCACCACGGTTACGCCCGCCAGCACCTGCCCCGTCAGCGAATCGCGGACGGTGCCTGTGAGCAGGGGGTTTGTGCGGGCGACGGCCTGCCGACCCAATTTTGGCGTTACGGTTGGGACCTGAGCCGGGGCCAGCCGGTGCGTCTGCCTGAGCGGCAGCGTATCGCTAACCGGCTTTGCGATGGTCTGACGCTGGAGTAGTGCCTCACGGACTAACTGATTGAGGTCGTAGCGCACAACGCCCGACAACGAAACGGGCTTCCGGGTGCGGATTAGTAGCTGGTAATCAGCACCAACGGGCAGGAGTAGTGAGTCGGCTGATTGTGCAGCGGCTGGTAGCTGGCTGCACAGCAACAGGAGTAGGCCAAGCAATGATTTCATCCGATGAGTGGGCTTATTGGTTCCAGCCCGGTGGCAGGTTGGGGGTTCGGTTGCGCCCGTCGATGCACAGCGCCGAGGGGAGACCCTGCCCAACGAATACCGCTCCCGGTGACACGTCGACGTTGGGCTGACGACGATACTGGGCATAGAACAGGCCCCGGAAGTTGCCCGGAGGTACGTTGTCGCGCTGCATTTTGTGGTAACAGGTCGATACCGATGCCGCCAGGAAATAGCCAACGACGTTCTCCAGCGGGTTAGCCAAATTTCGCACGTTACCAGCCAGCGGGGCCGGGGGCGAGTCGGCCAGCGTCCCGCTGTTTTGCGTCTGATCGGCAATGAGGCGGTAATACCGATAGGCGTTGGCCGAGATCGACAATTGCTCGATGGTTACCAAAGCCGGTTCGCGCTGGTAGATCGGTATGCTGGCCACTTTATAACCCTTCTGCTCCGTACCGTTGGTATACACGTCAGACAGCGTATTGATGGCCGAGCTGTAGAAAATGTCCCAGCACGTACCCAGACAGGCATAGTCGAACTGGTTACTGAAGGGCAATGTCTTGTCGGCTACGCACCCGATCACGTCGATAGGCCCAGCCCCAACCGGGCCAATGTCTTTGAGCACATACCGGCCCTGAACGCAGGTGGCACACCAGTCCTGTAGCTCATAAAGCCGCCACCGCCACAGGTAGAAATTGCGCTGTTCGGCGGGGTCTTTAAAATCGACAAATACGTCGTTGGTGGGCGTGGCGAGGGCATCGGCGGTTTCTTTCTGGCCGGTCGGGTTAAAGGTATCGTAGGCTCTGGTGATGGGGGGCGAAGCGGCCAGCGTTTCCACCGCCGATTCGTACTGCGCGCCTTCCTCGGTGCTGAACCGGAGTTGGTACGTGTTGCCCACTTTGCCCCGAAAGCCCACCGGCAGCAGATACGCACCCAGTTCGGTCGGCGATTCCCGCAGGTTGATGGGCGTGGTGCCGTTTTCTACCACCGTCACCGTAGCGCGGACTACGGGCGTGTTCACGTTCAGGCTGTCGGGCCGCGACGTAGACCAACTCAGTGTAACAGGCTGCGAGGTGGCCAGATCGGTAATGACAGCAGACACGACCAACAACCGGGCATTGAGTTTTAGATCGGGTTCAGCCGCATCGACGCAGGCCTGCGAAAAGCCCAGACCAATAAGGAGCAGGTAACTTAGCATACGTGTCATAGTTATTGATCGCCTTTATTGCCACCGCTGATGGTTGGGTATGTACCCACGGTGGCCGTTCGTTGAGCCAGCACCGGACTGGAAATAATGATGCCGCCCGTTCGATACTGCCAGCGCAAGGTTCCGCTTTGCCGGTCGAGCGCGTAGAGCCGCTGATCGGTGCTACCTATGTAGACGCTCCCATTGGTAACGACGGGCGTACTGTAGACATCGAAATCCGTTTTGAATGACCAGAGCACCTGCCCGTTCCCCGCCCGAAGCGCATACACCCGGTGGTCGCGGCAACCCACGTAGACCACGCCACCGGCCACCACCGGACTGCCATAAAACGACCCTTGCGGCGCAAACGACCAGACGGGTTGCCCGGTGGTGGCGTCCAGGGCGTTGAGTTTTGGGTTGGGGCCGTCGCCGGTAGCGACAAACACCAGCCCCAGTGCCACCACCGGACTGGCATCCAGCCTTCCGTCCATCGGCACCATCCATTTCCAGAGGCGGTCACCTGTTTTGGCATTAAGGGCATAAAAATCGCCGGCCTGACTACCTATGTACACGATTCCGTTGGCTACGGTTGGGCTGGAGATGACATACCAGTCCGTCGCTGCCTTCCAGCGGAGTGCGCCAGTGGCTTCATCGAAGGCGTAAACAGTGTTGTCTAACCCACCAATGTAGACGAGCCCCCCCACCGCCAGCGGACTGCCATAAAAACCATAACGGCTCTTGTAGGTCCACAAAAAAGCACCAGTGGTGGCATCGAGGGCGTAGAGCACACCGTCCTGACCGCCAATAAAAAACCGGCCACCGGCAATCACCGGGCTAGACCTGACAGGCCCCTGCGTTTTTGCCTGCCAGCGCAGTTGGCCCGTAGCGGCATCAAGGGCATAGATACTGCCCCCCAAGCTAGCCGTGTAGATGAAGCCGTAGGCCACAACGGGACTGGTGTGAATGGCGGTGTCGGCCCGGAATTGCCAGCGCGGCAGGCCGGTGATGGTGTCGAGTGCGTAGAGGTTTCCATCATAACTGCCCACATACACTACCGGCAGCGTGATGGCACGGGGCGTAGGGGGCGTGACCGGCGGAATAACACGCACCACCGGCGTGGGCGTAGTTGTCGGATCGTCAGTTTTGCACCCCGTCAGGCCCAGGCAACCTATAAGCAGAACGTGAAACAGGTACAGACTGGCAGAAGTACCCGTTAGCAGAAAACGCAGTGAGGTAAGTTGGTCTATGGACATTTCGTCAACAAATCTACCCAATCGTGCGGCATATGGCGGCCAAAAGGTGGTAATTTGAGGAAAAATAGGACGAAGTCAACGATGAAAACATATGCACTTATAGCCTTGCTTCTCACCGGCTCGGTAGCCATGAGTCAGGGCACAAAATCAATGCCGCCCCAAGTCATGCAGCAGACACTCGACGATTTTGGCAACACCCGGATGATGAACGCATCGCGCACCTTCGACAACCGCAGTATTACGTTGCGGGGAACGCCGTTTTACCTCGCCAACTGGCAACCGGGCGAGGCCACCATCGACGGAAACCCGACGCGCTACCGGGGTGAGTTTAAACTCGACGTGATGAACGACCGGCTCTTGGTGAAACAGCCCCAGGGCGATTCGATTTGGGTGTCATCGGCACGGCTCAATACACTTACCCTAAACCCGATCAGCAACGATCCGGCAACCATCATCTTCCAGCGGTTTCCAACGGCTAAATCAGACGACTCCCGCCTACGCACCAACTTCGTACGGGTCCTGCACCAGGGGGCATATGGTGCGCTGGTGCAACTGCCCATTCGGCAGTTATACAAGGCCAGCCCCGGCGACGCCTATAGCCACCACGCCACCACCGACGAAATCCGCGACGAGTCGGCCTACTACGTGATCCGGCCCGACCAAACTACCGAGAAAATAAAACTAAACCGCCGGTCGGTCATCAGCGCTATGGGTGCCGAGGGGCCATTGCTCGATAATCACGCGCGGGCCAATAACCTGTCGTTGAAGTCGCCCGAAGAACTGATAAGAGCACTTCGGGCAATCGCCTCACCCGTCCGCTAACGCTACGGCAGGCTCCCAAAGCAGGGTCTTAAACTCAACCACCTGGTCGTTTTCCACCCGGATGCCTTCGGCTTCGAGCAGTTCCTGCATTCGGGTGGGGGAGCCAAAAAAATGCTTGCCCGACAGAATACCCAGCCGGTTAATAACTCGATGGGCGGGTATGTCGGTGTGGGTATGGCTGCTGCTCATGGCCCAGCCCACCATGCGTGCCCCGGCCCGCAGGCTCAGGTACTGGGCAATGGCCCCGTAGGTGGTTACGCGACCAGCGGGAATCTGCCGCACCACGGCATATACATCTTCGAAATAGTCGCGGGGCGGGTCGGCCACCAAACCGTCGAGCGTGGTAATCCTGCGTTTCTCGGCCATAGGTAAAGATACAAACTAATGATACGGCGATTTCCATAAAAAATGGCGCACCACCAAGAGGTGATGCGCCATTTAGGGCAATGCAGAAGGTAAATTTTACAGCTTCTCCCAGGTCAACTGCCAGCCCGACGCCATGGCATCGCGCAGGGGCATGGGTACACCGCGTTGCCGACTTTTTTCGACAGCCACCAGTTTCAGCGGCAGCGTCTCGCGGGTTTGTGACGATACTACGCGGTCGGCGCGGAGGTACACCCGGCCCGAATTGGGCTCGATCAGTTCAACGTAGGCATAGACCAGATCACCCACCGATAGGGTTTGCCCGTCGAACTCCTGCGCGTTAACTACCTCAAAAACAAACTGTTGCCCTTCTGATATGCGTTCGTTAGTCAGGCTGCGTGTGCGCACTGAAGGCCAATGGTGAGCGGCGGGCGCGGCAGGTTGAGCAACGGGTTTGGCCGTGGTAGCCACGGCCGTTGTCACCACGGGCCGCACGTCGGTGAGGCGTACCTCGGTGGGGCGGTTGGCAGCAGGCGTTTCGGTAGCCAGCATCACCACGGTATTGGCGGGCAGGGCATTGGTGGTTTCGGCTACCTGCTCGTCGGCCTCAGGATGCGGCTGTTCAATAGCGGCCAGAATCGTTTGGCGTTCGGCGGAGGTCACGATACCATTGCGCTGGCTCAGGGCCAGTACCGTCCGGCTATTGAGCAGGTCGGCGTAGTGTTCGGGGCGCGAGAACAATTCTTTATAGGCAATGGCCTGGTAGACATAGCTTACTGTTTCGGCCTTGGCGAACGGCAACAACAGTGGGTGCTCCGTAGGAAACTGCTTCGACAACTGAGTGATGTAGGTTGGCCCGGCGTTGTAGGCCGACGCAGCCAGCATCCACGAACCCGTTTGGCGGTACAATTCCCAGAGGTATTGGCTGGCGGCGTGGGTGGCTTTCACCAGATTATAGCGTTCGTCGTTCCGGCGGCGGGTGCTCAAACCCAGTTTGCGAGCCGTTTGGGGCATCAGTTGCCAGATACCGGCAGCACCCTTCCGTGACAGGGCACGTTCATTCAGTTCGCTTTCCACCAGTGCCAGGTATTTCAGGTCTTTCGGAATGGCGTGCTGAGCCAGAATAGGCTCGATGATGGGGAAAATGACGGCGGCCTGTTTTTGAATCTCCAGCAGATCGTCGGCGTAGCGGGCGCGGCGGCTGAGGGTCTTTTGCCAGCGTTGGGCCACGGTGGGCAGGTACTGAGGGAGTTGTTCGCCACAAAACCGCAGGTCATCGTCGGCAGCGAAGGTTTGGGTGCTGGGCAGGGGTTGGGCTATTGCAGCCGAACTGGCCAACAGGCCAAAGCCTGCCGTAAAGAGTAAGAGGTGTTTCATTTATGGATCGTCTAAGGGGCTAATTAGGTTTCGCATCGGTGGGGCTAACCCCGGTACTGCTGCTTTGCCACGCCTCTTCGCACACTCCTCACTCTTGGCTCAATCCAGCGGACGTATCACAAAATTCTTCAGGGCGTTTTTCTTGATCACTTTCACCAAACGGCCCTGCTCATAGAAATACTCATCTTCCCGGTCTGCCAGTCTGGCGCGATAGCCAGACCGGGCAGTTGGCGTCAACGTGAAGTAGTCGCCAAAGTACTCAGCGTAAACCTGCTGTCGGCCAGTGGGTTCGCTAAAGTACAACATCGTAACGGTATAATCAATCTTGTGCCGCTCCGTAGTCTTACGGGAGTACTTATACTGATTCGCCTCGATGTCGTAGTGGTCGCCCTTCCAGACGGTACTGGAGGCGTAATTGCCTTTGTTGGTGTGCGCGTCGACCGTGGCATTGATCAATTGTCCGTTCCGAAACAGGCTGTTGACTTTGTAATATACCTTCAGTTTGTAGATCAGAAAATTGACCTGCACATCACTGATTTGGGTGCAAATCACCTCGTCGCCGGGCATGGGCTGGCGCATAACGGTCATGGTGCCAATGCGGGCACCGGCTACTTCGATGGCAAACCGACGCGTTTCGGCGGGGCGTTGCTGCGCCGAAACGGGCGGTGGCAACAACAGCAAACAAACCAACAGAGCGAGTGAGTGGGGCATGACGACGGGGCAAAGATAGGAATGTGCCGTCCAGGATACCTACTTTAGCCATGCCTACCACCACCGCCCCTTTCACGAAATCCAACAAATCAGCATGGGTCATCGCTACCGTATTCTCGTTCTGCTCGTTTACATCCTGACCAGTTCGCTGGCGATGGCGCAACAGCATCCTACGCCTAAACTCCTTAGTTGTGGTGCCCCTGAACTAACCGATGCGCAACGCCAGCTACTGGACCGCGAGGCGAAGGTGGCCCTGGCCAACAAAAATGCCAACGGTGCGCCAACGGCACTGACGTATATACCCATCCGTCCGCATATTTTCAGGCAGGCCAACGGCACGGGCGGCATGAGCGTGGCCAAAATGAACGACGTCATTGGTGCTACCAACCGGTACTACCTGCTCAATGGTTATGGCATCCAGTTCTACTTCTGCGGAACCGTGCCCGATTACGTCGATAACGACACCTACTACAACTCGTTTAGCATGGTCAGCGAAAACACCGTTGCCAACCCCCGCGACGTGACCAACGCCATGAATATGTATTTCGTCCATGCCTTTGATCTGTCGGGGCTGGGCGGCTACGCTTATTTTCCCAACAACAGCCTCAACAGCACCCGGTCGTTTATTCTGGACGAATCGTCTACGGAAGATTTGGGCAACCGGCTGATTCCCCATGAGTTAGGCCATAACCTCAACTTGTATCACACCTTTCAGGGCAGCACCAGTGCCACGCCCGAACTGGTGACGCGCGGGGCCGGAGCCAACTGCACCACGGCGGGTGACCTGATCTGCGACACCCCCGCCGACCCATACAACCGCGCCGGAGCCAGCACGATTTATGTCAATGGCTGTCAGCAATACAATGGCACGGCTACCGACCCACAGGGTGCTTTCTATACACCTTCCATCACCAACATCATGTCCTACTATTTTCCCTGTACGCATGATTTCACCGACGGGCAATATGACCGGATGGCAGCGGGGCTGGCTCTGCGGCAAACCCACACCGCCTATTCGCTCACCTGCGCCCCCACGCCCGTAACGGCCCCGGCTAACCTGTCGGTCGTGCTGGCTGCTAATAGTAAATCGGTAACGCTGACGTGGCAGGACATGGCCAGCAATGAAATGGGCTACTT
>JBBRMP010000109.1:0-18955 GCA_038230755.1 Cytophagales bacterium | reverse complement strand
GCACGGCGCAACTGTGCATTCCAGTGGTGCAAAACCTCATCACGAAGCACTATGGTGTAGCCCTGACCCACTCGGTAATCTTGCTGCAAAAACTGTTTGACACAAAGCTGGTAACAACGATAGCACCTATACCGATACCTAACGAAAAAGAAGCCAAACTGGCCCGACGACTTTACAGGCTTCAGAAGGACATGGGCGTGAGTACATTCGACTCACTAATCCGCTTAAAAGACATCACCCGCGCAAAAGCCATCGACGACATCGCCATAGCTATCCAAAGTTCGCTGGCGAAGGCTGGCACCCTAACAACAATAGCGATGCAAACAGCGCAGGATAATGCGCTAAAAGCCACGCTAGGCGATGGTAGACCGGATGGGTCGGGCCTCGTGGGCGATTTGATGCGCTACGGCGCGTTTATGGTAACGGTGGTAAAAGCCGAAAATAAGGAGGAGATGCTACAAGCTCTCGAATCGGCGGCCTTGCCGGTGGGTAGCTACCGCATTAAACGCAACAATTTCTTCTCAGTCTCTCTCAATTCGTTTGGCGGGGCCTATGCGGGGCTTCGCACAGGGCAGGGTATGCTGGCACCGTCGGCTCCGGTGGGTATCTATGCCGGGTGGGGAACCGATCAGGTGAACGTGCGGCAACGTGACTATTCAGCTAACGGGTTCTTCGTTACGCTCATTGATGTAGGCGCGGTAGCGGCATTCCGGCTCAACGACCAGACTAATGCCATCCCGGAGGTAACGTGGCAGAATTTCATCTCGCCCGGACTTTACTTTGTGCATGGCTTCCAAAACGTGCTGTCGGTGGGTTTTGGCGCACAGTATGGCCCCCAACTCACCGCGATCAAAGACGGCATGAACATCACTGAACCGAAAGCCTGGCGGGTAGGTATCAAATTCACTGCCGACATCCCGATTTTCAATCTCCACACAAAGGCCAACCGACAATCGCTGGCAGCGCAGTAAAAACGGGAAATTTCCCGTACTCAAACCGGGCCAAATACCCTAGTTACCTCGCCGGGCCAATCGGTAGTTTTGACTCATTAAAACAGTCACCCTGAATCGCTTTTCGACTATATCCTATCCACACCAAACTGCTTGCCCACGAGGGCTGAAAGCCAGTTCTTTCGGCCCTTGTGGGCTTTTGATAAAGGTTCATCACGATGGCCCCAAAACCGTAAGATGATATGCTCGGATTGAATCAACGATATCTTCTAATTGTTCGGGCATAAAATCATCGCGGTACATGCGCTTACAGAATTCGGCCACAGTTTCACCTTCGGGCCAATCAGGATGTTGGCACTTGATAGTTGCTTTTAGCTGATCCATACCATCCTGCATCATCTCCACGCAGATAGCAATTCACTCCCCAGCAGTCATTTTGTTGAGAATGGCTAGTTGTAGTTGATGGATGTGAGCGGGCGTATCAGTCACAGCCTGTTAAATGACTTATTGATAATCAGTCCGTTTATTCTGGATCAAAATAAACCTATAAGGTCTTCAGGTAACTTTATAGGTTTGACAATCAATACGCCAGCACCGGGGCTAGCCAGCGCTCTACGTCGTTGACCGACATGTCTTTGCGATGGGCGTAGTCGAGAATTTGGTCCTTGCTAATTTTGCCAATGGCGAAATACTTCGATTCGGGGTGGCTGAAATAAAAACCACTCACCGAAGAAGCTGGATACATAGCGAAGCTTTCCGTGAGTTCAATCCCAATTTTACCCGCGTCCAATAGCTCGAACAGGGTCGCTTTTTCGGTATGGTCAGGGCAGGCGGGGTAGCCCGGCGCGGGGCGGATGCCCTGGTATTTTTCGCGGATCAGTTCGTCGTTGCTCAGGTGTTCGGCGGGGGCGTAGGGCCAGAACTCGGTCCGTACCCGCTTGTGCATCAATTCGGTAAATGCCTCGGCCAGCCGGTCGGCCAACGCCTTGACCATGATACTGTTATAGTCGTCGTGCTCACGTTCATATTTCTCGATCAACGCCTCGATACCGATGCCCGCCGTGACGGCAAAGGCCCCGATGTAATCTTCCCGACCTACTTCGAGCGGCGCCACATAGTCGGCCAAACAGAGATTGGGCAGGCCCGCCGCCTTCTGGTTTTGCTGCCGCAAAAAGTGCAACACCGATTTAGTATCGAAGAGGACATCGGTTGTCTCCCGGAGCGTTGTTTCGGTGGCGGCTATGCCCAGAGCAGCGCTCCGGGAGACTTTGTACTCCGTGTGCCGGTGGCTGCCGTGGCGTTCGCAGGGGATGTCGCGGGTATTTTCTTCGTAGTCGTGGAGTAGCACGTCGTCGTCGGTGGCGTTGGCGGGGTAGAAACCCACCACCGCTTTGGCCGTCAGCGACTTGTTTTTGATGATGTCCTGTAAGAGTTCGTTGGCATCGTCGAAGAGTTTTTTGGCTTCCACGCCCACCACGGCATCGCCGAAAATGGCGGGGTACTTGCCGCTCAACTGCCACGTCTGGAAGAACGGCGTCCAGTCAATGTATTTGGCGATGTCGGCTAGTGAATAATCATCGAAATAGCGGTTGCCGAGGAAGGTAGGTTTCGTGGGTTCAAAATCAGTCCAGTCGATGGGTACGCGGTTGTGACGGGCCTTGCCGATGGTGAGCAGGTTTTTCTCCTTTTGCCGTTTGGCGTGGTCGTCGCGGAGTCTGGCATATTCGGCTTTGATGTCGCTGAAAATCAGGTCGCGCGTGGCCACTTCGTCGCTCGTCAGCCGCCCGGCGACGGGTACGCTCCGGCTGGCATCGAGCACGTGAATGACCGGCCCCGAATAGTGCGGGTCGATCTTCACGGCGGTGTGAATGCGCGAGGTGGTAGCCCCACCAATGAGCAGCGGCATGGTGAATCCCTGCCGCTCCATCTCTTTCGCCACGCCCACCATTTCGTCTAAAGATGGCGTTATCAGGCCGCTAAGGCCAATTATATCCACGTTGTGTTCGCGGGCGGCGTCCAGAATTTTCTGCGTCGGCACCATCACACCAAGGTCGATTATCTCGTAGTTGTTGCAACCCAGCACCACACCCACGATGTTTTTACCAATGTCGTGCACGTCACCTTTCACCGTTGCCAGCAAAATCTTACCCGCACCGGCGGCTTCGCCTACCTGCTTCTCCGCTTCGATATACGGCGTCAGAATCGCGACGGCTTTTTTCATCACCCGCGCCGATTTTACGACCTGGGGCAGAAACATTTTGCCTTCGCCGAAGAGGTCGCCCACCACGTTCATACCGTCCATGAGGGGGCCTTCGATCACGTGCAACGGGCGTTCTACCTGTTGGCGGGCCTCTTCCACGTCTACGTCGATGAACTCGGTGATGCCTTTGATGAGGGCGTGTTTCAGGCGTTCGCCCACGGTGCCACTACGCCAAACGTCATCAACCACGATTTCTTTACCCTTGGCTTTCACCGTTTCGGCGAAGTTTACCATGCGTTCAGTGGCGTCGTCGCGGCGGTTCAGCAGCACGTCCTCAACGCGTTCGAGCAGGTCTTTCGGGATATCGTCGTAGATGCCCAGTTGCCCGGCGTTGACAATGCCCATGTCCATACCGGCGCGGATGGCGTGGTACAAAAACGCTGAATGGAACGCCTCACGGACGGGTTCGTTACCCCGGAACGAAAATGACACGTTTGATACGCCGCCCGACACTTTCGCCAGGGGCAGGTTTTCTTTGATCCAGCGCGTGGCGTTGATGAAGTCAACGGCGTAATTATTGTGCTCGTCAATACCGGTAGCAACGGTCAGGATGTTGGGGTCGAAAATAATGTCCTGAGGGTTGAACTGGACTTTATCGACCAGAATCCGGTAGGCGCGTTCGCAGATTTCGATGCGCCGCTCGAAGGAGTCGGCCTGCCCGGTTTCGTCAAACGCCATCACCACCGTGGCAGCCCCGTAGCGTTTCACGAGGTTGGCCCGTTCGATAAATGCCTCCTCGCCTTCTTTCAGCGAAATCGAGTTCACAATGGCCTTGCCCTGTACGCATTTCAAGCCCGCTTCAATTACCTCCCACTTCGAGGAGTCGATCATGACGGGCACGCGGGCAATGTCGGGTTCGGCGGCAATCAGGTTCAGGAAGGTGGTCATCACCTCCGCCGAATCGAGCATGCCTTCGTCCAGATTGACGTCGATAATCTGCGCCCCGTTTTCCACCTGCTGACGCGCCACGGCCAGTGCTGCTTCGTAGTCACCAGCCTTGATGAGCCGGGCAAATGCCTTCGAGCCGGTTACGTTGGTCCGTTCGCCAACGTTCACAAAGTTGGTTAACTCGGTAATTTTTAGCGGCTCCAGGCCACTCAGTTTTTGGTATTTTTCGGGCGCGGGTATCTGCCGGGGCTGATACCGCAACGCCACTTCGGCAATGGCGCGAATATGGTCGGGGGTAGAACCGCAGCAACCACCCACGATGTTGATGAACCCGTCGCGGACGAACCCCTCGATCTGGGTAGCCATCATTTCGGGCGTCTCGTCGTATTCGCCGAACTCGTTGGGCAGGCCCGCGTTGGGGTAGGCCGACACGAAAAACGGTGCCTCTTTGGCCAGCGTCTGAATGTAGGGCCGCATGGGTTCGGCACCGAGGGCGCAGTTCAGACCGATACTCAGCAGCGGCAGGTGCGACATCGAGTACAAAAACGCCTCCGTCGTCTGTCCCGACAACGTCCGCCCCGACGCATCGGTGATGGTGCCCGAGATCATGATAGGGAAGGCCACCCCCTTTGCCGCAAAATATTTATCAATCGCAAACAGCGCGGCCTTTGCATTGAGCGTATCGAAAATGGTTTCGACCAGCAGGATGTCCGAGCCACCGTCTACCAGACCTTCGACCTGTTCGTAATAGGCATCCACGAGTTCGTCGAAGGTGACGGCGCGGTATCCGGGGTTGTTCACGTCGGGACTGAGGCTGGCGGTGCGGTTGGTTGGCCCCATGGCACCGGCCACGAAACGGGGCTTGTCGGGGTTCTGCCGCGTGAATTCATCGGCCACCTCGCGGGCAATCCGGGCCGACTCGTAGTTTAGCTCATAGACCAGGTCCTCCATGTGGTAATCGGCCATGGCGATGCGTGTGCTGCTGAAGGTATTCGTCTCCACAATGTCGGAACCGGCCTCGAAATACTGCCGGTGAATCTCGGCAATGATGTCGGGGCGGGTGAGCGATAGCAGGTCGTTGTTGCCTTGTACGTCGTGCGAAAAATCGCGGAAACGGTTACCCCGGTAATCGGCTTCAGACAGGTTATACTGCTGAATCATAGTACCCATGGCACCGTCGAGAACGAGGATACGCTGGCGGAGAAGGTCGGTGAGCTGTTGCAAAGCGAGCCAATAGTTTCGTGAAAAAGTCGACGACAAAAGGCCGCCAACCCGGTAAAGTGCAAATTTAACGGTTGGGCTATTGAATAGCTACCAACGGGTAGTTTGTGATGAAGAATAAGCGTTTCGGCGTAGTTTTGCCTCTTGTCTAACGGAGCGTTGCTCCGCTATCAGGATAAAGAACGGAACGGTCCGCCGCTGCGGCAACGCTCCGTTGAACAACTATGAAACTTGCCGCTATCGACATCGGTTCCAACGCCGCCCGCCTGCAAATTTCGACCGTGCTGACCAATGATATGGTGGTGAGCTTCAAGCGCGTAGAATACGTCCGCTTTCCGCTTCGGTTGGGGCACGACGTGTTCACCCATGGCGCCTTAACCACCGAAAGTGTTCAACGGACGGTAAAACTAATGCAGGCGTATAAATTATTGATGGAACTGCATGAGGTTGAGGGGTTTATGGCCTGTGCCACCTCGGCTATGCGCGAAGCCACCAACGGCCGCGAAGTGGTGGAACTGGTGAAAGCCCGTTCGGGCATACCGATCCAGATCATCGATGGACAAAAAGAGGCCCAACTCATCAACAATGTGGTGGTGCTGGCCCTCGACGAACGGCAGACAATCCATATCGACGTGGGCGGTGGCAGTACCGAATTGAATCTCTACAAAAATCGTATTAAACTCAATTCCAGATCATTCAAGATTGGATCGGTGCGCCTGCTGGAAGGCAAAGAAACCAAAGGAGCCTGGCAAAAAATGAAAGATTGGGTCAACGACAACGTAGACCGATCCGAGCCGATTGTGGCCGTGGGCACGGGCGGCAACATCAGCAAGCTCTTCAACCTGGTGGCGAAAACGTCGGATACCACGACCACACTGGCCGAAATTCAGCGGATGCACGACTACATCGCGGGCTTCAGCCTCGACGACCGGATCAACAAACTCCGCCTCAACGCCGACCGCGCCGACGTGATTGTGCCCGCCGCCCAAATCTACCTCGCCGTGATGGAATGGGCCGGTGCCACCGAAATTGCCGTACCCGATCTGGGCCTCAAAGACGGTATTTTACAAACGGTATATCAGCAGTTGAAGAAGTAAAAGAATGTAAAACGGATAATGGCATCGCGCTGGAACACCTGAGCGCGAAGCCATTATCCATTTTACATTCTTTTCTTACCTCACCCGCCGACCAGTAATCTGGATGCAGGTAGTGACGTTGCTACACGGGCCAGCATCCTGAGCGCCAATGTCGAGGTTGTTGATCGTCTGGCCGGGTACGGTGAGCACAAATGGCATCACGGGCAGCCCGTCGAGTGAGGTGTTCGTGCCCGATAGTAAAAAGGCATCTGAGTCGTTGAGGTCGGCGTTAGGACCAGCCCCCGAGTTCCAGCCAGTGAGGCTATACGCTCGCAGCCCCACAACCAGCGATTTGTTAGTGGGTTGAAACTGCAGGTTCTTTTGGCTATAACCCGCCACAATGTAGTAAGGCGTGTTGAGGGCTAAACTGAGACTGTTGCCTGTTTTGAAGCGATAGAGGCCATTCTGGTCCGTTGTGGTGCTGGCTACGTACTGCCCGCTGGCGGTATAAATCGCCACGGTCAGGCCCGGTAGCGGCGCTTCGTCAGGGTCCTGAACGCCGTTGGCATTGGTGTCTATCCAGGCCCGGTTACCAATTTCCGACGACGTGGCTTCGCACAAGGGCGTTAACTGACCGGTGCCGTTGGCCACGCCAAACGTGGGGCGAGGGCGGGTATAGAGGGGCGAGGTGGTCGCTGACACCGGATCGCTGTACACTTCATGGCGGCGGATCACCTGACCAGTGTATAAGTTGACTACAGCCGTGCCACCCGACCAGGTTGTCAGCGGATTATAGAGCGTTACATACAGATCGCCTAGGCTACCATTGCTGATCAGCGAGCCGGTAAAGGTCTCTTCGTTCTGCGTCGAATAATTGTCGTTGCCGTAAAATTCGCCGCCAATGTCGGCAGGGAAATTGGGGTCGCCGGGGCCTTGTCCGTTCATGGTGCCACTGCCGGTATTGACGCCCGCCGATCCGTCACTCTCCAGATAGTAGGTGCCATTTACCAGGGCCGCCCGCAGCAAGTCACCACCCGGATAACCACTATAAACCGTCAGCGGCGTGGGAGCCGTTTCGGTGGGCGCGGGCTGGTTGCGGCCCGTCTGGTGCCCGGTACGGTCCATAAAACCCAGAATCAAGGCGCCTTCGGCATCAAAACTGATCGACGACAGGATTGGCTGCGGACGCACCACCCGGTTCAGCGCCGGGGTTGTCGTGGCATTCAGTGTGTTGGTGGCAAAATCGGACCAGATATCACTCCAGGGTTCCCAATGGTCGCCCAGTGACGGCGTAATTGCGGTGGCCCAGCCCTTGCGGTAGGTCAGCGGCACCGTAATCGCGGGCGTAGGGTCGAAGGTGTTGGTAGCCAGGTCAAAGGCATAGACACACGCCTGCAAGTCGGCCCGGAGGTGACTTTTCGAGGCATCATTCACCATGCCCACATACAGTTTCCCCTGGTAATAGGTCACGGCCCAGGGGCGGTTTTCACCCTTGGCGGTATTGGTTTGGGGAATGGGATAGCTGGTAAACAGGGCCGGTGTAATCAGCGCCGCCGACTTCATGGGTGAGCCAACAGCCACGCTCACCAGTGTGCGTTCATACGCATTGATCACCCACAAGCGGTCTTCGCGCGGGGTGAACGTGGCCCCACCAAAACCAACTTTACCCACCAGCGAAAACGCGACCCCATCCACACTCGCCGTGCTGTAGGACTGCGGTAAGGTGCGGGCCGACAACGCCGACAGGTCGGCAGGCGACGCCAGAGTCAGGTACTGGCCCGCGTCGAAATAGGCGGCTGATGTGGCCGTGGCGGGATCGGTAAGGTAGATACCGCCCAGACCGAGTGGCCCTAGGGCGGCGTGGCGTTTGAGGAGCGAAAGCGAAACGAGTTTGCCAGACTGCCTCTGCCAGGCCGAGGCCCACACCGCACCCATGTCGGTGCCCGTACCCACAGGAATAGGCTGTTCGGCGGGGGTAGTAGGCTGGCCCGATGCCGTGGCCGCGAACGTCACCAGCGCATTATTGGTAGCTTGAACCGCCCCCTGATAATAGAGAGGCACGGCTATGAACGGGGCAGCCTGGCAGTAGTCGGCGGGGTCGCTGACCCCATACAGCACCGTGCTGGTGGGTGCCTGCACAAACTGCACCGACGAACCTGTTGTGGCCGGAGCGTCATAGACAAAGAGCGTCGTTTCGGGGGTAAATTCGAGGCGTACTTTTTTGCCGGAAGCAATGGCACTGGCCGCAAAATTGAAGTTGCCGTCCTGGTCGGTATTGGTTGATAAAGGCTGATTCACGCCAGCTATGTACGCCAGCACAAACATACCCACCACACCCGGTTCTTTAGCTCCACCAGCGGCCTGCTGACCATCGCGGTTGTAATCGCGGAAAACAGTACCACTCACCTGAGCAAGTACTGTGGAGCCTGACAGCATTAACCACAAAACCAATAGATTTAGTAGCTTTTGCACGCCGGGCAACGAAATTCCTGGCTGCCGGGTATGGGTACACCGGGCAGAACCAATCGGTTCCTGATTCATGGGGATCACATTTACTGGGCTGTACTTGCCCTCAAACGAAAACCGTGCCAACTTGCCTACATATGGGCATTTTCACATGTTGACCAATACCCTATCGACTCACAAGTTTTGACCAGAATGTATCGATTCGTCACCTACCCATCTCCATTGCCCGAATCGCTGCCGCCCTTCAGCGGATCTGGATTTTTAGTCAATAAACCCAATCAGTTGATTGCTCAGGCAAGTAATGGTTATTGGGTGGTAGGTGCCCTCAACGAAGCAACCGGTTTGCTGGATGCCCAATGCACCTTTTTTGCTCATAATGGCTTGGCAATCAGCCCTAAACAACAGTCATTCGGTTCGGTAGAATTCATCGAAAATATGCCCGATGATATACTGTCAGGCTTTCTTGATGCCCTGGAAAATGCTGTCGAAACGGCGGGGTTATCGGGCTTTCGACTAACGCATTACCCCCGTATGTATGCGCCCCAGCAAACCGATCAGTTGCTGACACAGTTAAGCAAAAGAGAGTTTGAGATTGTGGAGGAGCAGCGTAATTTTCACCTCGAAATTTCTCCTAAATTTTTTGTCGAAGGCTTGCACGACTCGGCCAGGCGACGGCTCGGCAAGAGCCACCGGGCCGGTTTAGTGGCCCGATATTGGCCAAATCCTGACCTCGACAGGGTCATTTCCTTCTTCGAAACCAGCCGGACGGCACGGGGATATCCCCTCACCATGCCCGCCGATGCGCTACGTCACTGGCTCAGCACCGCCCCCGACGATTACCTGGTGTTCGCCGTTTTCGACCACGACGTCATTGCCGCCCTCACGGTGGCGGTGCGGATGCGAACCGATATTCTCTACAATTTTCTCCCCGCCGACAACGCCGACTACCGCTCGTTCAGCCCCACGATCCTGCTCACCGAGTGCCTCTATACCTACTGCCAAACGCACCAGATTCGCCTCCTTGATCTCGGCATTTCCGTCGACGAGAACCGCCAACCCAAGCCCAACCTCATGCGCTTCAAACGCAACCTGGGCGCGGAGGAATCGGTGAAGACAAGTCTGGAAAGTCGTTCTACCCGATTGCTACCTTTTTCAGGATCGAATCGATGATCTGGAGAGACGAAATACCGTCGGCTTCGGCTTCGTAGTTAAGCAGCACGCGGTGGTTGAATACGTCGGGGGCTACTTCTTTAATATCGTCGGGCAGTACATAATCGCGCTGATCGAAGTAGGCGATGGCTTTGGCGGCCAGGTTCAAATGGATACTGGCCCGGGGCGATACGCCATATTGAATGTACCGCGCTTCGTCGCGGAGGCCATAGTCGAGGGGGCGGCGCGTGGCAAACACCAGTTCAATAATGTACTTTTCAAGGCTCTCCGAAATGGCCACCTGATTGATCTCGTTGCGGATGTTGGCGATGTCGTCTTTGTCGAGCATGGGCTGTACTTCATAATCGAAATTCAGGTTCGACATCCGCCGCATCACCTGTAGCTCTTCGTCTTTGGTGAGGTAATCCACAAAGACTTTCATCATAAACCGGTCCACCTGCGCTTCGGGCAACGGGTAGGTTCCCTCCTGCTCCAGCGGGTTTTGCGTGGCCAGCACCAGGAATGGCTTGTCGAGCACAAACGTCTCTTCGCCAATGGTCACCTGCTTTTCCTGCATTGCCTCCAACAGCGCCGACTGCACCTTGGCGGGCGACCGGTTAATTTCGTCGGCCAGAATCAGGTTGGCAAAAACGGGGCCTTGTTTCACCTCGAAATCAGACGTGCGCTGATTAAAAATCATGGTCCCGATCAAATCGGCGGGGAGCAGGTCGGGCGTGAACTGGATACGCTGAAAATCGAGTTGCAATACCTTCGCCAATGTATTGATTGTCAGGGTCTTGGCAAGACCTGGAACGCCTTCGAGCAGGATGTGGCCACCCGTAAACAGGCCAATCAGCAGCCGATTCAGGAGCCGGTCCTGCCCCACCACAATATGGCCGATCTCGGCCCGTACCTGTCTGATTTGGGAGTGATAATTCAACGTGAAAACTACGTTTTGCTTGCCCGCACGGTGCGGTCTTTGCCGTGGATGTCTTTGTATACCTGCACCTGCGAAAAACCCCGCTCGCTGAATACCGCTTTGGTGTCGCTGCCAAAGCGTTCGTTGATTTCTACGTAACACATCCCCTTGTCAGACAGGTATTTAGCCGCAAAATCGGCGACGGCTTTGTAGAAAATCAGCGGGTCGGCATCGTCAACGAACAGGGCCATGTCGGGTTCGTAATCCAACACGTTGCGGTCCATTTGGGCGGCTTCGGAGCGGGTTACGTAAGGCGGATTGCTCACCACGCAGTCGAACTGACCCACGCCCTCGGCGGGTACGTTCAGGATATCCTGAATCTGGAAAGTCACGTCGGCGTTGAGTTTATCGGCGTTGCGTTGGGCCAGCGTCAGCGCCTCGTCCGACACGTCCCAGCCCGTCACGTCCGACTGCGGCAGGAACCGCGCCAGGGTTACGGCCAAACAACCGCTACCCGTACCGATGTCCAATACGCTCAGGGGGCGCTCCATTTCGTCGCCAAAATCGTGCATAATCAGGCGAATCAGGTCTTCGGTTTCGGGGCGCGGAATAAGCACGTCGGGCGACACTTCAAATTCCAGACCGCAAAAAATGGTGGTGCCAATAACGTGCTGAATGGGTTCCTGCCGGTTCAGCCGCTCGATTACCCGAAACCAATCGGGTTCGGTGCGGTTGGCGGGTAGTGGTTTATCGGAAAGAACATCGGCTTTGCGGAGGCCGAAATAGTGATCGAGCAGCATAAAGGCCATTTCCCGCGCCTCTTCGGGCGGGTAAGCAGTGATGTTGCGGCTGAGCTGTTGGTAAAGGGGTCGGGCAGTACTGGCCATACGACAAAACGAATTTTCGCCAAAAGTAGGGAAAATATAGTGGCTGTGGGCAGTGGCTTAAATCGTATTTTTGCTGGATAACGTACACTGATTTAGGATGTAACATCGTAAATACCTTCTACATGGAATCACTGACCCGAACCCGCCCCTGGACCAAGTTTTACCCCAAGGGTGTACCTACCGAAATAAATCCTGACGCCTACCCGTCGTTAGCTGCGTTGATCGACGACGGTTGCCGCCGGTTTGCCAACCGCCCGGCCTACGCCTGTCTGGGCAAAATCATCACCTTCGCCGAAGTCGATGAGCAGTCGAAGCAGTTTGCCTCGTTCCTCCAAAACGACCTCGGCATGAACCCCGGCGACCGGATTGTGATCCAGATGCCTAACCTGCTCCAATACCCCATTGCCATGTTTGGGGCCTTGCGGGCGGGCATGGTGGTGGTGAACACAAACCCCCTCTACACACCGCGCGAGATGCTGCATCAGTTCAAGGATTCGGGCGCGAAGGCCATCGTGATTCTGGCCAACTTTGCCCATAACCTCGAAAAAATCATTGCCCAGACCGATATCAAGCACGTGATCGTGACCGAACTCGGCGACCGGCTGGGATTCCCGAAGAAGCAGCTAGTAAACGCCGTGGTGAAGTATGTCCGGAAACTGGTGCCACCCTACAGTCTATTTGGCACCGTTTCGTTCAACGACGCCCTGAGCCGGGGGAGCCGCAAGCCCATGAAACCTGTCACGATCAACAACACCGATCTGGCGTTTGTGCAGTACACGGGCGGCACCACGGGCGTCTCGAAAGGAGCCGCCCTGAGCCACCGGAATATTCTGGCCAACGTAGAGGGGCAATATGTCTGGATGGCCCCGGCGGGCATACCCACGGGCGAAGGTATCATTGTGGCTGCGTTGCCACTATACCACGTCTATGCCCTGACAACCAACGCGATGGCGGCCCTGAAGAGTGGCGACATGAACCTGCTCATCACCAACCCCCGCGACCTCGACGCCTTTATCGACGACCTCAAGAAATACAAGATTACGGCCTTCACGGGGCTCAATACGCTCTACAACGGCCTGCTGAACCATCCGCGCATCAACGAGGTAGACTGGAGCCACCTGAAAGTGACCTCGGCGGGCGGCATGGCGTTGCAAACGAGCGTGGCCGACCGCTGGCAAAAAATGACCGGCAACATCCCCGCCGAAGGCTACGGCCTCTCCGAGACGTCGCCCGTACTGAGCTCGAACCCCGTTGATGGCACGTCACGCGTGGGCACCATTGGCGTTCCCTGGCCCAGCACCGACATGAAATGCGTACAGGACGACGGCACGGAAGCCCCCTTGGGCCAGCCCGGCGAAATCTGGGCGCGGGGTCCGCAGGTGTTTGGTGGCTACTACAACCGGCCCGACGAAACCGCTAAAGTAATGGAAGGCGACTGGTTCAAAACAGGCGACATTGGCTTGGAAGATGCCGACGGTTTTTTCAAGATCGTGGACCGCAAAAAAGACATGATCCTGGTATCGGGCTTCAACGTATACCCCAACGAGATCGAAGAGGTGGTATGTAATGTGCCCGGTGTGCTGGAAGTAGCCTGTATTGGTGTACCTAACGAAAGATCAGGCGAAACGGTGAAGGTGTTTGTGGTGAAAAAAGACCCGGCTCTCACCGAAGAGCAGATTCGGGCTTACTGCAAAGAAAATCTGACAGCCTACAAGGTGCCTAAGCTGATCGAATTCCGCACCGAACTCCCCAAATCCAACGTCGGCAAAATCCTCCGCAAACCACTTCGGGATGAGGAACTGGCGAAACAGAAGTAGGGATTTGGGATTTACGAGCGGTCCGCCGCTGCGGTACGATTTATTGCTCCGCTAAACACAGGCGTCAGCAACAAATCGTACCGCAGCGGCGGACCGCTCGTAAATCCCAAATCGTAAATCAGCTCACTAACTCCTGCACCTTCTGCTGGAAGCCTTCTACTTGACGGAAGAAGCCGCTGGCTTTACGGCGCGACACGTCGATCTTGTCGCCGTTGGCCAGTTGCACCGAAAGCTGGTGGCGGCTGGGGTGCAGGTCTTCCAGGTAGAGCATGTTCACGATGTTTTTCTTGTGGGGCCGCGCAAACACTGCCGCCGACAACCGGCTCTGCATGGTCTTCAGCGTGAGCGACACCATCAGGCGGGTGCCGTCGGCAAAGTGAAAGATGGTGTAGTTCCCCTCCCCTTCCAGCCGCACAATTTTGTGCATGGGCATCGCTTTCCGGTAGCCCCAGAAAGGCAGCGTCAGGTCCGACATGTTGAAGAAACGGGTGAGGTCTTCCGGTGCGATACCCGCACAGGGATGAGCAAAGGCATTTGTAGCCATGATACGTTATGATTGATGTGGATGTACTGGTTTACTGACCGCTAAATTGGCGGTTAATCAATTGGCAATCAATACCATAATCGTGGTATATTTTCTGATTCAAAAATTTGTATTACCAAAAAAAACGGCCCGTAATGGCCTACTTAAGTAGTCGAGCTAAAATAAGAGACACAAGTATATTTTTAATACACTGACAGTCAGATAGTTAATCAGCAATAAAGCGTCGTTCTTTTTCGCTCACCTACTTAGTAGGCTATTACGGGCCGTTTCTATATACCCTTTGCTAAATCAGAAAGCTCCGGTTGAGCCACCTGCTGAATGTACCGATGAGGTATTAGAAAATCTAAGGCAATGTTGTGATGATGCCAGTTTTGCAGCGTTAACAAAAGGACTATCGCTGAAATAAGCGGCCCATTCTGCTGCGGTTCATTCCCGCAATAACGCCCGAATATCCCCAATTAGCTGGTCGATTTCCTGGGGCTGGGTGCCGTTGTAGATGCCCCGAATGCGACGGGTAGGGTCAGTGAGGATGACGTGTTCGGTGTGTAGGAACTCGGTCGAGTCACGGGTGAAACCGATGGCTTCTTCGGCAAAATAAGACCGGCGGGCGAGGGTGTAGAGTTGACCCCGATTACCGGTGAGCAGGTGCCATTGGCTTGCCTGAATACCCTTGGCGTCGGCGTAGTGGCGGAGCCGGGGTACCGAGTCGAGCCAGGGCGTGACGCTGAACGAGAGTAATACCACCCGTGGCTCGTGCCGGAAGGTGTCCTGCACCGCCCGTAGCAGGCTGGTCATTTTGGGGCAGACGCTGGGGCAGGCCGTGAAAAAGAAGTTCGCCACCTGAATTTTATGGGCCACCGTCTGCTGCGTCACCACCGCGGCGGTCTGGTTGCGGAAGCTGAAATCGGCCACGCGGTGCGTGATTTTTCGGCCTGCTCCGTCGGCGTTGGCGGGCCAGATCGGCGTAAAATCGGGGGTGTTGTAATAGGGTACGGCCACCGTTGTTGGGGTCTGTTCGGTAGGGGGCGTCGACTGGCAGGCCATTAAGCAAATCAGCAGCCAGACCGCCAGCCTAGTACAAAATCGCAATGGAATCCCTGACATTGACGCAGTGTTTAACCCCCGTGAATCCATAGTTTCGGCCATTTCGGGCTTCGTAGTTGGCTTTTACGCTGCCATCGGCAAACCAGACCCGCTGAAAACCGGCCTCGTGGCCTTCGTGGTAATGCCCCTCCCGCGCCGGCCGCCCGCTGGCATACCAGTCTCGAACAAGCCCGTGATAGACGTCCTGCCGGAAAGCATAGCTAAACGCCTGCTTACCCGACTCGTACCAGCCTTGCTGTTCGCCCTCCTGCCAGCCGTTTTGGTAGTGCCGCGCCTCTTTCAACTGGCCATTGGCAAACCAGTGGCGGTGCAGACCTTCTTCGCGACCCTCGTGATAAGCCCCCACAAATGCGGTGTCGTCGGTAGCGTGCAGCGCATATTGCCAGCCGCTGAAAAGGGAGTCGGCCAGCCATAGCCGACCGTCGCGCCGTTGCCAGCCGGGCTGCGACGAAGCCACAAACCGGGCGGGCACCGTGACGGGTGGTGCCTGTTGCTGGCAACCGAAACCAGCCACCAGCCACATCCACACGAGCCACCAATTACTGCGAAACGGTGCCTGCTTTGCCATAGAATCCGGTGCCGCTGATGTAGGGGTCTTCGGCGGTGACGTGGTAGTGGTAGATGCCGTTGGGGTAGTCGGTGGTTTTGGTAGTGTGGCCGTGGCAGGTATCTAAGTCGCTGTTAATGATCGTCTTACCATTTTCAACGGGACCATAAACGGGAAATCCGTCGAGCAGAAAACCGAGCAGCACATCTTTTCCTTTGGCTTTGGTGAGGTAGGTTGGCTCCACGTGGTAATGGTACTGCCCCTGTTGCTGCGGGTGGCCCCCATACTGGTCAAATCCGTTGGCCTCGTTGGTCAGCGGCGACCCCATAGCCGCATACTGGTTGAAAAACGGCACACCATTCAGCGAGATCCCCGTTACTCCGCCCGGCGTGGCCGAATGCGCCGCATCAACCACCGGATTTAGCGGGATTTTGACGACCAAACTTCGTTCGCTAATGGTATTCGGGTTGATCCTGAACTGCGTATTCGTGCCGTTGTAGGCCTCGTAAAGGGTCGATTCCCAGGCGGTGCCCTTGTAATACGGGCTTTTGTGGTCGGGTAATCCTTTGGCTTTGATCACCACGTTGGTCCCCTCCAGATATACTTCAGTAGCTCCGTAAATCTTCTTATACACGTCTGGTACGCTCGTGCCCACTACGGCGGTGGTGCTGGTAGTAGTCGGCGTAACGGTGTCGGTGGTTTTCTGGCAGGCCACAAAGGCGAGTAAGGCGACGGTGAACGATAGCCCACTCAGGGCGGCGAAATCGAGGTGCTTTTGCATGATTGTCAATTGTTTAAGATGATTGGTGTTTAAGGGTATTGTGGTTATTTCGCCACTAAAAACTGGCCCATCAACCCGCCATCTTCGTGGTTTGGAAAGTGGCAATGGTACATGTAAGGGTTGGTGTCGCTGGCAAAATCGTCGTATTTAGCGATAACCGAAACGCTTTCACCCACCGCTATATAGAACGTGTCTTTCCAGCCCGATTCGTAGGCGGCCACCGCCCCCGAACTGCGGCTGATGATCTTGAACTGAATGTCATGGATGTGGAAGGAGTGCCCGAAAACGTTGTTGTTCACAATCGTCCATTTCTCCACGGCGTTCAACTTCACGGTCTGGTTGATTTTGGTGTGGCTGTAGGCGTTGTTATCAAACGTAAAGGCCGTGTTGTTCTGTCCACCCGTGATGGTGATGGTCCGGCTGTTGGTCACGTCGGCGTTGGTCCAGTAGGTGTTGGTGACCAGTTTGGCGGGCAGCGCGGTGATGGCCGTGGCCGTGGCGGCTTTTACGTTGAGGTGCAGCAGCGGGAAGTCTTTGTTGTTGAGCAAACTGCCCAATTGGCCTGTTTGGGCAGGTTCGCTGCCCCCAAAGCCAAAAGGCAAGTTAGCGTTGAAGGCCATCAGATTAAGGCTGGAGCCAACGGCATCGGTGCCCAGGTTCACCAGAATCTCGACCCGCTCACCCACCACCAGCTTCACCCGTGTAACGGGCACGGGCGCTTCGAGCAGACCGCCGTCGTTGCCGATGACATAAAAGGTGCGGTTGTCGCTGAAGCCCAAGTTATAGCCGCGTTCTATTTCGGCGTTCAGAATCCGCAGCCGTACCATTTGTTTCGGCACACTTACCTGCGCGTTGGGTGTGCCGTTGGTCAGCATATAGTCGCCGTAGAGGTGATCCGTTATATCAAACGCGTTGGTCGACGTGTAGCGGCGGCTGGTCAACACCATTGGAATATCGTCTGTGCCATACGTTCTGGGCAACGGCAACGCCGATTCGACCGGGTCGTTGATGATGATACCCCCCCCGGCACCATTGGTGATCTGTTCCATCGTTTTCTCGTGTAAATGCGGATGGTACCAGTACATACCAGCGTTGTTTTTCACCGTAAACGACGGCCGCCAGGTAGCAAAAGAGTTAATAATCTGGTTTGGCCCGCCGTCCATCTCCGCCGGAATATGAAAACCGTGCCAATGCGTCGTCGTCATGTCTGACAGATTATTGGTCACGTTCATCTGCACAAAATCGCCTTTGTTCATGATGAGCGTTGGGCCCCAAAAGCCAGTATTGTTGTAGCTATATGTGTTCGTGATATTCCCTGTCCGTAGCTGTCTGGTCGATTTTCCCAGCGTCAGGTTAAACGTCGTGCCAGTCAGCGTGGGCGGAATCCAGAGATCGTTGTAGGCCGTGTTGCTGGTAATGGTGGTCATGCTGACCGTTGTTGTTGACCCAGGGGTTGTGGTGGTCGTTGGCGTAACGACATCACTGCTTTTCTGACAACCGACAAAAAGCAGCAGGCCAACCGAAACGAGTTGGCCCAGTAGGGTAATGAAGAGCGGCTTCCTGCTCATAGGAATGCGTTGGTTTATGCTGGGTTAGACGTGCTTCACAGGGAATCCCTACGGGATAAAGCTGTTTTCGTTGAGTGGGTAGCCTATTCACTGCTTTATTGGCAGACTTAACCGCTTGCTGGGGGAACTATCGGCGCGGAGGGAAGGACGTTTTGGTAGGCTGCAGAAGCAGCGCTAGTATCTTTTCTGCGTTTAACAACAAGGTAAATAATGAACAAGACACCTAGAGATGCTGCGAGTATGTATATTGAACTAACACGCTTAAAAATGGAAGTATCTGGTTTATTATTTTTCCATTCTCCGTTGACTAATCCTAACTGAATTTCTTGATTATTTTCATTATTTAAAACGTATTACCGGTTTGGAAACCCTTTTTCAAGCATAATCACGATGGTTTGATTACGTGGTATGTTTTTCAAATAGATCGTTTGTATATCGGTAACTGTTTAGGTAGTCCACTGAACTGATAATCAAGCACTTGCAAAGTTAAAAATCGCAAAAGTATTTAATGTCTAAAAGTCAAGTAGTTGATTATCAGCACATTAAATACTTTTGCGATTTTTAACTTTGCAAGTGCTTGATTATCAGTTCAGTGGACTACCTAAACAGTTACCTATTTCCTTTCTAAATAACACCACATTAGAGTTGTTGTGCCAGTGATTATCAGCTAGTTAGTTAAATAGAAATTCCAAATGCCAGCACAAACTAATAAGGCCGTTTCGTAAACATTGACGTGATGAGTGCGCAAACGATCACTCAAATAACGATACCGTTTCAG
>JBBRMP010000108.1:0-19070 GCA_038230755.1 Cytophagales bacterium | reverse complement strand
TAGTCCACTGAACTGATAATCAAGCACTTGCAAAGTTAAAAATCGCAAAAGTATTTAATGTCTAAAAGTCAAGTAGTTGATTATCAGCACATTAATATTTTTGCTTAGTTTAACTCATAAATTAGAAAAATTAGTAACTTTCTGATTGTCAGATAATTGGCTTGAATTTGCCTGCCTAAACAGTTACGAATTATGAATTGTTGGGGTCGGCGTATTGCTTTCGCGCGGCCCCGCAGCGGCGTACCGTTTCGACTCCGCTCAGGGTGACAGGGAACTTGAGTCAACTCAAGAACCTATTATAGTGGCCTGTCACCCTGAGCGCAGTCGAAACGGTACGCCGCTGCGGGGCCGCGCGAAAGCCCACTCGCGAAAGCAATACGTCAGCGTCAGCCAACGGAAGATGGTAAACTGTAAACAGACGACAGCCTTTCAACCGCCTGCTGAATCAGGCCGAAATCCATCTCATGGACTTCGATGCCGGTGCCGAGGGCGTCGAGGAGGGTGATGGTGAGTTGGCCGCCGAGGTGTTCCTGGAATTCGGTGAGGCCCCGGCGCAGGTTTTCTGAGTCGTTTTCGGCCAGGGCGGAGTGGAACAGGTCGAAGCCGAGTTGCTGGAAAACGTGCAATACGCGGTCAGCGTCGGTAGCTGAAATGCGCCCGGCCAGTTGCGAATAGACCGTGTCGAGGGCAATGCCGATGGCAACGGCCTCGCCGTGGCGGACGCTGAAATGGGTCAGGTACTCCAGTTTGTGCGCCGCCCAGTGCCCGAAATCGAGGGGCCGGGCCGAGCCGAGTTCAAAGGGGTCACCGCCCGAAATGTGCTTCATGTGGAAGTCGGCACAGCGGTAAATAAGCTCGCTCATGGCGTCAGTGTCGCGGTGAGCGAGGGACAGGGCGTTGGCTTCGATCCAGGCAAAAAAGGCCAAATCCTTGATCAGGGCCACTTTTACGGCTTCGGCAATGCCCGCCCGCCAGTCGCGGTCGTTGAGGGTTTTTAGGAAATTGATGTCGTTGAAAACGGCCACGGGCGGTGCGAAGGTGCCAATGAAGTTCTTCTTCCCCCGGAAGTTGACCCCGTTTTTTACGCCCACCCCCGAATCGTTTTGCGAGAGTACGGTGGTCGGAATACGGATGTGCCGAACGCCCCGGTGCGATATGGCAGCGGCGTAGCCCACGAGGTCGAGCACCGCCCCGCCGCCAATGGCGATGATGTAGGAATGCCGGTCGATGCCGTATGTATCGACGGCCTCGATGAGCTGGTCAACGAGGGCTGGGTCGTTTTTGGCCCGTTCCCCACCGGGTACCGAAATGGGGGCGGTGGCGAGGGTGGCGGTTGGGATGCTGGCTACGTACTGAGCAATGTCGGCGGGCAGCGTAGGGTGATTGTCGAGCACACCACTGTCGATAACGAACAGTAATTTTTTGGGCTGACCCGTTGGTGAGGGCTGGCCCAGGAATTCACGTAATAGGGGATTCTGACCCCCAAACAGGTTTTCGGTGAAGTGGACGGCGTACGTAAAGGGTACGCTGAACGACTGTTGCAAGGACTGACTCTGAACGTTCATCTCGTTGGTTGTTCCTGTAATTAAAAGCCGAATTTACGGCTGCTTACCTATGGAAACGGTGAAAGAGTTACCGCGCTACAGCGTTAACGCATGGTAGCGCAAGATCAATCCGCCGATGCAACGACTCGTTCACGCTTTACGTCTTTGACCTATTAAACCATTTTCTGGCAAATTCGTCCAACAGTCAATAAAACCAATAGAACAGATGACAACGCTAAAATCAGTAATCATGGGTATCGCCCTGCTGGCTACCACCGCCACGTTTGCCCAAACCATGCCGTCGCCGCCCACTATGCGGCATCCTCGCCACACGCCCGAAGAAAAGGCGGCCAGAAAAGCGGATCACAAAGCCAAAATGGCCGCGATGTCGCCACAGGAGCGTAAGGCGTTCCGGCAAACCCACCGTCAGCAACGGGAGGCGAGACTAGCCGAGATGTCGCCTGAAAAACGGCAGCGGGTGATGGAACGGCGGCAGATGCGGAAGCAGGGGAAGTAGTAGGAATAAAGGGGTTTGCTTGTGACACCGCACGCGAAGCCACAAGCAAACCCCTTTACCTCTCTACGTCACTGAGAAGTATTTCGCTACGGGAATAGACAGCGGTAACAGGAGCAACACGCCCAGGGCCAGTGGCCAATTGCCCGATACGCTCACCCAGGCGGCATCCATCACAATCAGGGAAAGTACCCCCGCCTTCACGGCTTTACCAATGTTGGGCCCGATGGGATTTTGGACAGCCACAAATAGCGGGCGCATGATCAGAAACAGGTGCAGCGCTACGAAAGCCGCCGTAATGGCAAGCGAGTTGGCGCGGGAGGCCATAACCAGTTGACAGACGCTGACGAGCAAGTATAAGAACCCTGCAAAGTAGAGGGTACGCTGTTTGCCGCCGTGTACTTCGTCGCGGCTGATCATGGTGATGGCGGCGATGTAGATGACCGGTACCATGCCCAGCCACCAGAGTTCGGAGACAGCGAATGCCCCCGCCGCGCTCACACCAAGTAGCAAATTTACTCCCCGGCACAGGCCCATGTTGATGGGCCCAAACAGGGAGTAATGCTTACCGAACCGGTCGTAGAAAACGGCCAGGCCTGCCACGAGTAACGCCAGCCAACCCGACGTTTGGCCATAAAAAAAGGCCGCGCCGATGCCCAGGACCAATAAGCCAACGCCCAACGCCGACGCTTGCCCCAGCGAGACGCGCCCACTGGGAATAGGCCGTTCGGGCCGTTCAACGGCGTCAAGTTGGGCGTCGAAGACATCATTCAGTACCACGCCCCCGCCGTATAAACCGACGGTGGAGATGACGAGCAACCAAACAGGTTGACCCGTGGTATACGGCGACGACAGCCCCGCCAGCGGAGCCAGCGCGGCCCCGGCCAGCACGTCGGCAGCGGCGGTGAGCAGGTTGGCGGGGCGGGTAAGTTGGAGGTAAGGTTTTAGCATGAAGCAACTGAAAGCTACTTGATCAACAGCGACGTGGCATCGCGGCGGGGTTGCTGACCACCCCGCAGGATGGAGTTGCCGTTGAATTTCTGGTCGAGGCCAACGGGTGCGGCATCGGTGAAATCAGCCTCGTTGATCTGGCCGCTTTGGGCAAAGGCGTCGATGGCATTCTGGTACGTCACGAGCCGGATGGCCTCTGGCGAAATACCCCGCATCACCATCAGGGCGGCGGTTTTGGGCACGGCCAGCGGGTCGCTGATGCCCCAGTCGGCAGCCGAATTGACCATAATACGCTCAGGGCCATACTGTTCCACCACGGCCACCATGCGCTCGTTGCCCATTTTGGTGAACGGGTAAATCGTAAACGCCGCCCAGAATCCCTTGTCCAGCACCGACTTCACGGTCTCTTCGTTGTTGTGGTCCACGATCACCATACCGGGGTCGATACCGTGTTCGAGGGCAATGGCCATGCTGCGTTCGGTGCCTTCTTTTTTGTTGCGGTGGGGCGTATGAATCTGCACGGGCAGGTGGGCTTCTTTGGCCAGTTCGAGCTGCGCCCGGTAGTATTTTTCTTCGGCGGAAGTCTGGTCATCGAACCCAATTTCACCGATGCCCACCACGCCCTCTTTGTAGGCAAACAGGGGCAGCAACTCCATCACTTCTTCGGCCAGTGCCTCATTGTTAGCTTCGCGTGAGTTCAACCCGATGGTGCAGTAATGCTTGATCCCAAACTGCGATGACCGGAACCGCTCCCAGCCGACGAGACTGCTGTAATAATCTTTGAACGTAGCCAATCCTGTGCGGGGTTGCCCCAGCCAGAAGGCGGGTTCAATGAGGGCCACAATCCCCGCATCGGCCATCGCCTGATAATCGTCGGTAGTGCGCGAGGTCATGTGGATATGCGGATCAAAAAACCGCATACCCCTGATGTGGGCCATATAATCGACCGGCGTTTCGGCTACCGGCGTTGCCGGGGTAACGCCATCTTCCTGAGCGTGTGAGGGGTTCATTTTTTGAAGGAGTTTATAGTTTTCAGTTTTCAGTTGCTTCGCGGCCTACAGTAACTGAGCGCGAAGCAACTGAAAACCGTAAACTCAAAACTGAAAACTCGTTTTTTCGTACACCTCCCTTGCTGCTTTGCGGTCGCGTTCGTCGGGGGAGGCGGCTAGCCTTTTTACGTCGTTGAGAAGGGTTTCGTTCATGAAACGGGGTATCAGTTGCCACACTTCGGCGGGAACGGTACGGCCCGCCGCCCAGCGTTCATGGGCGAAATCCGATACGTCGTTGGCCAGCGTTTGGTTGGCACGGTCCAGCAGTCCGGTGATGCGGGTGATGGGTTTGTCGTTGAAAATGCACTTGAGCACCAACTGATTCCAGGCTGCCTCGGAAAAGTGTTGGGCTGGGTACGGATTCCCAAATGCGATGGCGTCAAACACCAGCCCCATGTTCGACCGGACGGCCTCTGTGGCCCGGAAGAGCCATTTTTGGGGAAAAGCCACGTAGGGTAGAGCCGAATACAGCGCGGCCAGTTCCTGCATTTCGGCGGTGTCGAACAGCGTGTCGATGGCCTTCGCGTAAGCCGTTTCATCGTTGGTGGGGAGGCTGGTGAGGAGCAGCACCCGCGCCAGCCGGTCCATTGTCCAGTCGGTTTCGTTGGGTACGGGTCGGCGCGACACAAAGCGGGGCGCGGCCACAAACGAGGCCAGTTTCGCCGGTATTGGCGCGGCCAGCTTCTGTTCCAGCCACGCCTTTTCCGGGTCAGTGGCCGTTTCGTTGAAAAGTTGTTGAGGTGTCATGAGTACACAAAGAAAAGGGTTAAACACAGAGACACAGAGAAGGGCACAGAGAACACAGAGTTATTTTTTCTCCGTGTTCTCTGTGCCCTTCTCTGTGTCTCTGTGTTTAACCTTACCCTACCTCGCGCCGAATACCCGTTTCAGGATATCTGTTACCCGCGCTACGGGGTTTTCGCGGATGCGTTTTTCTTCCTGTGCCACCAGCAAAAATAGACCATCAACGGCTTTGCCGGTGGCGTATTGCGTCAGGTTTGCGTTAACGGGCTGCTGCCCAAAGGCAAACTCGTTGTACGTACCGGCCAGCGTATTATAGTAGCGCGTGGCGTTGTTTTTCTGCAACGTGCTGTCGATAATGGGCGTGAATTCAGCCACCAGTTGCTGCCCCGTGGTGCGGCGCAGGTATTCGGTGGCGGCATTGTCGGAACCGCGCAAAATGCTCACGGCATCCTGGATCGTCATCTGGGTGATGGCCTTAAAAAACACGGGCTTGGCCTTCTTGGCGGCATCTTCGGCCGACCGGTTCAGGGCCACCACAAACTGGTCTACCTGCTTGCCAAAACCCAACTGCCGCAACCGCGATTCGATACGTTGCGCTTCGGGCGGGAACAGAATCTTGATCAACTCGTTTTTATTGTAGCCGTCCAGCGCCGACGCCTGCGTAGACCCTTTGTCGATACCCACGCGCAGGGCCTCCTTCAGGCCCGTGGCAATATCGGTGGGCGTCAGGCTGTTGCCGGTGGTGGCGGTGTTTGACTGGATCACTTTTTCCAGAAAGCCCCCCAGCTTACCAAACGGCGACTGCCGACGGACGGTAGAGTCCTGAGCCTGAGCCGTTACGGTCAAAAACAGGGGAAGGGCCACGGCCCAAAAACGAATGCTTTTCATCTCTCAAGGTTGTTTTACGTACTTTTGACAACAAGAAATGTGAAATGTAAAGTGAGAATTTTATTATTTCTCTGGCCGATAAGTGGGGTTGCCTACCGGTCTTTTTACGTTTCACAGTACATATTTTCATTGAACTATGCCAACAACAGTTCGGGCTGAAGTAATCACCATCGGTGACGAAATTTTATTCGGTCAGATTATCGATACCAATACCCAGTGGATCAGCACCGAACTGACCACGCTCGGCATCCGAACTATACGCAAAACGTCGGTCGGTGATGAAGCCGATGTGATTCTGGATGCCCTGCGGGAAGCTACGTCCCGCGCCGATGTGGTCATCATTACCGGTGGTCTTGGCCCCACAAAGGACGACATTACTAAGAAAACCCTTTGCCAGTTTTTCAACGTGGGCATGACCCGCAACCAGGAGGCGCTGGATCTGGTGACAAGCTTTTTTCTGAAACGGAACCGCGCGATGACCGCCATCAACCGGGGGCAGGCCGACTTGCCCGAAAACGCCGAATACATCCAGAACGACTGGGGCACCGCCCCCGGTATGTGGTTCGATGAGGCCGGGACGGTCTATATTTCGCTGCCGGGTGTGCCCTTCGAGATGAAGAGCCTGATGACCAATCGGTTTCTGCCGAAGCTGAAGGCCCGGTTCGACCTGCCCGTGATTCGGCACAAAATGATCCGCACCATCGGCATTGGCGAGTCGTTTCTGGCCGAACGGATCGAAGCCTGGGAAGATGCCCTGCCGCCGCATATCCGGCTGGCGTACCTGCCCAGTTTCGGTCAGGTAAAGCTGCGACTCACGGCCACCGGTGCTGACAATGAGCAACTTGGCCGTGAACTAGACGCGCTGGTGGCGACCGTGATGCCCCTGATTGAGGCGAATGTATACGGCTTCGATGGTGACGAAATCGAGAACGTGGTGATCCGTTTGTTGAAAGAAAAGAACCTGATGCTGGGCATTGCCGAAAGCTGCACCGGCGGCCAGGTATCGGCCACGCTGACCAAAGTGCCGGGTGTGTCTGCTGTGCTGGCGGGGGGCGTGGTGGCCTACAGCTACGAGGTAAAACACATTGCCCTGGGCGTGAACCCCGACACCCTGTCTGAGTTTGGCGCGGTGAGCGAACCGGCAGTCTGTGAGATGGCCGAGGGTGTCCGCATTATGCTGGGCACCGACGTGGGTATTGCCACGAGCGGCATTGCCGGTCCCGATGGTGGCACCCCCGACAAGCCCGTAGGCACCGTCTGGATTGCCTGCGCCACTGATAACGGCACCGTGGCCAAACGCCTGACCCTGGGCCAATACCGTGAGCAGAACATCCTGTTAACCACTAACTACGTACTGAATTTACTTCGTGAACAATTAAAGGAGTCGTAAGTCGGCTGACGCGGGAGTACGCTTGCGCCAGCCGACTTACGACCTACGACTTACGACCTACGACTTTCATGAAACATGGCCCTTATCGATATGGTGATGCCCAAGATGGGCGAGAGTATAATGGAATGCACCGTTATTACCTGGCTCAAGCAGGTAGGTGAACGGTTCGAGGCTGACGAGTCGGTG
Organism: Cytophagales bacterium; assembly: GCA_038230755.1. GTDB lineage: Bacteria > Bacteroidota > Bacteroidia > Cytophagales > Spirosomataceae > Fibrella. The sequence continues at coordinate 11,804 of JBBRMP010000108.1, read as the reverse complement.
CTGGAAGTAGCTACGGATAAGGTGGATACCGAAGTGCCCGCCCCCTATGCCGGTGTGCTGAAAGAAATGCTGGTTTCAGCAGGCGACGTGGTGCCCATTGGTCAGCCCATTGCCCGGATCGAAACGGATGAGGCCGTTTCTGCTGACATTGTCCCCAACGGCACCGTTTCGCCAACGGCGTCGGCGGGTGATGCCGCACCGCTTCAATCACTGGAAACGGTGGGAATGGACATGGCTTCTGTAAACGATATAGAAGAAGCCGTAATGGACGAGGTGGCTCTGCATTCGGCCACAGAAATGGAAGCCAGCATTGGGGCCATGAGCAGCCGCCCCCGCGCCGACGTAGCCGTAGCTGGTCCCGCGTTTGAAGGTCGTTTTTATTCGCCGCTGGTGCTCAACATTGCCAAAGAAGAAGGCATCGGCCGCGCTGAGCTTGACACCGTGCCTGGCAGCGGTGCCGAAAATCGGGTCACGAAAAAGGATATCATGGCCTACGTGAGTAGCCGAGAGCTAAGAGCGCAAAGCAAAGAGCAAAGAGGGGAGAACAAAGAGCACAAAGTAGAGAGGATAGAGCAGCGTGCATCAACTTCTTCCGCTAAGCCCTTTGCCCCAAGCGCTCCGCCCCCAGCTCCCAGCCTCAACGGTTCGTCTGATATTATTCAGATGGACCGGATGCGGAAGCTGATTGCGCAGCGGATGGTGGAATCGAAGCAGACGTCGCCGCACGTAACCTCATTTGTGGAGGCCGATCTGACCGCGATGGTGCAGTGGCGCACGGCCAACAAAGATGCGTTCAAGGCCAAAACAGGCGAAAATCTGACCTACACACCCATCTTGATCGACGCCATCGTTCGCGCCATTCGCGACTTTCCGCTCATCAACGTATCAGTGCAGGGTGACACTATTTTGGTGAAACGACCGATTAACATTGGTATGGCCGTGGCCCTGCCGTCGGGGAATCTGATCGTGCCGGTCATCCATGATGCGGCGCAGTACAACCTCACGGGCCTGACCAAACGGGTCAACGACCTTACCCGCCGCGCCCGCGAAAGCAAACTCACCGCCGACGACCTCGCCGGGGGAACCTACACCGTCTCGAACATTGGCACGTTTGGCAACCTCATGGGCACGCCCATCATCGTGCAGCCGCAGGTGGCAATCATGGCGTTTGGGGCCATCGTGAAAAAGCCCGCCGTGATCGAAACGCCGCAGGGTGACCTCATCGGTATCCGGCAGATGATGTTCCTCAGCCACTCCTACGACCACCGCGTGGTAGATGGCGCGCTCGGCGGCATGTTCGTCCGCCGCGTAGCCGATTACCTGGAAAAATGGTCAGAACCGAATATGTAAATGGAACGCTTTTTTATCATCCCGACCGCACCGGCGGTCGGGATGATAAAAAAGCGTTCCATTTATCTCCACTTATGAAAAAAACAATCTGCATTGACCAGGACGATGTGCTGGCCAACACCCACGCCAAGCTGATTCAGCTATACCTCAACTCCGACGTACCGCGCTATGAGCTGGCCGAATTGGAGTCAACGTCATTTCAGGAGCTTTTCCACGAAGAGGAGCGCAACGCCGTGTATCGCCAAATTCACGAGCCGGGTTTCTTTGCCGATATCCCCGTGATGCCCGGTGCGCAGGAGGCTATTGTGCGCCTACAGGAACGCTACGACATTTTTGTGGCCACGGCGGCGATGGAATTTCCCAACTCGTTCCGCGATAAGTACGACTGGCTGGCCGACCATTTTCCCACCATTCACTGGAAAAACTACATTTTTCTGGGCGACAAAAGCATCCTGGGTGCCGATTTCCTCATCGACGATATGCCCTATAATCTGCGTACGTTTACGGGTAAGGGGTTGCTGTTCGATGCCCTCCATAACCGCGACGAAACCGCCTACACACGCGTGCGAAACTGGCAGGAAGTGCTTGACGTACTGATGGATTAAAACTTACGTAATTCGTTTAAACGGTCCAACAACGCCCTTATACGAGGCGTTACATGAACGGTTCAACGCGGAACCGTCCCACATTCACCTGCTGCAAACATACCTATGTCACAACTTAGTTGCTCGTTTTGCGGCCGCCGCAAGAATGAGGTTCAATTGCTCCTTTCGGGCATCGACGCTCACATATGCAACCATTGCATTGAACAGGGGTTCGAGGTGGTGATTGAAGAAACCCGCCCCCGCCGCAGCCAAACGTCCGAGCCGCCAAAGTTGAATCTGATCAAGCCGGTGGAGATGAAAACCTTCCTGGACCAGTACATTATTGGGCAGGACCAGGCTAAAAAAGTGCTGTCAGTGGCGGTCTATAACCACTACAAACGGCTGATGCAGCCCCATTCAGACGATGAAATTTCGATTGAAAAGTCGAATATTCTCATGGTGGGCGAAACCGGCACGGGCAAAACATACCTGGCCCGTACCATTGCCAAAATGCTGGAAGTACCCTTCTGCATTGCCGACGCCACCGTCATTACCGAAGCCGGCTACGTGGGCGAAGACGTTGAAACGGTGCTCACTCGCCTGCTGCAAGCGGCTGATTACAAGATCGATAAGGCCGAAATGGGCATTGTCTACATCGACGAAATCGACAAAATCGCCCGCAAATCAGATAATCCCTCCATCACCCGCGACGTCAGCGGTGAGGGCGTACAACAGGGGCTGTTGAAGTTGCTGGAAGGGTCGATGGTGAACGTACCACCACAAGGGGGACGCAAACACCCCGACCAGCGCCTGATTTCGATCAATACCGAAAATATCCTCTTCATTTGTGGCGGTGCTTTCGACGGTATCGAGCGGCACATTGCCAAGCGCATTACCTCGCGCCCCATCGGTTTCAGCGACGAACGCCGGTTGCACGCCGTCAGTGACCGGAGCCATCTGATGCGGTTTGTGTCGGCGCAGGACCTGAAGTCGTTCGGCCTTATCCCCGAATTGCTGGGCCGGTTGCCCGTGCTGACCCACCTCGACGCGCTGGATCGTGAATCGCTCTACCGCATTCTGACCGAGCCTAAAAACGCCATCACGAAGCAGTATGAAAAGCTGTTTGCGATGGACGACGTGACCGTGACCTGGGACAGTTCAGCCCTCGATTACATCGTGGATCAGGCAATGGCCTACAACCTGGGTGCCCGTGGGTTGCGCTCCATCTGCGAGTCGATCATTACCGATGCCATGTTTGAGATGCCGTCGCAGCCGGGTAAAAAAGAGTTGACCATCACCCACGAATACGCGTCGGAGAAGTTTGGTCGTACCACCATTCATCAGCTTCGGCAGGCAGCGTAAAAAAAGTGGACCGTTTGCTGATTGGCTACGGAAGCCCGACTTCAGCTCGGGTCGAATAATTTTTGGGGAGGGCTTTGTTCTGAGAATCAGGACAAAACCCTCTTTTTTGTTTGTATTGATCGGTATTTGCGGAATCCCGTTGCATCTGTTTAATCACGTATCACTCAACAAATGAAGAAGTGGGCAGTTAGTGGGATGATAGCTTATCGTTTCACTCAAACACATGTACCTTATGAAAACGTCGACCAAACACGTTCTCTTTGCCCTTAGCTTCACGGCACTGCTCGGTTCTTGCAGCCGCCCGATGGCCACATTCCAGGCTTCACACACTCAGCGGTTCTATTCGCCACAACCCACGGCCACCGTTGCTACCCCTGCTGAGGAGGCCGTTGCCGTAGCGACTCCTGCTGCCGTCGCTACGCCCGAAACGGTTGCCGCCCCTGCCCCCGCCGCCGTTGCTACCAAAGCCGACATCGAAACTATGCTGGTGAAAACCGAAGCTGTTGCGTCGACCAAAGCCACCGCAGGCGAATCGCGCAGACTAGCCCGTCGCATTGCCCAGGTGCGTGACGTACTGGCCAAAGCACCCGTGACTGCCACGACCAACACGGCGACTAAGAAAAACTCGCTGGTGCAGCGCATGATGCTCAAGCACATGGATTCTAAAATGAAAAACCAGCTTGCTCCTGACCAGCCACAGGCAAAAAGTACACTGACCATTGGTCTGATTGTTGGCCTGATTGGTTTGTTGCTGTTGCTGATCGGTACGGGTACGGTGGCCACGCTGGGCTTTGTTGCCCTGATTGTGGGTATCGTGCTGGTGATTCTGGGTTTGTTGTAGGTACATACGGATTGCGGTCTTCGGTTCGTTGACCAAAATGATGGGCATGGTTTCTCGGAACCATGCCCATTTGTTTATTTTGCCCCGTCAACTTTTCAACCGATGATCATGACTCGTTTTTGTCAATCAATTTCCCTTTCGCTGGCCTGTGCAGCCTTGCTCAGTGCCTGTAGCCGCCCAATGACCACGTTTCAGGCCTCAACGCCAGCCCACTATTACGCCCGGCAAGCACCCGAACCGACTGGCATCACCGCCGAATTTCAGTCAGCTACGCCAACTGAAAACCCTGTTGGTCAGCCCATTGCTGCTACTACTCCGGTGGCTACGGGCCAGTCTCTTGCGGCTCTGGCTAGTTTGAAGGCTATCTACGCCGCCGACAAGCCAAGGACTCGTCGGCTGGAACGGGTGGAGAAACAACTGGCCGAAAATCGCCTGGCACCAACGGCACCGGTTGCTGCGAAGAAAACGAGTCTGGTTCAGCGGATTATGCTGAAAAAGATGGCCACGAAAATGCAGCGTCAACTGGCTCCCAACCAACCCAAAGAGATAAATGGCACCGCCCGCCTAGGGCTGATTATTGCCGGCGTTGGGCTGCTTCTGCTCCTCATCGGTAATGGGTTTGGCAGCATTCTGGGCCTGATTGCCCTGCTGGCGGGTGGGGCACTGTTTGTATACGCGCTGTTGCAGGAGTGAATGGGATTTACGAGGTACGACTTACGATTTATTGCTGGCCGGTCTTCCGGTGTTGTCAGCAATAAATCATAAGTCGTACCTCGTAATTCGTAAATCCCATCGCGTAGTTTTACGCGGTCAACCTGACAGGCACACCACATGGCACAGCTCTTTAATGTATATCCGCTCTACGATATTGAACCAGTTCGGGCTCAGGGCAGCTACCTCTGGGACACCAACGGCACCCGCTACCTCGATCTCTACGGCGGTCATGCCGTGATCTCGGTGGGGCATACGCACCCCCGCTACGTGCAGGCCCTGACCGATCAGCTTCACAAGATTTCGTTCTATTCTAACTCCGTCCGCATTCCGCAACAGCAGGAACTGGCCGACAAACTGGGTGAACTGTCGGGACATTCTGACTATGCGCTATTCCTCTGTAACTCAGGGGCTGAAGCCAACGAGAACGCCCTGAAACTGGCCTCGTTCCATACCGGTCGGAAGGGAGTGGTGGCCTTCACCGGCTCCTTCCACGGGCGCACCGCCGGGGCCGTTGCCGCCACGGATAACAGGGCCATTGTGGCCCCCGTCAATCCCACAGACCACGTTACGTTCCTTCCGTTTAATAGGGTTGAGGGCCTGGAAACGGGCATCACTACGGATACCTGCGCCGTAATCGTGGAAGGCATTCAGGGTGTGGGGGGCATTCAGGTGGCCTCTGACGAATTTCTGCAAGCCCTGCGGAAACGCTGCGACGAGACCGGTACCGTGCTGATTCTTGATAGTGTGCAATGCGGCTATGGCCGGTCGGGGCAGTTTTTTTCGCATCAATACAGCGGCATCCGCGCCGATATTATTTCGATGGCGAAGGGCATGGGTAACGGTTTTCCCATTGGCGGTATTCTCATCGCCCCCGAATTTAAAGCGAGTTACGGCCTGCTGGGTACCACCTTCGGCGGCAACCACCTGGCTTGTACGGCGGGCATTGCCGTCCTCGACATCATGCGCGACGAAAACCTGATCGCCAACGCCGCCACTATTGGCAACTACCTCATGGACGGTGTTCGGCAGATTGGCGGCTACAAAGACCTGCGTGGCCGTGGCCTGATGATTGGCATTGAATATGAGTTTCCCGTTGATAAACTCCGTCACCAACTCCTGTTCGAGCATAAGCAGTTCACCGGTGTAGCGGGTAAGCACACTATCCGGCTGTTGCCTTCGCTGGCGCTGGGTATCGAAGAAGCTGATATGTTCCTGGAGGCGTTGAGTGCATGTGCGAGCGTGGTAGGGTAAGGATAGAATTAAACACAGAGACACAGAGAACGCACAGAGAACACAGAAGTATGTATACTACATCAGATAAAGTAATAGGTTGTGCCATAAAAGTACATCGAAGATTGGGGCCGGGTTTACTCGAATCAGTTTATGAAGAGTGCCTCAGTTATGAATTAACAAAAGCAGGGATCTTTTTTGAGCGCCAAAAACCTATGCCGGTTGTTTATGACCACATCTACCTTGACGTCGGCTACAGAATCGATCTATTTGTAAACCATGATCTGGTCGTTGAACTCAAATCAGTCGTGTCGCTTCAGCCGGTGCATTTGGCTCAAACATTAACCTATTTGCGGCTAGCCGAATGCCGACACGGTTTACTTATAAACTTCAATGTGGCTCTACTTCATGAAGGCGTAAAACGCGTCGTGAATGGTTATTAACTCTGTGTTCTCTGTGCGTTCTCTGTGCCTCTGTGTTTAACCCTTAACATGCATAATTTCCTCTCCCTCGCCGACGTCACTGACCTCGACGCCCTCATCCAATCGGGCCTGAACGCCAAGGCCAATCCTTTTGCCGATGAGCAACTGGGCCACCACAAAACCATTGGCCTGCTGTTTTTCAACTCCAGCCTCCGCACCAGGCTCAGCACCGAAAAAGCCGCCCGCAATCTGGGCCTTAACGTGATGACCCTCAACGTGGGGTCGGATAGTTGGGGGCTGGAAATGGAAGATGGCGTACTTATGAACGGCGACAAAGCCGAGCATGTCCGCGAAGCCGCCGCCGTGATGGGGCGCTACTGCAACATCCTCGCCATCCGGGCCTTTGCGGGCCTCACCGACCGTGAGCTGGACTATAAAGAGCTGGTAATGAATCAGTTCGCCAAATATGCCGGTACGGAACGCCGCCCGGTCCCAATCGTCAACCTCGAATCGGCTACGCGTCACCCGTTGCAATCATTGGCCGACTGTATCACCATCGAAGAAGCACGGGCGAAATCGACGATTATGCCCGCCCGGCCAAAGGTGGTGCTGACGTGGCTGCCCCATTTCAAACCGCTGCCCCAGGCCGTAGCTAACTCCTTTGCCGAGTGGATGAACGCCCGCGCGGCGGCGGGCCATATCGAGTTTGTGGTCACGCACCCCGAAGGCTATGAACTGGCACCGGAGTTTGTGGGCAATACCCGCGTGTACCATAATCAGGACGAAGCTTTTGCCGGGGCGGATTTCATTTATGGCAAAAACTGGTCGTCCTACACCCACTACGGACAGGTGCTGACGCAAGACCCCAGTTGGGCCGTGACGATGGACAAAATGCGATTAACCAACCACGGCAACATGATGCACTGCCTGCCCGTGCGCCGCAATCTGAAAATAGCCGACGAAGTCCTCGACAGCCCCCAATCGCTGGTGATCGAGCAAGCCGCCAACCGCGAATGGTCCGCGCAGGCGGTTCTCCGGGAAATATTGTTGGGACTACAATTTTAAACACAGAGACACAGAGAAGGGCACAGAGAACACAGAGTTAATTTTTCTCCGTGTTCTCTGTGCCCTTCTCTGTGTCTCTGTGTTTAATTTAAATCCATGAATCCACTTACTATCCTTAAAATTGGCGGGAACGTCATTGACAATCCCGACGCGCTGAAGCGTTTTCTAACCACGTTCGCAGGCCTATATGGCAGCAAATTGCTGGTGCATGGCGGTGGTAAAATCGCTACCCAAATTGCCGAAAAACTGGGCATCGAAACCACGATGGTCGACGGTCGCCGGATTACCGACAAACCCATGCTCGACGTGGTGACAATGGTCTATGGCGGACTGGTTAATAAGCAGCTAGTGAGCCAGTTGCAGGTAATTGGCTGCAATGCTATTGGTCTCACCGGGGCCGATGCAGGTATCATTAAAGCCAACAAACGCCCCGTCAACGACATAGACTACGGCTTTGTGGGTGATATTTCGGAGATCGATTCGGGCCGCATTACGGCTTTTACCCGCGAGGGGTTGGTGCCGGTTTTTGCGCCCATCACCTTCGCCCCAACCGGTAATTTGCTCAACACCAACGCCGACACGATGGCCTCGGCCATTGCCGTCGATATGATTTTTCACAACGACGTAACGCTGGTGTACTGCTTCGAAAAGAAAGGCGTTTTGGCTAATCCCGACGATGATAACAGCGCCATCAACCAGCTTACGCCTGTCCAATACGCCGAACACAAAGCCGCCGGAACAATCAACAAAGGCATGATTCCCAAGCTCGACAATGCCTTTGCAGCCCTCAATGCGGGCGTAAAACGCGTCATCATCTGCCACGCCGATGACGTGGTGTTGGCCCTGAGCGGAACGGCTGGCACCACGCTGACGGCGTAGGCAGTAGCCAGTTTTATTACCAGTTCATCGTCAGCGATTGCCCAGCTTTCAGCGAAATCGCCTTGGTTTTGCCGCCGCTGATGAGCGTGGTTTGCCCGCCCGTTTTGGCCTGAATGGTGACGGTGGTGAGGCGACCACCAGCCCAGTTCATGGACACGCCAAACCCGCCCCGTGCCCGCAGGCCACTCACCGATCCGCTCGCCCAGGCGTCGGGCAGGGCGGGGAGGAGTCTGATTTCGTCGCCGTCTGACTGGACCAACATTTCAGCCACGGCGGCGGTGCCCCCAAAATTACCGTCGATCTGGAACGGCGGGTGGGCATCGAACAGGTTTGGGTACGTGCCGCCACCCCGCGCATAGTCGGTTTTTACGCCGTCGGGCACTACGTAATGCAGCAATTCGTGGTACATTTTGTAGGCGTGATTACCGTCCCAAAGCCGCGCCCAGAGGTTAATTCGCCACCCTTTCGACCAGCCCGTGGTTTCGTCGCCCTTGATTTCCAAGGTCTTACGGCAAGCCTGTGCTAATTCGGGCGTGCGGTCAGGCCGGATGTGGTGACCGGGATACAGCCCGAATAGGTGCGACTGATGCCGGTGTTTGGGGTCGACGTCTTTCCAGTCGTGATACCACTCCTGGAGGTTGCCCGCCGCGCCAATCTGGTAGGGGTATAGCTGCGCAAGTGCCCGGTCCAGACTGTCGCGGAAGGGGGCGTCGATGTTCAGCATTTTCGCCGCCTGACTGGTCTGAAGAAAACATTCGCGGATCATGGCGAGGTCGGCGGTGCCCCCGTAGAGCGTCGATCCTTTGTAGCCGTCGGGCGTCAGAAACTGGTTTTCGGGCGAAGTAGACGGCGAGGTAATGAGCTTGCCGTTGGCATCGGGCACCAGCCAGGTGAGGCAAAAACGGGCGGCCCCTTTCATGAGTGGGTACGCCTGTTGCCGCAGGTAATTTCTGTCCTGTGTGAAGGCGAAATGCTCCCACAAATGGGTGCTAAGCCAGGCTCCACCCATGTTCCAGTTGGCCCAGACGGGGTCGCCTTTGCCAAAATCGCCCACGGGATTAGTCATCGCCCAGATGTCGGAATTATGCGCCACTGACCAGCCGCCCGCGCCATAAAATGTGCGGGCCGTCACCGCGCCGGTCTTCGCCAACTGGCCAATGAACCCCAGCAACGGCTGATGCATCTCGGATAAATTGGTGTTTTCGGCGGGCCAATAATTCTCTTCCGCGTTGATGTTGGTGGTGTAATTGCTGCTCCAGGGCGGGCGCATGTAGGGGTTCCAGATGCCCTGCAAATTGGCCGGTACGTTGGCCGTGCGTGAACTACTGATGAGCAGATACCGCCCGAAATTGAAGTAAAGCGCCTCTAAATCAGGGTCTGCCCTGCCCTCGGCGTAGCGTTGCAAACGCTCGTCGGTGGGCAGGTTGGGAACGGCGCTTTTACCCAGATGCAGGCTCACCCGGTTGAAATAGCGCTGATAGTCAGCGACGTGCGCCTGACGAAGCTGGGCGTATGTTTTGGCAAATGCCCTGTTCAGCCGGTCGGTGGCCAGTTGCTCGTCGGGTAGGCCGTTGGTGGCGGGGTTCTTGTCGAAACCGTTGAAACTCGTGGCGATGGATACAATGATCAGGGCTTCGGTGCCGCCCCTAATGCCCACCGTACTGTCGGTAGTGGCGATGGTGCCAGTTGTCGTTTTGATTTTGACAAGGGTCGTAAACCGCGTGCCTCTGGTCGAATCGAAGACGACGGCATTGGGCACATTACCCCGGTAGCTCGGTTCAGCGTGAACGGGGGCATAACCTCTGATTTTCAATATGTTATTGGCAACCGTCACTCTGTTCTGAAGCAGACTGTTCAGCCGCAGCGACGCGTTTAGGGCTCCTTTTTTACTGCTCTTGAGCCGGATCACCATCACCTGATCGGGCTGCGAAACAAAGTAATCCCGCGTGTAGGTCACGCCATCGACCTCATAACGCAGCGACGAAACAGCGTCGGTCAGGCTTAACTGACGGTAATAATTCTGGACGTTCGGGCCGTGATCGACGTCGATAAACAGGGTGCCGAGGGGGGCGTATGACTCCGAAAATTTGCCCTGAAGTTTCCGGTTCAGTTGGTCAGCCTCTTTGTAATCTTCCCGTTTCAGGGCCTCCCGAATGGCTGGTACGTTCTTGTACGCCTCTGGGTTCATGTCGGCCCGGACGGGTTCGCCCGACCAGAGTGTGGCGTCGTTCAGGTAGATTTTATCTGACTTGACCCCGCCAAACACCGTGGCTCCCTGCGTGCCGTTGCCTAGCACAATACTTTCCTCGAAATACTGCGCCGGTTGCCGATACCACAGTGTTTTGTCAGGCGCTTGCGCGTGGCATAAACTAGCCGACAGGAGTAGAAGCGTCAGGATTGTTTTCATGGGCTAGGTATATTGATCAACGAATATAAAGCGCGAAGCCACGTACAGCTTCCACTACTATTTCAGTTCCGCAATCGCCGTCATATCCATGTCGGCGTAATCTTTGTTTTCGCCCGCCATGCCCCAGATAAAGGCATAATTGGCCGTTCCGCAACCCGCATGGATAGACCAAGGCGGCGAGATAACGGCCTGTTCGTTGGCCACCACGAGGTGCCGCGTCTCCTGGGGTTGGCCCATCAGGTGCATCACCCGATGAGCTGGGTCGAGGTCAAAATAGAAGTAGGCCTCCATGCGGCGGTCGTGGACGTGGGCGGGCATGGTGTTCCAGACGCTGCCCGGTTGCAAGACGGTGAGGCCCATCACTAGTTGACAACTCTGAATGCCGTCGGCGTGAATGTAGCGGCGGATTACCCGTTCGTTGGCCGTTTCGGCGGCTCCCATCGGGACCGAAAATGCCTCGGCGCTGGTCACTTTCTGAATCGGGTATGTGGTATGGGCCGGTGCCGACAAGAGGTAAAATCGGGCCGGATTGCTGGCGTCTTCGCTGGAAAACGAGACTGATTTAGTGCCTCGCCCAATGTATAGGCAGTCCAGTTTGTCGAGTTCAAACGACTGACCATCAGTTACTATTGAGCCTATGCCGCCCACATTGATGATGCCTAGTTCGCGCCGTTCCAGAAAATAATCACTTTTCAGTTCTGGGTACGTTGGCAGATCTACCGAACCCGAACCGGGCATGACGCCGCCAATGATGACGCGGTCGTAATGGCTGTAGACGAGTTGGACGGTATCGGTTTCAAACAGTGATTCAACCAGGAAATTATCGCGGAGTTGGGTCGTGTCGAACTGTTTTGTTTCGTTGGGGCTGGTTGTGTGGCGTACCTGCATAAAAAAAGTCGTAAGTGAGAAGAGTCGTAGACGGTCCGCCGCTGCGGTCGTAAGTGGCTGAC
>JBBRMP010000107.1:0-19148 GCA_038230755.1 Cytophagales bacterium | reverse complement strand
GTCAGCCGCCATTTACGGGTCGCGGGCGGCTAACGGCGTTATTGTGGTTACCACGCGGCGGGGGGCGTCGGGCGCACCGCGCATTTCGTTCAATGCCTACACGGGCGTACAAACGCACGGGCGGCTGATTCCGATGGCCAACACGGCCCAATACGTCTCGATTTTCAACGAAGCGGTAGCTAACGACAACGCTGATTTCACCGATCCCGCCCTCTTCCGCCGACCCATCACCCCCGAAATTGCCGCCACCTTGCCCAACACCGACTGGCAGCAGGAAATTTTTCGGCCAGCGCCCATCCAGAATTATCAATTGCAGTTTAGCGGGGGCAGCAAGCAATCGCACTACCTCATTTCGGGCAATTACTTCAACCAGCAGGGCATTATCCTCAACTCCGGCTACGAACGGTATTCGCTCCGCACGAGCGTAGATTCGGACATTGGCGGGAAGGTACGCGTGGGGACCAACATCAACCTGACCTACAGCAACCGCAAGATCGTGGGCAGTTCGGGCGATGGCTTCGGCGGAAACGGCGGCAGCATTGTGCGCTACGCGCTGTTTCACACCCCGGCCACGCCTATCTACAACCCCGACGGCACCTTTTTCGACCTGCCCACCCGCACCGATCTCTTCGGGGATGGGTACAACCCGGTGGGGTTGGCCACCAAAGCAGACAATACCCAGACGCAGTACCGCCTCTTCGGCGACGTGTTTGGCGAGTGGAACATCAACCGTGATCTGAAATTCAGGACCAACGGCGGCATTGATCTTAACATCCTGAACGACAAGCGGTTTAACGAAAATTGGGGCACCAACGGACGTATCAACAGCCCCGCCACGCTGAGCAATACCATCAGCCCAATCAGCACAGTCACCTGGAATAACACGCTGACCTATACCCGCAAATTTGCCGGGGTACATGACGTGACGGTGCTGGTTGGCACTGAGGCCATCCGCAACGTGAGCCGGGCTGTGGGTGGGTCAGACCGGAACTTCATCGACCAGGACCCCAGCCTTCGCTACCTCGGTCGGGGCGTTGACCCCACAGGCCGCAACAGCACCGAAGCCGATCAGCGGTGGGCATTGTTTTCGCTGTTTGGGCGGGCCAACTACGCCTACAAAGACAAGTACCTGGCCTCATTCAACGTCCGCCGCGACGGGTCGAGCCGGTTTTCGCCCGCCAACCGGTACGCTACGTTCTTTTCGGGGTCGGTGGGTTGGAATATCGACCAGGAAGCCTTTTTTCAGTCCATCAGCAACACAGTTTCGCTGCTGAAACTCCGGGCAAGTATTGGGCAATTGGGCAACCAGGACATTGGCAACTACCCCTTTGCCAGTCTCATTGGGTCGGGATTTAACTACCCGTTTGGGACGCCGCAGGTGCAGCAACCGGGCTATACGGTGGTGAGCCGGGGCAACGCCAACGTGAAATGGGAGGCCTCGACGCAGACCGATATTGGCCTCGACATGGCGTTTTTCAAGAACAAAATTCAACTGACCCTCGACGTTTTCCAGAAGACAACCTCCGACATTCTGATCCCCGTACCCGTGCCGCGTTCGGGCGGGACCACGGCCTCGGCCCCGTATGTGAACGCCGGGCGGGTGGAGAACAAAGGGCTGGAAATTGACCTGATCTACCGCGATAAAAAGGGCGCTTTCACCTACGACATTACCGCCAACGCGTCGTTTATCCGCAACCGCGTAGTGTCGCTGGCTGATGGGCGGCCCATTCCCGGCGGACGCATCGACAACGGCGTATTTGGCACGCTGACGGAGCCGGGCTACCCGATTGGGTCGTTTTACCTGCTCACGCAGGCCGGTATTTTCCAGAACGAAAGTCAGTTGTTCACCAGCGCCAACCAGGGCAACGGCATCAAACCCGGCGACGTCCGCTATGCTGACATTAACGGTGATGGGCTGATTACCAGCGCCGACCGGTCGCACGTGGGTAGCCCAATTCCGACCTTGACCTACGGCCTCACGGCCAATCTCTACTGGAAAGGTTTTGACTTGAGCGCGTTTTTTCAGGGCGTCACGGGCAACAGCATCTACTACCAGGTGGCCACCGACATCGAGGGCTTTTACCGGGCATTCAACATCACGCAGCGAGTGGTGGATGGGCATTGGACGGGCGAAGGCACGAGCAACAGCCAACCGCGTGTGTCGTGGCGGGGGTCGTCGAACAACAAGCTACCGTCCACGCGCTTTCTGGAAGACGGCTCGTATACCCGCCTGAAGAATCTGCAACTCGGCTATACCCTGCCGGATAACATTTTGAAACGGTTTGGGGCCTCGAACCTGCGCCTTTACGTGGGCGGGCAGAACCTGCTAACGTTCACGAAATACCCCGGTCTGGACCCCGAACAACAATCGAGTGATAACCTCAACACCGAACAGTTTCGCGGCGACGTGGCCGTGGGCATCGACTGGGGTACGTACCCGTCGGCAAAAACATACACGGTTGGCCTGAATGTGAATTTTTAGAACCCACCGCAACCGCGGACCGCCATGAAACTATACCTAATTACCTTCCTCTGTCTTTTCGCCCTCGGCGCTTGTTCGGATATGCTGAACGAGCAGCCGCGGGGCGATTATGCCGAAGCGGCGTTTTACCAGACCTCGGCGCAGGCAGTGTTAGCCATCAACGCCGCGTATCAGCCGCTGTCGTTTGCATCAGACAATAACCGGCTGTGGGTGTTTGGCGACGTGGCGTCGGACGATGCGGCGAAGGGCGGCGACCCCGGCGATCAGGCCGATATCGGGCTGGTCGATAATTTCCAGATTTTCCCCAGTAACGGCCCTGTGGAGTCAGAATGGGGCGTTTTGTACGAAGGCATCAACCGGGCGAACCTGGTGTTGCAGCGCGTTCCAGCCATCAACATGGACGTTACAGTGAAGAACCGCATCCTGGGCGAGGCGCGGTTTCTGCGGGCGGTATACTATTTCTACCTCGTGAACATCTACGGCGACGTGCCCTTAATTCTAGAGCCGCTCAACGCCGACAAATTGCAGGTAACACAGTCAGCCGTGGGTACGATTTACGTGCAGGCTATCGAAGCCGATTTGCTGGTGGCGATTCAGAATTTGCCCGCCGCCCATGCCGGTCCCGACGTGGGACGAGCTACCAAAGGCGCGGCGCAGGCCCTACTAGCGAAAGCGTATTTATATCAGCAAAAGTGGCAACCCGCGCTGGAGACGGCACAGGCGGTAATCAACGGCGGGCAATACGACCTGCTGCCGGTGTATGCTAACAACTTCCGGGCGGCGTATAAAAACAACCGCGAGTCGGTGTTTGCGGTGCAGCATTTGTCGGGGCAGGTGCCGTTTCAGGGTAACCGGCTGAACCAGTGGTTTGCCCCACGCCCCAACGAGAACGGCTACTTTTTCGATGCCCCCACACCGAATTTCGTGGCTGAATTTGAACAGACGATAGCCAAAGTAATCGACCCCCGACTCGACTATTCGGTAGGTCGGGCGGGTACCACGTGGCTAAACGGTGAACCGTTTGATCCGTCGTGGTCACCGACGGGGTATTTGAACAAAAAGCACGTGCAACCCCTGGCCGAAGTGCCCGCCGCCACCAAAGGCGATGGCAACCTGAACTACGTGATGATCCGCTACGCCGATGTGCTATTAATAGCCGCCGAGGCATTAAACGAATTAAATCGGGGTGCTGAAGCCCTGCCCTACATGAACCGGGTTCGGAAACGCGCCCGCGAAAGCTACCTCAACGACCCTGCCCTTGCCCCCGCCACAGGCACCCCAACAATACCCCTTAATCTGCTGCCCGACGTAGTGAACACGAGCCAAACCAACCTCCGCGACGCCATCCGGCACGAACGGCGCGTGGAGCTTGGCCTTGAGTTTCACCGCTATTTTGACTTGACGCGCTACGGTCAGGCTTACGCCGAAGCCGCCCTGCGCGACAAGAATTATTCCTTCGCCAAAAACCGGTACGTGCCCCTCCCGCAGAGTGAGCGCGACACGAATAAGGCGTTGAAATAACCCTACCCTTGCAACCATTTTTTCCTCAATACATATATGAAAAACAAGTCGATTTCTCTCCAGACACTCCTCAAATCAGTACTGGCTATGTTGCTGCTGCTGAGCGTATTTGAGGCCTGCAAAAAAGCGGATGACCCCGTGGTGATTCCCGTTGACAAGTCCAAATTAAAGGCGCGTATTGACAGCGCCAACACGATCTACAGCGCCGCCGTGGAAGGTGTGCAGGTGGGCAATTACGAAGCAGGCTCGAAGGCCACGTTCAAGAATTACATCGACGCCGCGACCATCGTGAATGGTAACACCGCCACCACCCAAACAGAAGCTACCAATGCCTATGCGAACCTGGGCGTGGGCATGACCAACTTCGCGGCGAAACGGGTGCAGGAAATAGCCCCGGCAAACCTGATTCTCTACCTGAAAATGGACGGAAACGTCAATGACGCGTCCGGGAAAGGGTTTAATGGAATGTTGAAAGCGGGTGCGCAACCCATTTCCGGGACGGTGACGTCGGGCACGACAACCGTTGCCGTAAGCTGGACAGGCTGGGGCGGCAGTGCAACCAACGTGCCTACCCTAACGAAAGACCGCTACGGGGTTGACAGCAAAGCGTACACGTTCGACAAAGGATCGAACATCGAAATCCCGTACAACTCGGTGTTGAATCCAGGCAAAGAGATAACAATGGCCATGTGGGTGAGACCTACCAAGGTGTGGGACAACAATTATATTATCTCGTTGAACCGCTGGAATGGTTACAAGATAAACCTACAGGGAGCTAACAAAGTGTTCGGGACCGTCAAAACAGGGCCTGGCAAACTCTTCGATAGAGACGACGAATCAGTTACACTTGATGCGAACAAATGGTATCATATCGCAGTCAGTTATAAGTCAAGCGCGATGACGTTTTACATCAATGGCACACCCGTGAAAACCTGGACCGACGTATCAGGTGATCCGTATGCCGTAAAGAGCAACATCAACCTGGTGATTGGCCAGGATTTACCAACCAGCCAGTATATTCTGAACGAGAAGGATGATGCCGACGGCAATAACTTCAACGGCCCCTGGGGTGGCTATTTCATCGGTGATATAGACGAAGTCCGTATGTACAACGTCGTGCTAAGCGACACGCAGGTGAAGTCGATTTACAACGCGGAGAAGCCGTAAAACTGATTTACGATGTACGCTTTACGGATTACGATTGGGGCTCACACAACCAGCTTTTGCCGAAGAGCAAAGCAAATCGTATCGTTGCGGCGAACCGCTCATAATTCATACCGCTACGGCGGACTGTTACTAATTCTCTTTGCCTCCTGCCACTCCCCCGCTCCACAAACGGCCCGTCCGCTGGTGCTTTGGTGCTCGAATAATGCGCCGGAGATCACCTTTGCGCGGGAGTTTGTAGACGCGTGGGGCAAGGCTCGACCTGATAAGCCACTGCGGTTTCAACCCATACCAGAGGGGCAGTCGAGCGAGGAGATCATCCTGGCGTCGGTGGTGGGCAAAACCACGCCCGACATCTACGCCAATATGTGGCAGGGCAGCGTGGAGATGTATGCCAAAGCGGGCGTGCTGGTGCCGCTGGATACGATTCCAGGCTTCCGGGCCTTCCTGCAAACGCGCTGCGATTCGACGGCAATTCAGGAAATAACATCGTCTGACGGGCATATTTATCAGGTGCCGTGGAAGGTGAACCCGTTTATGCTGCTGGGCAACCGACGGGCGTTGAGTGGCCTCGGCGTGGGTGGTCCGCCTTATACGTATAGCAGCTACACGCAGGCCGGGCAACGCTTCCAGAAAGACCGCAACGGCGACGGGTATGTGGATCAGTGGATTGGCTACACCGAAGTGAAAGCGATCTGGTATCAACGGCTGTTCAATTTTTACCCGCTCTACCTCGCCGCGTCGAATGGGGCACCGCTGCTGAAAACTGGCCCGGACGGGCATCAGCGGGCGGCGTTCAACAACGCGGCGGCGGTGGGCGTGTTTCGGTTTTTGCAGACCCTGTACAAAAACAATTTCTTCGCCCGTGAACGCCTCTCGGCCACCCGCGACCCGTTTCTCGATCAGCGCATTGCCACCCAGTTTACGGGGCCGTGGCAGGTCGGTTTTTTGCAACGATATGCCGCCCCCGACCTTCAATACGACTTTTTTCCCATGCCCGTTCCGGACAACCACACGGGACCAACCTACACCTACGCCGACCCAAAAAACATTGTTATCTTCAACACCTGCCCCGACCCGGTAGCCGCCTGGCAGTTCGTAAAAACCCTCATAGACCGCCCCGGCGACCTGCGGTTACTGGAATTAACGGGCCAGTTTCCGCGCCGCAGCACGTTGAACAGCGACCCGTTTTTTGCGCCCTATCTGGCCAAAAATCCGAAGTTGAAGCCTTTCGCCGAACAGTCGAAATACCTGCGCGGCGTCGACAACAGCGAGGTGATCGTAGAGGTGTTCGACATCATTTCGCAGGAGTACGAAGCCTGCGTAATCTACAACCGCAAAACCCCCAAAGTTGCCATTGCCGAAGCCGCGAAGGCAGTGGATGTATTGCTGGGAGCCAAATGAAAAAGATCACCCCCTACCTCCTGGTCTCGCCCTATCTGCTACACTTTCTGGTGTTTGTGGCGTTTCCGGTTGGGTTTTCGGTGGTGCTGACGTTTCACGACTGGAACATCATTTCGCCGATGAAGTGGGTGGGGCTGGCCAACTATGAGCGGGTGTTTAAGGACCGCCAATTTTGGCAGGCTGTCTGGAATACGCTGCGATTTCTGGTGGTGCATATCCCCCTCCAGATCGCCATAGCCCTGTTTTTGGCCGAACTACTGAACCGAACCATCCGGGGCGCGGCGTTTTTTCGGGCGGCGTTTTTCCTGCCCGTGATTGTTTCTGGCGTGGTCGTGACCATTCTCTGGCAACAATTATACAGCTTCAATAGTGGCTTGCTGAACCGGGGTTTGGTGAGTCTGGGACTTGGTCGCGTGGGCTGGCTCGACGACCCCGACGTGGCCATGTACAGCATCGCCGTGATGGCCACCTGGAAGAACGTAGGCTTGTATGTGATCCTATTTTTAGTGGGCCTGCAAAGCGTACCGGAACAATACTACGAGGCCGCCGACCTGGAAGGGGCCACCACCTGGCAGAAGTTCCGGCACATCACGCTGCCCATCATCAACCCCACGCTGTTCACCGTCGTAGTGCTGTCCACCATTGGCGGGTTTTCGTTGTTCATCGAACCCTATATCATGACCGAGGGCGGGCCGCTCAACAGTACGCTCTCTGCCGTGATGTACATCTATAAACAGGCCTTCCAGTACTACCACATGGGTTATTCGGCCACCCTCGGCTTCTGCTTCGCGCTCATCATTCTCTTCGTGGTCGTGATACAAAAACGGTACATTGAAGCCCCCTAGCTCCCGAAGGGGGAAGTGCTGCCGCCCGCGTACTCCTGCGGCAGCACTTCCCCCTTCGGGGGCCAGGGGGCCGCTTCTTATGAAACCACTCCGCTACGTCCTCCTCACCCTGGCCACCCTGACGTTCATTTACCCGTTCGTCTGGATGGTGTCGGCGTCGCTGTCGAGTGAGGCGGGGCTGGGGTCGCTGACGTTGCTGCCGATTGGGGCGAGTATTCAAAATTACGTGACCGTTTTCGAGCGGATACCGCTGGGCCGGGCGTTTCTGAACAGCCTGTTTGTGGCGGTTTTCACCACCGGTCTGGTACTCATTTCAGGGGCGATGGTGGGCTATGCGCTGGCGCGGATGTCGTTCCGGGGGCGCGACGCCATCTTTTATTTGATCATCTTCACGATGACCCTCCCCTTCCAGATTACGCTGATTCCCAACTACATAACGATGGTCAAGCTCGGCTGGGTCGATTCGTATCTGGCTCTGATCGTGCCGTTCGCGCTCAACTCGTTATCGGTGTTGCTGTTCCGGCAGGCGTTTACCAGCTTACCCCAGGCCCTCATCGACGCGGCGCGGATTGACGGGGCCAACGAACTACGGATCATCTTCCAGATTCTGATTCCCAACATCCTACCCACGGTGCTGACCATCACCATTTTAACCTTTATGGGCCTCTGGAATGAAGCCCTGTGGCCACTCATCGTCATTCGCGACGAGGCCACGATGACCATGCCGCAACTCGTTACATTGTTCTCCGTCGGGGGCCGCGCCGACGGGCAGTTGGGCGTCAAAATCGCCGCCGCCGTACTGTTGGCGCTGCCCATTATCATCCTGTATTTGTTCTTCCAAAAACACTTCATCCGCAGCATGGCCTCGTCCGGCATGAAAGATTAACGTCCATGAAAAAACTCATTCTTCTCCTCTTCCTGTCCTCCTTTTCGTGCAAAAAGGACACCCCCGTTACGCCCACGCCAACGGCAACGAGGCAGGTCAACACGACACACCTGAACAGCCTGTTTCAAACCGTGAAACTGGCATCAAACGGGGTCGAGGTGGGCACCGTGGCCATCTATAGCGAAGCCCCGGACTACCGGCTCGTGACGGACTCCGACGAAGGCTTCACCTGCGTGGATGACGTATCGAGAACGGCCATTTTCTGGCTGAACGAACCCGATTTCAGCACCAACACCGACAAGCAAACCAAGCACAAACTGGCGACTGAGTTTATGTTGCAGTTGCAGGCCCCTACGAGCGATGCCGGGGCGGGCTATTTCTACAATTTTCTCTGGCCCGACAAAACCATCAACAAGACCTACAAAACCAGCGTGGCCGAAGCCAATTTCTGGTCGTGGCGGGCGTTGTGGTCCTTATCAGATGCCTATCCAACGTACCAGAAAAGCGACCCGGCTTTTGCCGCCCGAATGCGCACCGCGATGGACCGCGTGGTGGCCAACATGCTCCGCGATTTTGGGTCGAAACCGAAAGATTACACCTTCATCAAAGGCCTTACAGTGCCGAAGTGGCTGCCGTTTGGGTCAGGTACGGATCAGGCGGCGATCATGCTGCTGGGACTGGCTAATTACCAGCAAATAGCCCCCAACGCGGCCAATTTGGCACTTATCGACCAACTGGCGGCGGGCATTTTAGCCATGCAACAGGGCGACGCGGCCAAGTTTCCCTACGGCGCGTTCCTGAGTTTCGAGAATGGCTGGCACGCCTACGCCGCCGATCAGGCCTACGCGCTGCAACGCGTGGGTAAGCAGTTCAACAAGCCCGACTGGATTGCCGCCGCCCGCCGCGAAGTCGACAATTTTTATCCGTATTTGCTCAAAGAAGGCTTCCTCGAATCATTCTCCGTCGAGGCCCGCGACGGGGGCGTTGGCCTGCTGCAATCGAGCAAATTTCCGCAGATTGCCTACGGTATTCGACCCATGATCTGGGCCACAATGGAAGCCTACGACCAAACCAAAGACGCTAAATACCTCGACCTTGCGAAGCAGCTTTACGGCTGGTTTCAGGGCAAAAACGCCGCCAGCACCGTCATGTATGACCCCGCCACAGGCCGCGGTTACGATGGACTACTGAGCAACACACGAATCAACCAAAACGCCGGTGCCGAATCCACCATCGAGAGTCTGTGGGCGGCGCAAAAAACGGCCCCCTAACCCCCGAAGGGGGAACTGTGCTTGCGTAAGATACGCGGGCGGCAGCACTTCCCCCTTCGGGGGTTAGGGAGCTACTTATCATGGCCAACGTACAACTCAACCATATTGCCAAAGCCTATGCCGATGGTCCGCGCGTGATTCGTGACGTGACCATCGACGTCAAAGACCGCGAATTTCTGGTGCTCGTGGGGCCGAGCGGCTGCGGCAAATCCACGCTGCTCAGGATGATTGCGGGCCTCGAAGACATCACCGACGGCGACCTGCTCATTGACGGGAAACGGGTGAACGACGTACCCCCCAAAGACCGCGACATTGCGATGGTGTTTCAGAATTACGCCCTCTACCCCCACATGACCGTCTTCGAGAATATGGCCTTCGGGTTAACCCTACGCAAGATGCCCAAAGCTGAAATCAGGCAACGGGTGGAGCAGGCGGCGCGGATTCTGGAAATTGAACCACTGCTGGACCGGAAACCAAAGGATATGTCGGGCGGGCAACGGCAGCGGGTGGCCATTGGGCGGGCCATTGTGCGCGAACCAAAGGTGTTTCTATTCGACGAACCGCTCTCCAACCTCGACGCCAAACTCCGCGGCCAAACCCGGATCGAACTCCAGAAACTGCACCGCCAGCTCAACGCCACCATGATCTACGTGACCCACGATCAGGTGGAAGCCATGACCCTCGGCGACCGGATTGTGGTGCTGCGCGGCGGCGACGTGATGCAGTTCGACACGCCGATTAACCTCTACAACCACCCCGTCAATCTCTTCGTAGCGGGCTTCATCGGCACTCCGCCCATGAACTTCCTCCCCGGCATAATCCGGCAACGTGATGATTCGTTATTCTTTGATAGTCAGGGGGATACCTTAAAAATTGACCTAACAAAATCGGCTCATTGCGCACGGTTACTGCCCTACGCGGGTAGGTCAGTCGTGTTAGGCATCCGCGCCGAACACCTCACTGACGTACCTGTAACGACGGATCGTCCGTTTTTTTCGTCGGAACAATTGCCGTTCGAGGCCATCGAAAATATGGGTAACGAAGCCCTCGGCTACCTCACCATCGAGGGTGTCCGCATCGTGGCCCGCCTCACCCCAGACCGTGCCGCTTCCCTTTCTGCCTCCGACATGGTCACGCTATTCTGGGATATTGATAAGGCACATTTTTTCGACGCGGAAACGGAGGGGCGGATTTGAGGCTTCGTGTGCGGTTCGCCCCACCACGCAAAGCCCTACCCCACCATACTCTCCCCCGCCACAAACCCCGTTGTCCAGGCGTTCTGGAAGTTGAAGCCACCCGTAATACCGTCAACGTCAAGCACTTCGCCGGCGAAGAAGAGGCCGGGGTGGGCCAGACTTTCGAGGGTGTCCGGGTCGATAGCACCGAGCGAGATGCCGCCGCAGGTGACAAACTCGTCTTTAAAGGTGGTCTTGCCCTGCACCGCAAATTGGCTATTGCCGAGGCGTTCGATGAGGCGGTTTTGGGTCTTACCGGGGAAATCGGACCAACGCACACCGTCGGCCACCCCGGCCTCGGCGCAAAGGGCTTCCCAAAGGCGAGCGGGCAGGCCAAAGGGGTTGTAAGAGGTCACCTGCTTGCGCGGGTTTAACTGCCGAAGCTCGTTGAATTCAAATTTCATCTGGTCTTCGTTCCGCTCCGGCACCCAGTTCACGCGCAGGCTGAACTGGTACTCTCGGTCGGCCAGTTCACGCGCCGCCCAGGCCGACAGGCGCAGCACGGCGGGTCCGCTAAAGCCCCAGTGGGTAATGAGTAGCGGCCCTTTTTGGGTCAACTTCGTGCCCACCACCTGCACCGCCGCCATCGGCACCGACATCCCCGCTAATGCCATCAGAGGATTGCCAGGCGTATTGAACGTGAACAGCGACGGCACGGGCAACAGCAAAGGTTCGGCCTGTTCGGGCATCCAGCCATACGACGGTGCCTGCGGATAACCACCCGTCGCCACCAGAACGCGGTCAGCGACAAGCTCCTCACCACCAAACAGTTGCATAACATAAGTACCATCAGGCTGTGGTTCCAGCCGCTCGATACCGCTACTGGTACGTACCTGAATGTTAAGTCGCCGCGCCGCACCGAGCAGGCAGTCGATGATCGTTTCGGACGAATCGGTGGTGGGAAACATGCGGCCATCGGCCTCCGTTTTCAGCGGCACACCGCGCTCCTCGAACCAGTCGACGGTATCGACGGCGTCGAAACGGGTCAACAGCGGCTTAATCCAGGCATTCCCACGCGGGTAGTGGGCGGCGAGTTTTTTATGATCGAAACAGGCGTGGGTCACGTTACAGCGACCGCCCCCCGAAATGCGCACTTTTTGCAGCACCTGGCGGCCTTTTTCGTAGATGGTGACGGTGGCAGTGGGGTCTGATTCGGCGGCGGCAATGGCCCCGAAAAATCCGGCGGCACCCCCGCCCACCACGGCAATGCGAAGCGAAGTCATGTACAGGCAACAACGGTAGCAGGAGGCGGGTTCGGTGGATGATGTTTAGCGGACGGGGCCGCCCGTGCGGTGGTACCGGGCGGCCCCGTCCGCTAAACACAACTCCCCAATCGCAATTATCGTACTTTTACTGTATGTCTCATCGGTCAACTAGTAGCCCTGACAAAATCATTCTTCGCAACGGTTTTCGCTTGCGGGGCAACATCATTATTTTGCTGTTCGGCTTCTTTATGGTCGGGCTGTTTTTGCACTATAAGGGCCGTACCGAGCCCGTAGTGGCTTTTTGGAACGACGTTCGCGAGTTGCTGGGTATCCGGCGGGGCCATGCCGATACTAAGTCGGCCAACCCCTACCAGGCACCGGAGCCAAACACTGACCAGGCATCGGAAGATCGCACCGGAACCTCCCGTAAACCAACCGATAATGAGGCCTCGGCCGATGGGTCAGCCACGGCAGAAAACCCAGTCGGCGATGGCACGTCGGGGCAAAAACGCACGTCGGGGAAATTGTTTGATTTTGAAAAGCAGGTCGATTTCATCCTGCCCGCCGGGCTGAAAAATAACCAACTCGTTCGGCATGAGGGGTATACGCTTCGATACGACGAAAACCTGAAAAACCCCGTCTGGGTGGCTTACCCCCTGCTAGCCTACGAAATCACCGGCGGCGCCGACCGCGAAGGCACGAGTTTCGTGCCAGACCCCGCCGTATCGGGCGGCACCGCCCTTCCCTCCGACTACACCCGGTCGGGCTATGACCGTGGACATCAGGCCCCGGCGGGCGATTTCAAATTTTCGCAGCGGCTCATGGGTCAATCATTTTTTATGAGCAACATCGCCCCGCAGGCCCCGCAGTTCAACCGGGGCATCTGGAAATCGCTGGAAGAGCAGGTACGCGCCTGGGCCTTGCGCGACGGTGGCCTCTACGTCGTCACCGGGCCGGTCCTGCGCAACGGGCTACCCACCATTGGCCGCGCCAATGAAGTGGCCGTGCCCGACTACTTCTACAAGGTGATCCTCTACTGCCGAAAAGGGGCCTCGCCCGACATTCGGATGATTGGTTTCCTGCTCAAAAACGAACCCTCGCACGAGAACCTGCGCCAATTCGTCGTCCCCGTCGACCAAATCGAGAAGGCCACGGGGATCGACTTTTTCAGCAAAATTCCCGATGATCTGGAGCGTCGTCTTGAGGGCCAAACCACAGAACATATGGTGGATCAGTGGTTTTTTTAAACGGCGGATGGGATACCATGCCGCGAATACTAAATGGATTATAAATCGTTAATTTATTTGCTGTAGCTTGCAATCAGTCATCCATTCTACTTTTCTCTATGAAATTCACCGCTACCTTATTCGCACTTACCGTTTTCCCTGCCAGTTTGGCACTGGCGCAAAGCCAGATCGTCGTACCTGACAATACGCCCGTGGCCATCAGTTCAGACAATGGCACCAACGAATTGTTTGTGGGGCAAAGCACCACGTTGGCCAATGGCTCAACGGCCAACACGTTTCTGGGCAGCCAGTCGGGGCAAGGCACTACGTCGGGGGCACGCAACACATTTCTTGGTCTTAAAGCCGGCTTTCCCAACACCACGGGGTCAAACAACACATTTGTTGGTTTCGAGTCGGGCAAGAACAACACCGACGGTAGCGACAACGTATTCATGGGTTTCAACGCTGGGCAGAGCCTGCGCAACGGTCGGGGCAACAGCGCTATTGGTGTGGGTGCCGGTGCTATCGACGGCGACGGCGACCATAACACCTACCTCGGTTTCAACGCCAGCAGCACCGGCAAGGACCTGAGCAACGCCACCGCCATTGGGGCCAACGCCCGCGTCATGACCAGCAACGCCTTGATTCTGGGTAACGGCGCCAACGTAGGCATCGGCACCTCGGCACCCAACAGTCTGCTGGAATTAACCGCCCGCAACGAGAACCAAAGCGGCCTGCGCTTCACCAACCTTACCGCCAGCTCAACGGCCCAGACACAAGTAGCCGAGAAGTTCCTGACGGTATCGGACAAAGGCGACGTGGTTCTGGCTAATAAACTGACCAGCAACCAGTTGGTAGTGCGTACCAGGTCAGCCAAATCATGGGCCGATTACGTTTTTGAGAAAGATTATAGCCTGCAACCCCTAGCCGACGTAGAGCAGTACATCCGTCAGAACGGTCATTTGCCGGGCATCCCCGCCGCCGCCGAGATGGCCTCAACGGGTGTCGAGTTGACCCAGTTGCTGACTACGCTGGTGCAGAAAAATGAAGAACTGACGCTCCACCTGATTGCCCAACAGAAGCAGATCAACGCGCTTCAGAAGCAGGTAAACGCCAGGAAACGCCGGTAAGTCTGGTTCAGCAGGTCTAGTCAAACGGAAACGCCAATCTCGTGCTTACGCTAGCACGGGGTTGGCGTTTCCGCTGTAGAGCGCCGTATCTTTGCGACCTTTTATTATCATAATGTTAAGAGATACGTTGATTGCCGACACCGAGTCGGTTAGCTGGCGGGCGGCCTGGAAACGGCCCCGATTTCGCCGAATGGCCATCGGGGGCCTGGTGCTGGTTTGCCTGCTGCTGAGTGTCTGGCCTACCTATCTGGCTCATATCGAAGCCCGCGATGGGGTTCAACTCAACGATTTCGTACTTGATTCGCTGCCCGTTTATGATGCGTCGCTAGCCGTCTTTCTCAGCCTCTGGAGCGCGGCACTGCTGCTCATCTACCGAGTACAGCGCAGCCCGGCCACCTACCTACGCTTCATCTGGGGCTACGCCCTGTTGTTCATCACCCGTATCATCAGCATCGGCCTTACCCCCCTCGACCCACCCGACGGGCTGATTGAACTCCGCGACCCGCTGAGTAACTACTTCTACGGGGCCACGTTCATCACCAAAGACCTATTTTTTTCGGGCCACACGGCCAGTATTTGCCTGATGGCCTTCTGCCTTACCCTCCCCCGCGACCGGTGGCTGGTCTTTTTCGGCACCGCCGTTGTGGGCGTTGGCGTCTTACTGCTCCGCATCCACTACACCGCCGACGTGATTGCCGCGCCCTTCTTCGCCTACGGTGTGTATCGACTGGCCAAATGGCTGGTGAGGGGAGCTTTGTGAGTTTTGAGTTCAAGGTTGAAAGTCTAAAGGGCTTCGCCGTGCTGAATCTGTTAGCACGGCGAAGCCCTTCAGACTTTGAACCTTGAACTCAAAACGTAATCTTCTTCACAGTGCCATCGCCAAGGCTGGTGAGGTAATAGGTGTTGGCGTCGATGCGTTTCAGGTCGGTGGGCAGGTCTAGTTTGTCCAGAATAACCGTGCTGGCGGTACCACTTGCCCGCAGAATCCGGCCCGTGTTACGTACCCAGCCCTGCTGGCCAAACTGACCGTATTCAATCACCAACGGCGATAAACTACCATCGAGTTTAACACCAACCAGGCTGTTGAAACCCTGCTGATAAACCGACACCCCGCCGCCCTGATCAACCTGATACACAATGGCTTTGCCCGCCGGAAACGGAAAACCAATGAGGGTGCTGACCAGAAATTTCTGCCCGTCATAGACAATACTGGTGGGTACGCTCTGCAGTTGAGGCGGTCCAACGGGCGTGGGGTTGGCAATACCAAGAATCTCGGCGACTACACTCAACATACCCGTTTTTGACCGCTTTAAAATAGCATTGGCGGCGGCATCCGAGATATACAGCAGCCCGTCGGGGCCGAGGGTCAGGTTAAACGGGTGCGAATCGTGGGCATTGTTCACGAAATTATAAGCCAGCACGAACGACGAGATGTCTTCTTTGGGCAACGTTGACGCATTGATGGGCGCTTGCCCAGGCTGCACGTTTCGGATATCGAATTTGTACAAAAAACCGTCGCCCCCCAGCACGTAGAGAAGCCCATCGGCATAGAGCAGGTGGCTCATACCTTCAACTTCACCGCCCTGCATCGTTTCCGAAAAAAAGCCGGTAACAATGGGGTAGGCCTTGCCGTCGGCGGGGGTAATCATCATCAGGCGGGCGTCGTTTTTACCCGTACCCGATTCGGTCACCCACAGCCGCCCGCTGGGGTCGGTCTCTACGCCAATTGGCCCGACCAGGCCGGCAGTCAGCGTCGTAATTTTTGCGATGGGATTCAGCGGCCCCCGCTCAAGGTGGTCGCAACTGGTGATGAACAGGCCCACGATGAGGCAGGCGAAAAGTAGGGATATACGCAATATGGTTAAGTGGTTTTAACGTGTAGAAAAGAGAGTTAGCTTGCCCTCTGGCGATAGCTACGGTCAAATAGACGAACTATCAGTTTACCAGACTATTAAATTGATGCTACGGCCTCTGTATTTATTAAGCGTGTTTGGGTGTTTGGTCATGAGAAAAGTGGCTTACCTTGCTTACTTAAGATATACACCTGAATCATCCTTCATGTATCGCTACCTTTACGTAGGTATTTTTCTCTGTCTGCTTACTAGCCAAGTACAGGGCCAATCAGTTAAAAAAGTCCAGTCACTCACCGGCTATATCCGGCAGGCCGACAGCCGGGAACCTATCTCTGGGGCTACCATTTTCATCCAAAGTACGCGGGTTGGTACTACCACGGGTAAAGACGGTTTCTTCGTCATCCCGATTGAAGAAGGCACGTACCCCGTTCGTATTTCGCACGTGGGCTACATCTCGCAGACGATGACCATCAACGTGAATAAGCTCACATTGATCAACGTCGATCTGGTAGAAGACACGCAGTATCTGGAAGAGGTGGTGGTGCAGGCCGAAGGAGCCGACAAGAACGTGCGCAAGGTGGAACTGGGCGTTACCCAACTGAATATCAAGAACATACGGCGCATTCCGGCGTTCATGGGCGAGGTAGACGTGGTGCGGAGTCTGCTGCTGCTGCCCGGCGTAACGAGCGTGGGCGAAGGGGCCACGGGCATCAACGTGCGCGGTGGCTCTATCGACCAGAACCTGGTATTGCTCGACGACGCACCCCTGTTCAACACCAGCCACCTGCTGGGTTTTTTCTCGGTCTTCAACTCCGATGTGGTGCGCGACCTGACCCTGCACCGGGGCGGCATTGCCCCGGCCTTTGGTGGGCGGGCGTCGTCGGTGCTGGACATAAAAATCAAGGAGCCGGAGACCGAAAAATGGTCGGTCTATGGGGGCATCGGCATCGTGGCAAGCCGGTTGGGTGTTGAAGGGCCAATCATCAAGAAAAAGCTGACTATGCTGGCCGCCACGCGGGTATCGGTCAATGATTTTCTGTTCAAACTCGGTCCGGCCAGCCTCAACGGCACCCGTGCCAATTTCTACGACCTGACTACAAAGATAAAGTGGCAACCCACTGAAAAACATACCGTTACCGGCACTGGTTATTTTGGCCGTGACGTGTTTCGTCTCCCCGCCGACTCGCTGTCGGGTGTAGAACTGAACGCCTCCTCTACCCAGTTCGACTACCAGAGTCTGGCGGGCACCGTACGCTGGAACTACTTCATCAACCCCCGGATGAACCTGAATACGTCGGCGATCTGGAGTCAGTACCGAAGCGAGATTTCGGCCCCGGATTCGGCCAATAAGTTTAGCCTGGTGGCCGAAGTGCGCCACAAACAGATCAAGTCTGACCTGACCATCAACGTCAACGACCGGCACGCGGCGCAGGTGGGCATCAGCGCCATCGACTATTTCGTGCAGCCCAACCAGCTCACACCGGGCCGCTATTCCAACGCGCTGCCCTTTAGCCTGCCCACCGAACGCGCCTACGAACTGGCCGCCTACGTGCAGGACGAATGGAAGGTGTCGGAGTCTACGGCACTGCTGGCCGGACTGCGCTATTCGCTGTTTTTGAACGACGGCCCGACCACCCTGCGCACTTACAGCAGCGAAGTAGCCCGCCTGCCCGGCACGGCCATTTCCCTGACGCCCGAAGCCGCCGGTACGATCTACAACACCTACGGCGGGCTGGAACCCCGGCTGGCCCTGCGCGTGAACCTGAGCGAAGGGCGGTCCATCAAAATTGGCTATAACCGGATGCGGCAGTATATCCATCTGGTGTCCAATACCACGGCGGCACTGCCCACCTCGCGCTGGCTGCTGAGCAACCCCAACATAAAACCACAAATCGCCGATCAGTTGTCGGCGGGGTATTTTATGAACGGCAAGCAGAACGAATATGAAGCCTCGGCAGAGGTCTATTACAAGACGCTGACCAACGCCATCGACTACCGCGACGGGGCCAACCTGCAACGCAACCCCGCCCCCGAAACCGATTTGTTGCAGGGCACAGGGCAAGCCTATGGGCTGGAGATGCTAGTGCGCAAAAACAAAGGGGCCTGGACGGGCTGGGTGAGCTACACGTTTTCGCGCACGTTCCTGACCATGACTAGCCGCTTTCCCGACGAGCAGGTGAACAATGGCCTGGCTTATCCCGCCAACTTCGACAAGCCGCATACCCTCAACGCCACGGCCACCTACCGCCCCAGCCTGCGGTTCAGCCTGTCACTCAATTTTACCTACAGCACCGGTCGGCCCGTTACGCAGCCCTACGGCCGTGCCCGCATCAACAACGTGATCGTGCCCATCTACGTGAACCGCAATCAGGAACGCATTCCCGATTACCACCGCCTCGATTTCTCGATGCTGTTTGAGCAGGACCCAGCCAAAAAACGGAAGGTGCAGCAAAGCTGGAATTTCGCCGTGTATAACGTCTATGCCCACAAGAACGCGTATTCGGTGTTTTACCGCTACGACCCCCGCCAGTTCGAAGATGCATTCAAGCTCTCCATTTTCGGCACCATTTTCCCGTCATTGACCTACAATGTGCGCTTCTAACGGGCCATCGCTACCATCCCCTTGCCTGATCTTCCCGTTGTGAACAAACTGATGAACTTTGCTAAACGTAGCCTTCGTGTATTGACCCATCTGCTGATTTACAGCCTGATGCTGGCCTGCGTAACGCCCTACCAGCCCGAGACTAAATCGCTGCCTAACAAGATTCTGATCGTCGATGGCTACATCACCAACCAGCCCGGCCCCCATCAGGTTAGCCTCACCTACACCGCCGATTAGACCAACGCCGCCGTGAATTTCCGGGCTGAAAAAGCTACCGTTTACGTGACCGACAGCACCGGCAGACGGCAGGATTTTCTGGAAGTC
>JBBRMP010000106.1:0-19213 GCA_038230755.1 Cytophagales bacterium | reverse complement strand
GCTCGAATCGCACGACCGGCAGTATCGGCAACTGACGGCCTACTGTATGCGCTGCCTCGTCGACGATTACGTGGGCGACTCGCTGACCATCGAACAGGTGCAGGAAACCCTGAATACCTACCGCTGGCTGAATCGCTTTCCAGCCAGCAAGCGCATCCTGATCAACATCCCCTCGGCCACGCTCCGGCTGGTCGACAGCCAGGGCACCACGCTACTCACTAGTGCCATTATTCTGGGCAAGGCCAGCACGCCTACGCCCTCCTTCACGGCGTTTGTGCCCAGCCTGGTCGTCTACCCCTACTGGAACGTACCCCGCTCGATCATGGTCCGGGAGTTGCTGCCCAAAATCAGGCGGAATCCGGCTCCGGTGCTCGCCGCCATGAACCTACAGGTGATCGACGCTAACGGTCAGGAAGTAGACCCCGCGCGGGTGAACCGGACGGCCCCGGCCAAGTCGTTCCCGTACCGGCTGCGGCAATCCACGGGCTGCGACAATGCGCTGGGGTTGCTGAAATTCAACGTAACCAGCCCCTACGACATCTACCTGCACGACACGAATGCCCGGCAACTGTTTACCCGCGAAAGCCGGTTTATGAGCCACGGCTGCATCCGCGTCCAGAAACCGACCGAACTGGCTAACCTGCTGCTGGGCTACGTCCATTTTACGCCCGATTACATGGCTAAATGCCCCGTCAACGCCACGCCCAAAACGCTGGCCCTCCCCGAACCCATCCCCGTGCTGATCACCTACAACGTACTCGATATCGACGAAGCCGGGGCCATCCGGGTGTACCGGGATGTGTACAGCCACTGGCGAACGAGCTTGTGATACCAATAACTGACCCATGAACAGGAACACATTTTTAGGCATCGCTGGCGGTACTGTGCTTACTGCCAGTGGATTGGCTTATTTGCTTAGCGACAAATCAAATCTTGGCCGGGCTGATTTGCCAGCCGATTTACCCGGCACCCTGCTGCTGAAACCTGATGAACGGGAGATACTGTACCTAGCGTCGCTGGCACCAAGCGGGCATAACACGCAGCCGTGGTCGGTGACGTACCTGGAGCCGTATCACTGGATCATCGGCAACGACAAAACCAAATGGCTACCCGCCGTTGACCCCGCCCAGCGTGAGACGATGCTCTCGATTGGGGCCTTCCTTCAGAATCTAACGTTCGCGGCCAACCATGCCGGGTACGCCTGTGCGATCAAGGTGCTGGCGACGACCAATCAGGCTGAACTAATTGCGGAGGTGACGCTCACTAAATCAGGCGGATTGCCGGATTTTGATGTCACGAAAATTAAGAACCGGCGCACAGTCCGGTCACATCAACTTACCGATCCCTTGACGAAAGCCGATCAGATTTATTTATTCGACAAGGAGAAACAGTACTTCCACTATTTTCCGAATACGTCAAACCAATATAAAGTAATAAACGAACAAGCTATTGAAGCGAATCGGGTTCAATCGTATCGGGATGCCGCCCAAAAAGAACTCGCCGACTGGGTTCGTTTCTCCAGCAAAGACGTCAAAAAATATGGCGATGGATTAACAACGGCCAGTATGGGAATCGACGGTGTTGCCGGTTATATCGTCAGAAATACGTATGACAAAAAGAGCGTGATGAAGACCGATTTTCGGGATAAAAACATTGACAATGTTCGCGCTGAAGTGGCTCAATCGGCGGGATGGCTGCTCATCACTAGCCCCGACAACGCAACGGCTACGCTGCTGGAAACTGGTCAACGCATGCAACGGCTGTTTCTGAGTGTCCGCGAGAAAAACGTCGCCCTGCACCCCATGACGCAGGTGCTGGAAGAACCCGCCTTCAGCCGGGTCATCAACCAGTCCGTTGGCCTCACTGACCCAATCCAGTTCATGCTGCGGCTGGGTTACGTCAAAAACTACCCCGACCCGGTATCGGTGAGGCGTCCTGTAGACAGGTTCGTACATTTGCAAACCGGTTGACTTTATTGGTCAACCAGTATCCATTTCACTATAAACAAGTCTTCCCGCTCAGATGCCCACGCAAAAAAGATCCCTTTCCCACTTGTTTCGCCCGCACTGGGTATCACCGCTGGTGGGCACACTGCTCGTTCACTTGCTACACCCGTCGACCGTTCAGGCGCAGGCCAACCAGGATTCGATCAGTACTCAACCCGCCGTCATCGGTACGGGCATCTTGCTCTTGCTCATCGTAGGCACCGCAGCCGTAGTGGTGATTCTCCGGCTAAGCAGTATCATGCGTGGTCTAAATCCGCCACGTCAGCCGGTGGACATTCCTGCAGCCAACCCGCCCCCCCCCCCCCACGGGCGAACAGTTCGATGAGCTAAGAACGGCCCTCGTAACGCCGCAGGATGAGCGGGGGTTGGTGCAGCGGGTATCGCCTCATGTGCATGCGCCGCTGGTAGCCGCCAAAAAACGAGGACAGGCATTAACCGATGTCGACCCCAAACTTGTGCGGCTGGTGAGTGCCTATCTGTTATGCGCCACAGTCTGGCTCGTCTTCGGCACACTCGTCGGCTGGTACGTGGGCGTCAAGTTTGTACGTCCCGACATTGACCACATCGCCTGGCTATCGTTCGGGCGGCTTCGGCCTGTTCATACCAATGCTGTTTTCTGGGGCTGGACGTCGCTGGCTATGCTGGGACTCGGGCATTTTGTGGTGCCCCGCACGGGTAGTACACCACTCTACAGTTACCGGCTGGGCTGGTGGACGCTCTGGCTTATCAACGCCTGCACCGTACTGGGAACGCTCTGCCTGATGGCGGGTATCAACAACGGCGGCGGCGAATACCGCGAGTACATCTGGCCCGTGATGGCCCTCTTTGCCGTGGGGCTGATCCTGACATTCTACAACTTTTTTCAGACCATTGCCCGCCGCAAAACGCCTGAAATTTACATCAGCAACTGGTACATTGTGGGGGCCTGCGGTTGGGTCATTACCCTGTCGGTGATCGCGTACCTCCCCTTTTACCAGAATGGCCTGGGCGAAACCATCATCCAGGGTTACTACATGCACCAGGGCGTGGGGATGTGGTTTATGACCTTCACGTTGGGGCTGGTGTACTATTTTTTGCCACTGTCGCTCAACAAACCGATCTATTCCTACTCGCTGGGGGCGCTGGCTTTCTGGACGCAATTGCTGTTCTATACCCTGATTGGCACGCACCACTACGTGTTCAGTCCCATTGCCTGGTGGCTGCAAACGGTGGCCATCGTCTTCAGCGCAGGCATGTTTATTCCGGTGCTGGCCGGCACCATCAACTTCCTGATGACCTTCCGGGGTAGTGGCAAACAGGTGGGCGACAGCTACTCGCTACCGTTTTTGCTCATGGGCGTGGTGCTCTACTTCGCGGGTTCCGTGCAAGGGTCGTTACAGGCGTTTCGAACCACCAACCTGGTCTGGCACTTCACCGATTTCAACGTGGCCCACTCGCACGTGACTATGTATGGTATCGTGGCGTTCCTGCTCTGGGGGTGCATTTACACACTGCTGCCCAAACTAACGGGCCGCGAACCACGGCCGCTGTTGGTGGGCGTCCACTTCTGGTTTGCGCTCATCGGCCTGCTGGCCTATGTGGTGGCGCTTATGGTGGGTGGCACCCTGAAAGGCCTAAGCTGGATGAGTGCCCAGCCCTTTATCGATTCGGTGGTGCTGATGGCGCCCTACTGGCTCTGGCGGGCTATTGGCGGCACACTCATGCTGCTGGCCCACTGCGTCTTTGCCTATAACCTGGTCGATATGCTCCGCCCGGCCCGCCACTATCCACAACCCACTCTCACCACCCAGCCGCTTCTTACCCATGAACATATCGCATAATCACAAACTCCTGTTTGGCCTGGCCCTGGGTGGATTTCTTTTCCTCAGCGTGCTGATCGCCGTCCGGCCTGCCTGGTCGGTACAGAACAACAATGCCCCGCTACCCGGCGCGGCTACGTTTACCGCCGACGAAGAAGCGGGCCTGCACGTGTTCATCGACGAGGGGTGCGTGGCCTGCCATACCCAGCAGGTGCGCAACATTGATATGGACAAGGTATGGGGTGGCCGACCCGGCATGGCTGCCGACTATGCCTGGCGTACCAGGATCGACACCTGGCGCGCCACGCCCTCGACGCTGGGCACTGAACGCACCGGCCCCGACCTGACCGAGGTGGGCGAGCGGCAGGCGAGTGATGCCTGGCACTACCTGCACCTGTTTAACCCGCGGTCTGTGGTGGGCAAATCGATTATGCCCGCCTTCCCATGGCTATTCATCGAAACTACTGACCCGCTGCCCAACCAGCGGGTCGTGAATGTACCAGCCAACTACCGCGACGGACTGCGGGGCACCATTGTGCCCACCGAGCGAGGACGCCAACTGGTGGCTTACCTGTTGGCGCTCAAACAGGCCGAACTACCCACTGGCAGCGAGACACCGGGCTTCATTCAATATGGTCCGGCCAAAACGTTGGGGGCCGTGGCGGCCGGTTCGGCCCCGTCTGTGGCAGGCCCGGATGGCGCGGCACTTTACGCCACTCACTGTCAGGCGTGCCATCAGGCCAACGGCGAGGGGCTGAAAGGGGCTTTCCCTCCCCTGAAGGGTAGCCCGGTGGTGCTGGCGGCCAATGCCAGTCTGATGGTCAATGTGGTGTTGCAGGGCTACGACGCACGGCCCGAATACGGGGCTATGCAGGCCTTCGGCGACCGACTGACCGATCCCGAAATTGCCGCCATCCTCACCTTCGAGCGGAGTTCATGGGGCAACAAAGCACCCGCCGTGCCAACGGCTTTCGTTGCGGCAGAACGGAAAGCCATTAAACCCAAACCTGGCGTATGAAAACGACACTTTTGATAATTCTCTTTTGGCTGTTTCGAGTGGTAAACGCTACGGGCTGCCCACTCTGCAAAAAAAATCAGCCCGCCGGTTTTGCCAATATCACCCACGGCGTGGGTCCGCAAAACGGCTTCGATTATGTGATGCTCTACGGATCAATCGGGGTTGTGCTTGTTACACTGGGCCTGTTAGGCTGGTATGTTTTCCGGCCCGGCCAACAGACTGTTCAACACACTGATATTCAGGTTATTTAAAATTTAAAAGTTCTTTTTTCGTCATTCTAACCAAAAAATCGATGACAACCTCCCCCTTACTAACCCTGTTTATTGACGACGACCCGGTGCCGTTTGCGGCCTACGCGCCCCCCATCAAAATGGACATCGACACGAGCCGGTTGGTTGACGGTGCACACTCGTTGCGGATTGTAGCGATTTCGTCCACCGGCAGAGAGGGCGTACAAACCATTCCGTTTACGGTGCGGAACGGCCCGGCTATTTCCGTGATTGGGCTTGACGCAAACGATACCGTTTCCGACGTTATTCCCATCACGATCAACGCCTATGGCAGCGAACGGAGCGACACATTTGTGATCACCGCCTCTGAAACGCCAAAGCCCATTCCGTCGTGGGTGTGGGCCACGCTAATTGCCTTTTTCGGCTGGGCGGCCTATTACCTCATTACCTCGTTTCTGCCGCCCGACGCCGCGATAATGGC
Organism: Cytophagales bacterium; assembly: GCA_038230755.1. GTDB lineage: Bacteria > Bacteroidota > Bacteroidia > Cytophagales > Spirosomataceae > Fibrella. Next base: position 13,679 of record JBBRMP010000106.1, on the reverse strand, counting down.
TACGCCCTAATTGGAGCTTTGTCTTTAATAATCAGTCAGCTATGAACACAATGACAACCGTTTCGGGTGTATTGACAGCACTGAAAAAGCAAGGATATACAGTGGATTTTAACTTGATGGAAGTAGGTCTGCCCGGACACACGCTACAGCTATATCCCAACGAGTTCGTAGTGGACAAACACTACCGATTCGAGGGCCTGTCTGACCCCGCCGACCAAGCTATCGTGTACGCGATCTCCTCCGAAAAATACGGGCTAAAAGGCACCCTAGTGAATGGCTACGGCATATACACCGATCCGGCAACCGATGCCCTGCTCGGCACACTGCTCAAGCGCAAGCTGTCGGTCAGAACGTACTAGCCATGACAAAACTTACGGCCATCAAAATCGTACACACAGCTATCTGGGTCTTTTTCAACATCGTCATTTTTTATTTACTCTACGCGGTCATCACCAATAAAATCGGTGTGCTGGTGTGGGTAGCGTGTTGGTCGAAGGGCTTGTCTTATTGTTATTTAAAGGACTCTGCCCGCTGACGATATTGGCAAGAAAACAATCAACCGATACCGCCGGTAATTTCGATATTTATTTACCAAACTGGCTGGCCAAATACAACAAACTAATTTATACGACCTTATTCGCCATTGATTGCCATTATTATGTTGGTAGTTTGGCTGGTTAATTAGTCACCCGAAGTGCCATGAAAACCAAGTCAGCCCGAAACGTACTGCCCGGATTATTGGCTTTCCTGGGTGTGGGTGCCGTTTTCGGCGGGGGTGTGCTAATTGCCTCACCCACTGGTAAACTGATTGGTATGCCGCTGTCGATGCTGCAACATTCGCCCTTTCAATCCTTCCTTATTCCGGGTATTATTTTGTTTTCGGTCCTTGGCATAATGCCTTTTCTGATCGGCTATGCGTTACTACAAAAACCAATCAGTCCATTGGCTGAACGAATTAATTTCTTCAGTGACATGCACTGGTCTTGGACCTATACGATTTACTGCGCGTTTATCCTTATTTTCTGGATTCAAATTCAGATGTTGCTCCTCCAGGCCGTGCATTGGCTCCACACGTTCTACACGTTTTTTGCTGTGGTGATTATCTTTTTTGCACTCTTGCCCGGCATACGGAAGCTGTACAGACAATAAGTCAACGTTGGTTATTATGACATCAATCAGTTCAGCGGCTGATACCTGGCATAGGACGCGCCGTTAGGGAGCGTCAACTTTAGGGATAAACAACGCGCTGTATGATCGTTACGCTCACCCTCAACCCAGCAGTCGATGTTAACCTAACCGTCGACCACCTGCTGCCCGAACATCGGTTACACTGCTCTGAACCTCACCTGGAAGCGGGGGGCGGGGGCATTAACGTGGCCAAAGCAATTCAACGACTGGGTGGGCAGGTGCTGGCCCTGTTTCCGTCGGGGGGGCCACCGGCCTGACGCTCCAGGGGCTGCTGGAAACGGCCCATGTCCCGTTTCAGGTTATTGGTATTGGCGACCCGGTCAGGCAGTGCTTCGCCATTACCGAATCGGCCACTAATCAGCAATTTCGGTTTAGTACGCCCGGCCCCACCCTGACGCCCACCGAGGCTACGGCCTGCCTGGCCCACGTGGAAACGCTCTCACTACCAATTGATTACCTGGTGGTCAGCGGTAGTTTGCCACTCGGTTTGCCCACCGATTTCTACGCCCAGATTGCCCGGATTGCCAATACGCGCCAAATTCGCCTGATTCTTGATACCTGTGGCGAACCGCTACGAGCCGCGCTGACTGAAAGCGTGTTCATGATCAAACCCAATTTGGGTGAACTGGCCCACCTGGTTGGCGTTGACACGCTCGAAATCGGTCAAATTGGCGAAGCCGCTACCGAGCTGATTCATGCAGGCAAATGCCAGGTCGTCGTGGTGTCGATGGGGGCACGCGGCGCGATGCTCGTCACCGCCGACAGGCAGGACTATGTGCAGGCCCCACCCGTGAAGCAAATCAGCACCGCGTATGCCGGCGACAGTCTGGTGGGGGGTATGGCGTATGCCCTTGCGCAAGGCCAATCCTATGCCGACATGATTCGGACGGGCGTGGCCTGCGGCACGGCGGCCACCATGACCGACAAGGCCCTGTTTGATCCCGCCGACGTTGAGCGGCTGGTCGGCTGGTTTCAGCAACAGCAAGAGTCGGTAGTATCCACGTCGGCGGCCACCGTCAACGCGCTGGAAAAACTGGCTGTCGCCGTCTGATGGCAACCAGCTGATCCACCCAAAAAACTGGGGCAGATCCATACATCATCCACGGGCCTATGCCCCTTACACCGTTTCGGTTGGGTGATTAGTCCGTTGCCATTCGGTGAGGATGATGCCCACGCTGAGCCACCCGATGCCCAGCAGGTAACCCCCCAGCACGTCGCTGAGGAAATGGACGCCCAAATAAATGCGGCTGAACCCCACAGCCAGGATCAAACAGGCTGCGCCAACGCCCGCCAATACCCGCCCAGCCGGGTTTCGCAGCCGGCGAATGGCCCAGTAGGCCAGCAATCCGTAGAGCGTCATGGCCACCGCCGAATGGCCACTGGGAAATGAATAGCCCGTTTCGGGATAATAGGCCACCTGTAGGGGGCGGCTGCGGTCGAAGGTGCGCTTACCCACCTGCACAAACAGCGATACGCCACCCAGCAATAGCCACAAAATCAGGGCATTACGGCGTTGGCGCTGCCAGAGCAAAGCTATCGACCCTACCACCGCAACCCCTATGGTGGCATAGCGTGATCCAAACCAGGTGATGCCGTAGAACAGTCGGCTCAACTGGCTCGTGCGGCCCTGAAACAGCCAGTGTGTAACCCGGGCGTCGATCTGCACCATCGGCTCGGCGTTGACAACGTTTTCGGCCACTTCCGATAACAGCATCCCCGTTACCACCAGCAAAATCAGCAGGCCGGTCAGCGGCAGGCCTATGAACTGATCCGTCGACAACCGCACGGCCAGCCAGCGAACAACCGCGGGGTATCGCCTGCCAAATGGGCCCAGCCGATTGGTAAACAAGGTGTTGAGTTGGTTCGTGGTCATGGTATTAAGGTTACTGGCACCAGCATCTGCAATTGGCCAGGTCTGATCTCCGCCCGGACATCATTGACCCGGCCCCGGTATTCGCCATCGACCTGGAAATAAGCCTTTCGGCGCGTGGTGATGTGAACGGCTTTGGTCGAAACGATCTCAACAATGGTTGGGTCGGCGGGTTGGTTGGGCCAAAAAAGGGCCAGAAAACCCCTAACTGACAGCCTGCGCACGATCACCACTTCAAACAGACCATCGCCGGGGTCGCCATCGGGGTTGATGACGGCACCCGTTCCGTAACGTCGGGCGTTGGCCAGCACCACCATGATGGCGGTTCGGCAAATGGTTTGCTCACCAACGTCAATGTTGACATCCAGCAGCCGACGGTTCAGCAGCACCCGGACCACGCCACGGGCATACCCCAGTTTCCCCCGCCAGTTGTTTTGCTGGTAATACTTCACCAATTGGGCGTTCATACCAATGTCGCTCAGGTGCAGGCAGGTGTCGTTTTCGCCAATGCAGATGGTGTCGAGCCGCCTGATCTGGCCGTTCGTTACCACATCCAGCGCGTCGTTCACCCCCAGGGGAATGATCAGCTCAATGGCCATCCCGTTGGCCGAACCAGCCGGCAAAATACCCATCGGTGTAGATGTACCCACCACCTGTTCAGCCACGAGTTTCACCGTGCCATCGCCGCCCACGGCCACCACTCTGTCTGGCCCAAACGCAAGCACACGCTCATGCAGCCGGGCTTTGTCGTCTTTGCCGGTAAGCTCCAGCAGGTCCGCCGTGTGGTCAGCTTCCAGGCAAAAGGCGTGAATGGCCCGTTTGTAATCGGATTTATCTTTTCCGCCCGAAACCGGGTTAATGACAAAGAGCAGTTTCAATCGGTGCTTTTCTGGCATGGTAAAACGAATCTGTTGTCCCGAATGCTGATGCCAACGCCACCGTCATTCCCTCATTATAACCAACCAGCCAGCCGGCCAGGTGGTTGGCGGACCTATTTACTGAACCGGTTGCGCCTCGATGATTGCCCCACGGTGACCGTCTACCGGGGCTTCGGCACGGCAACGCAGGTGACGGTGCAGGGGCATGTGCTGCGGCTGAGCCCCCTGCCGCAACGCCATTACCAGCAGCGATTTTGGGGCAATTTGATCGACATGCTCCGGCAGTTTCTGGTGCGGCCCATCGCTCACGCCCACGTGCAGGTAACGGGTACTCCCCTGATACACACCACCGATGCCGACGGTTTTTTTCAGTTCGACTGGCAACCCGATTCACCGCTGTTGCCGGGCTGGCATCCGGTTCAGGTTAACCTGATGAGTACTGCCACAAACGGGCAGGTGGTGGCGAGTGGCACGGGCGAGGTGTATGTGCCGCACGTAACTCAGTACGGCTTTATTTCCGACATCGACGACACGTTTCTGGTCTCGCACTCGGCCACGAAACTGAAACGGCTGCGGGTGCTGCTGTTCCGCAATGCCCACGGTCGGCAACCGTTCGACGGCGTTGTGGTTCATTATCAAGCCCTTAGCCTCGCCAGAACGACGCCCGATCAACCGAATCCGTTCTTCTACGTGTCGAGCAGTGAATGGAATCTCTACGCCTACCTGGTGGCGTTTCTACACAAACACGACCTGCCCAAAGGTGTGCTGATGCTCAGTCAGTTAAAGCGATTCAGCCAGCTAACGCGGTCCGGGCAGGACAAACACATCACCAAGCTCGACCGGATTGCCCGCATTCTGGACCGCTACCCGCAGCACCAGTTTATCCTGCTCGGCGACGACACCCAGGCCGACCCCAGCATCTATGCTACCGTTGTGGCGCACCACCCCAACCAGATCCGGTGCGTCTATATTCGGCAGGTTGGCCTGGCCCAAAAGCCCGCCGTGTCGGCGCTGGTGACGAGCATCGAAATGGCCGGTGTTGCCTGCTGTTACTTCCGGCATAGTGCCGAAGCCATGCAGCACTCCGCTCAGCTTGGGCTACTCTGAAATCAAGTGAACTGTGTATCTGGCGATGGGCCGACAAAAATCAGGTAGCGTACTGACGGGCATCAGGTGTGGCGTAGCGGGTGTGCGGTTACTTTGTGGACAAATCGATCACATTCACAAAGCCCCCGATTGGGCCAGTCTCACCCATGAAAACCATTGCCGTTGCCACCGATTTCAGCCCCAACGCCAACCGCGTTGTTCACTTCGCCATGCAGTTGGCCCAGGCGCAGCAGGCGGGCGTCGTGCTGATCCATGCGTACCATTTTTTGCCCTCGGACCTCGCCGAAGTGGGGGGTAATTTCCCCCTCAACGCCGAGGCGATGCAGGATTCCAGTCAGAAAGAATTGAGCCGGGTAGCCACCGAATTACAGCAGCAATTCGGGACCGCCGTACCCATTCGCTGTATCACCAGAGAAGGCTATGCGATCCCCACCATCCGGGCCGTAGCCGAGGCCGAAAAAGCTGATTTACTGCTGATGGCCACCGTGGGATCGTCGCCCCAGAGTGCGCAGTTGTTTGGCAGCGTGGCCACCCAAATGGTGGCCGAAACAACCGTGCCCCTGCTGCTGGTACCGCCCTCGGCTACCTACGGGGCCATCAATAACGTGGTGCTGGGTCTCGATCTCGACACGCCCCCCGACAGTATCAAACTGGACACGGCCCTGCACTTTGCCCGGCAATTTGGCTGCACCATGGATGTACTGTGCATCCACGACCACCCCACCGACGAGGCCGTTCGCACCAAGGCCGAACACCTCCGCCGGGCCATTGGCACCGTGCCCCACACGATGACGATCCTGCCCGGCAAAGAAGTGTACGAGACGCTACTGGCCTTCGCCCACACCAACAAAGCCAACCTGATCATGATGCTGCCACAGGCCCACAACTGGCTCCGGCGGCTCTTTGTGGAGGGCGAAACCACCCACATGGCCCGCCTGACAGATATTCCGCTCCTGGCCGTAGTGTAGCCCTATGACCACCGCTACCCAACCCGCCCTGCTGTGCTACCACTGCGGCGACACGTGCCCCGACCAGCCCGTTTTGTTCGACGATAAAGCGTTTTGCTGCGCCGGTTGCCGCACCGTGTACCAGGTGCTAAGCGACCACCAGTTGTGCCAATATTACGACCTCAATCAACAGCCCGGCGTGTCGACCAAAAATGGCCTGCTGACGGCCCGGACTGCATTTCTGGACCATCCCGACGTGGTGGCGAAGCTGCTCACGTTCAGCAACGACACCACGGCCACGGTCACGTTTTTTGTGCCCACCATCCACTGCTCGTCATGCCTGTACCTGCTGGAACACCTCTACAAAATAGAGCCGGGTATCACCCAGACGCGGGTCGATTTTCTGAAAAAGCAGGTGCATATCACGTACCTGAAAGCGCAGTTGACGTTCCGGCAGGTGGTCGAACTGCTGACGTCGCTGGGGTACGAACCGCTGCTTAGCGGCAACGACGTGGTGCAGCAGGGGCAAAAACCCACCTATCGCCCCTTGCTCTACCGGTTGGCTGTGGCGGGGTTTTGCGCGGGTAACATCATGCTGTTCAGCTTCCCCGATTACCTTGGCCTCGACGACCCGATCTTCAAACAGTGGTTTGGCCTGTTTAACCTGCTGCTGGCCCTGCCGGTGGTGTTTTACTCGGCGTCGGGCTATTTCACGTCGGTGTGGCAGAGCCTCCGGCGCGGGCTGGTCAACATCGATGCGCCCATTTTGCTGGGTATTCTGGTGGCCTTTTTTCGGGGTACCTACGAAGTACTGTTCCAGCACGGCGCGGGCTATTTCGACTCGCTTACGGGCCTGATCTTCTTTCTGTTATGCGGCAAATGGTTTCAGCAGCGCACCGTCGATTTCCTCTCCTTTGAACGCGATTTCACCGCTTATTTTCCCCTGGCCGTGACGCGGCTATCGGGCGAAACTGAAGATCCCATCCCCGTGGCGAACCTCCGGAAGGGCGACCGTATTCGGGTGCGGCAGGGCGAGCTGATCCCCGCCGACGCGCTGCTTTACCGGGGCAACGGCCAACTCGATTACAGCTTCGTTACGGGCGAATCGGTGCCGGAACCAAAACAACCCGGTGACCTGATCTACGCCGGGGGGCGGCAGTTGGGCGAGGCCATCGACCTGGAGGTGGTGCGCGAAACGGCGCAGAGCTACCTCACGCAACTCTGGAACAATGAGGCATTTACGAAAAAACAAAGCCGTTTCCGCTCCTTCGCCGACAGCGTGGGCACCTTCTTTACCGCCGTCGTGCTAACCCTGGCCTTGTGCGTGGGCGCGTACTGGTTCGTAGCCGTGGGCGACCCGGCGCGGGCTGTCAACGCATTTACCGCCGTGCTCATTATTGCCTGTCCGTGCGCCCTGTCGCTGTCGTTTCCCTTCGCGATGGGCAACGGACTGCGGCGGCTGGGCCAGCAAAAATTTTACCTCAAAAACGCCGACGTGATCGAACAACTCGCCGTCTGCGACACCATTGTGTTCGACAAGACAGGTACGTTGACGGGGGTTAATGAGCGACGGTCCGACGCATCGGTTAGTGAATGTGCGGCGGTCCGACGCTTCGGTGAGCGAATGCCTGGATTACAAAAAAGACCTGGGGGTGTTGTGGAATCGTTTTTGGTGCCGTTGACGGGCTATGAACGGTCGTTGGTGGCGGGGGTGGTGCGGCAGTCGGCGCACCCGCTGAGTCGGCAGTTGGCGAGGCAGTTGGCCGATGCGCCAACGCTATCCGTCGAGGCATTTACGGAGGTGGCGGGCCACGGGGTGCAGGCCGTGGTAGATGGCTGGGTGGTGAAAGTAGGTAAGGCCTCGTTTGTGACGACTGACCAGCCGACTACTACCGAAACGGAAACCACCGTTCACATCAGTATCGAACACGAATACCGGGGTAGCTTCAGCTTCCCCGTCAATTACCGCCCTGGCCTCGACGCACTGCTGACCGAACTCGCCAAAACCTACCCCCTGTATCTGCTCTCCGGCGACAATACATCTGCCGCCAGTAACCCGCAGTTGGCCCGTTGGTTTTCCCCAGAGCGCATGACATTCAACTGCCCCCCGCAGGCCAAGCTCGACCAGGTGAGAGCATTACAGGCGCAGGGCCACCGCGTGCTCATGATCGGCGACGGCCTCAACGACGCCGGTGCCCTCAAACAAGCCGACGTGGGCATCGCCATCACCGACGACACCATCCAGTTCACCCCCGCCAGCGACGCCATTCTAGACGCCAGCTCACTAACTCAACTCGCTGATTTTCTGCGCTATAGCCGGTTCGGCATGAACCTCGTCCGGTTTAGTTTCGGCGTCTCAGTCTGCTACAATCTCGTCGGTCTCAGCTACGCCCTCACCGGCCACCTCTCGCCCCTCGTCGCCGCTGTCCTGATGCCCGTCAGCTCCGCCACCATGCTTGCCATCGCCGCCATCGGTATGCGGACGTGGGGTAAGTAGCGCAGGCTGGGCGCCCCCGGCCTACTGAGTTGACTTGATTTAATCAACCGCGAAAATGAATCGAATTAATGGCCGCTGATTGGGGAACGGAACAGGCCCAGCGGCTCGCCGGTAACCGGCCGTAACATGGGTAGGAAAAAGGCGTGATGTATGGTCCACATAGCCCCAGCGAGGCGCAACATGACAAACCGAATAATCGCATGTTACGCCCCGCTGGGGCTTAGATGAATTTAACGCATCCACTTTCTACCGATGTTACGGCCGGTCCGGCGAGCCGCTGGGCCTATTCCGTAGCTGAGAAATAACACACAAGTCAATCGGGTGCTAGTCAAGACAGTTCAATTAAACTGCGCCGTCACAGAAATTGCTTTTTACAGAAAGCACTTTTTAGCGTAGATTGCTTTCTGTAAAAAGCAATCCACGTGGAAGATCTCTTTGCCAAATACGCTGCCAAGCTGCAACGTACCTCGCTGACCTTTGTGCGCGACACGATCAACGTCATTGACTGGGAGCGGAACCAACTCATCGGGATCAAGGGTGCGCGGGGCGTGGGCAAAACCACGCTGGTGTTGCAATACCTGAAACGACTGGCCAAACCGAGCGGCACCACACTCTACGTAAGCCTGGACGACTTCTATTTCAGTGCTAACCGGCTCTATGATCTGGGGGCCACTTTTGTGCGCGGCGGCGGGCAGGTGCTGGCCCTCGATGAGGTACACCGCTACGCCAACTGGACGCAGGAAATCAAAAACCTCTACGACGATTTCCCCGACCTGCGCATCATCTTCACCGGCTCGTCGGTAATTCATCTGGAACGCAGCAAGGGCGATTTGAGCCGCCGGGCCGTGATATATACCCTGCATGGCCTGTCGTTCCGCGAGTTTTTGCAGATTCAAGATCTGGCTCAACTGCCCGTACTGTCGCTAGACGAGTTGCTGCTGCGCCACTCCGAAATAGCCGCCGACCTGACCGCCACGTTCAAACCGCTGGCCCATCTGCCCAACTATTTTCGGTACGGCTATTACCCCTATTTCCTGGAAAACACGGATGTGTACGGCCAGAAATTGACCGAGACGATCCGGCTGAGCCTGGAACTGGATTTGCCCGCCGCCTACGACATCAGCTACGCCACCGTCGATAAGCTCAAGACGTTTCTGGTGGTGCTGGCGGAGAGCGTGCCGCTGAAGCCCAACATCTCGAAACTGAGCGAGGCCCTGCACGTAACGCGCAACACCGTGGTCGATTTCCTGCATTATCTGGAGGAGTTAGGCATCCTGACGCTCCTGCACCGCGACCGCGTGGGCATGACCCGGATGCAGAAACCGGAGAAGGTCTACCTGGCCCACCCAAACCTGCAATATGCCCTTAGGAGCTTGCAAACGGGGTTAGTACCCAACGTCGATACCCTCCGCGAAAGCTTTTTCCTGAGCCAGACCCACCCCATCCACCAAGTTGAATACACCGATCAGGGCGACTTCCGCCTCGACCGCCACCTCACCATCGAAGTAGGCGGCGCGGGTAAAACCAACGGGCAAATCGCCACCCTCCCCAACGCCTACATCGCCGCCGACGACATCGAAATTGGCTTCGGCCAGAAAGTGCCGTTGTGGTTGTTTGGGTTGTTGTATTGACTTGGCCAAAGGCACCCAATACAACCCGCAATGCCCCTTTTTAATTAACTTGTCCGTTCGTTTATCAGCCCACTACCTATGCATAGTCAGGCTGCTTCATTTGTTCTATGCTCCAACACCTTATTAGTCACCGCCGAACGGAGTGGTTATCGCAGCCCGATTGCCCTGTCCGGGAGTTGCTGACTTACATTCGCCAGACCGGCAAACTGCGCGATGCTCAGGTCTTTGCCATCGAAACGTACCTGTTTCTGAAAATAGCGGGCCAAAATCAACCCCTTGGTCAACTATTTGCCAACGGCTTTTTCAATGAAAATTATGACCTCGGCAACGTACCCATCAGTCAGCACACGCGGGACGTGCTAACCCAGAAGCCCGCCGCCCGCGCGCTGTTTGAATTTGCCCGGCGCAAAATCAACGGCAAAGCCCAACTGCCCGAACTGGACGCCCTGATTGAACGTACCCACGCCCAGTTTGACCATGCACGGGTTATTGACGAGATTTTCTATAAATCGGCCTATACCGATTACCTGTTTAGCCTACCGATGGGTGCCGGTAAGACCTTTCTGATGGCGGCGTTTATTTACCTCGATCTTTACTTTGCCCAGCAGGAACCCGACAACCCGGCCTTTGCCCACAACTTTATTATTCTGGCTCCGTCGGGCCTGAAATCGTCGATTTTGCCCAGCCTGAAAACCATCGAACGGTTCAATCCGGCCTGGATCGTGCCCGAACCCGCCGCCGCCAACCTAAAACGATTGCTGAAATTTGAGGTGCTCGACCAGCCCCGGACGGCCAAAAAAAGCAACCGGATTAAAAATCCGAATGCCCAGAAACTGGCTAATTATCAGCCGTTTGACAGCCTGATGGGCCTGGTGATGGTGGTCAATGCCGAGAAAGTAATTCTGGACCGGCTGGAGATCAAAAACCAGTTGGAAGTGGTTGAACGCACCGACGATGAAAAAGACCGGCAGGCCAACGAACTCCGTAACCTGGTTGGCAAAATCCCCAACCTCTGCATCCACATCGACGAGGTTCACCACGCCGCTACTGATGATATCAAGCTCCGCAAAGTAGTCAACGGCTGGAATCTGGGCGGCTCCATCACCGCCGTCATCGGCTATTCAGGCACCCCGTTTCTGAGCGCACCGGAGGCCGTAAAAGTGCTCGACGGTACGCAGCTTAAGTTTGGTCAGATCACCAACACGGTGGAGTATTACCCCCTCAAAAAAGGCATCGGCAATTTCCTGAAGCGCCCCGAAATCAAGGCCACGACCATCCGGCAACCCCTCGAAATCATTCGCCAGGGCGTTACCGAGTTCTATGCCCGCTACGCCACCACCCGCTACCCCGACAATACCGTAGCCAAGCTGGCAATCTACTGCGGGTCTATCGAGCGGCTGGAGGAAGAGGTATTCCCGTTTTTGATGGGTGAGTTGGGCATTCCCGCCGACGACATTCTAAAATACCACAAGGGCAACAAAAGCTACAAACTGCCCGCACAAGCCGAAACCGACTTTCAAATTCTGGATACGCCCCTGTCCGGCAAACGGGTGGTGCTGCTGGTGCAGATTGGCAAAGAAGGCTGGGATTGCCGCAGTCTCACGGGCGTGATTCTCTCACAACAGGGCGACTGCCCCACCAATATGGTGCTGCAAACGGCCTGCCGCTGCCTGCGCGAAGTAGATGACGCCGCCAACGAAACGGCCCTGATCTACCTCAACGAAGCCAACGAGAAAATCCTGGACAAGCAACTCCGCGATGAGCAGCACACCAGCATTGAAGAACTGAACAAGCTGGCCAAAGGCGGTAACGTACCTGACCTGGTAGAACGCACGAGCCGAACGGCCTACCTGAAACTGCCCCCGCTCGACTATTACCGGCTGAAAGTACAGACTGATACGCTGATGATTGATGCCGCCATCCAACCCGATGCCCGCCTCGCCGACGTAGCCGCCGACACCAAAGCGGGCATTGCTACCGTGGTGACGCGCAATCTGGACACCAACGGCCAACGCACGAAAGACTTTGTGACCCAGATGGGCGACGAACCCGCCCAGTTTGGCGCGTGGCTCCACCGCATCAGCAAGGGTAGTTTTGGCAGCGTTTCCTACACCGACCTGATTGCCCACCAAAACCGCCTCCAGACGCTGTTTGAGCAGGTTACGTACCCGCGCAACGGCATCCGACATTTCAACGACCTCTTCGATCTGCCCCAAACCGAGCAGGCCGTGCGGCTGGCCTTCCGGGCGCGGCGGCGGCTGCACACCACCGAAGAAGTAGTACCCGAACAGGCCGAACTCCTGCTCATCGACAAGCTTAAACCCATTGAACGGCACGATAAACTCTTTCCCGCTGACCCCGACGTGGTGGCCATCCGCGAGGCCGATGCATCGGGGAAATCACTCGCCCAGATGCAGGCCGAGAAAAACGCTGTGCTGGAACAAACCCGCCAGGCCCTCATTGCCCAGGGAATGGGTAGCATTGCCAGTGGTATTCCCAACGTGACGCTGAGCCAGTCTGTTTCGGCCAAAGACCGGTCGTTTCATGTGCTGCCCTACAGCTTTAAACAGAGCCGCTTTGAGCTTGACTTTCTGCGCGAAGCCCTCAGCCTGAGTAAGTTGACCGAGCGCGGGCTGGAACTCTATTTCAACGGCGAACGTGAACTGACCAGCTTCCGCATCGAGTGCTACACCAAACGCGCCGATACCTGGCGCAGCGTGGGCCTCTACACGCCCGACTTTGTGCTGATTCAGCGCAACGCCGACGGGCAGATGCACCGGGTGCTGATTATTGAAACCAAAGGCAGCGGCTTTGCCGACGAAAAAGGCTTCCGCGCCCGGCGCGAATACATGGAGACCTACTTCGTGCCCATGAACAACGACAAGTTTGGCTATGGCCGTTTCCAATACCTGTTTATCTCTGACGAAGACACGATGGACCAAAACATGGCTACACTACTTGCCACCGTCACCCACTTTTTTGCCAACTGATTATGCCCGTTAAGTACATACCCTACCTACCCCAAACCGTTGAAGGTCAAGCCATTCTAACCAATTTTCAACGCTCGCGCCGGGTGCTCGAATACCGCGATAATGACCGCGCCATCCGCCGCGTGCAGCGCGGTATGCCCCTTTACGAAGTAGATACCATTGAACAGGTCTCCCCCTCCAAGCAGGAGAGCGATCCGGCGTTCCGGGGGCCGGGGGGTGAGGTAAACACGGCCCCAAACCTGGTGATCCGGGGCGAGTGCGTCTCGGCTTGTGCGTACCTCAAAGAGCAGGGCACCGAGGTTGATTTGGTCTATATCGACCCGCCGTTTGCCTCCGGGGCCGACTACGCCAAGCAGGTCTACCTACGCCGCAACCCCAAGGTAGCCGAGGCCATCAGCCGCACCGAAGAGCAACTGGAACTGGACGAATTGCGCTCGTTTGACGAGAAAATGTATGGCGATATCTGGAACAAGGAAGACTACCTGAACTGGATGTACGAAAACCTGATGGCCATCAAAACCGTCATGTCGCCCACCGCCAGCATCTACCTCCACATCGACTGGCACATCGG
>JBBRMP010000105.1:0-19639 GCA_038230755.1 Cytophagales bacterium | reverse complement strand
CTAATTTATGAGTTAAACTAAGCAAAAATCTTAATGTGCTGATAATCAACTACTTGACTTTTAGACATTAAATACTTTTGCGATTTTTAACTTTGCAAGTGCTTGATTATCAGTTCAGTGGACTACCTAAACAGTTACGTTAATAGTAAGCGATATTCGCCTTCGTGGTGGGCTTCGGTGATGGTCAGGGTGTTCATGGGAGTACGTCGGTTGGTAGCACAAAGTAGGGGGGAGTTTCGTTATCTTGCTGACAGCTAACCAAAAAAGACGATGGAAGCGACGTTTGTAATAGAATCTGACGAGTTAAAACAAGAGGTTATAGCAAAGCTCGATGAGCTATTTGCCCTTAATGACCAGCCTGTCACAGTTACCTTTAGGCAGAACGATAAGCCTCGCTACGACCCTCAAGATATGCTACGGCGTATGCAGGCTTTGCGGGAAAAATTTGAAGCCCATCACATTTCGCCTGACATTGACATCAATGAAGTAATTGACAGTATGTATTGGGAGGGAAATCATTGAATGATCTATTTTGACACCGACGTCCTGATAAACTACTGTGTGGAACAGGGCGAAGCCAAGCACCAGGAAGCCATATTCCTTGTCGAACAGGCCATCAGAGATGGCCTGTTTTTTATTTCTACCTTGTCGCTCAACGAACTAGCCTTCTCACTGACTAAAGTAGAGAGGAAGGTAAACCGTGATGAAATTATAGACCGCTTGAACACACTTTATCTGTTCAATCCGGTACCTGTGACATTGGAACATATGCAACGTGCCGCTCAGATTGCCTACAAAGTCAGCTTTAGCCATATGAGCGATTGTGTACATACGGCAGTAGCCGAAGAGTATTGTACGGAACTATACACGTATAATCGAACTGATTTTCAGCTTATTGAACACCACACAAAGTTGAAAATTAGGATGTTTACCCCACCAAAGCCCGCAGTTCCTCCACAATCCCCTTCATCGCCGCAACCGTAGCGGTAATGTCGGCTTGGGTGGTGAAGCGGCCCAGGCTGAAGCGGAGGCAGGAGAAGGCTTCCTGCTCGTTGAGGCCCAGGGCCAGCAACACGTGCGACGGGTCGATGCTGGCGGCGGTGCAGGCCGAGCCGTTCGAGACGGCAATGTCGTCCAGACCCATAATGAGGGCGTCGGAGTCGCAGTTTTCAAAACAGATATTGGTCGTGTTGTAGAGCCGGTTGCTCCGGTCGCCATTTACATGGGTGCCCGGAATAGTCAGCAGGGCCGTTTCCAGTTCGTCGCGTAGTTGGCCCAGGCGTTTGGTGTCGGGGTCCATCTCGCGCCGGGTCAGGTCGGCGGCGTGGCCCATGCCCACAATGCCGGGTACGTTGAGGGTGCCGCTGCGCAGGCCGCGTTCGTGTCCACCACCGTGCAAAAGGGCTTCCAGTTTCACCTTCCGGGGTTGCGCCACAGTTGCGGTTGCGCCCACGCTATGTTGCCGCACATACAGGCCACCCACGCCTTTGGGGCCGTAGAACTTATGGGCCGAAAACGCCAGCAGGTCAATCGCGGCGTTGGGCCGTCCCGCCTGGTTAACGTCAATCGGGAGTTTGCCCACGGCCTGCGTGGCGTCGGTCATGAAGAAGGCCCCGGCTTCGTGGGCGAGTTGCGCCATGTCGGCGATGGGTTGAATGACGCCCGTTTCGTTGTTCACCCACATCACGCACACCAGCAGGGTATCGGGCCGGAGAGCGGCGCGGAGGTCGGCCAAATCGACCAGGCCCGCGTGGGGTGAGGTGGCCGGAAAAACGGGCAGGTACGTTACCTCGAAGCCCCGCGTTTCGAGGTACTGGCACACGTCGAGCACGGCTTTATGCTCGGTCTGGACCGTGATGATATGCCGTTTTTTGTTACCAGACAGTTCCACTACGCCTTTGATAGCCAGATTGATAGCCTCGGTAGCCCCCGATGTGAAGACCAGTTCGTGCGGGTCGCACTGGATCAGGTCGGCCACCTGTTGCCGGGCGGTTTTTACGGCCTCGCTGGCCACCACACCAAACGGGTGCGTACTGGCCGCGTTGGCAAAATTGTCGGTCAGAAACGGCATCATAACGTCCAAAACGCGGGGGTCGAGGCGGGTGGTGGCGTTGTTGTCGAGGTAAATCATGCACGAATTTAAACAGATCGCCCTGTTGGTGGTCTAAGCCGGACAACACAAATCCGGCACGACAATGAAAACGATGATGATTGACCTGAAATCACTTTGCCTGGGGGTCGCCCTGATGGGTGCCATGCTGCTGATGGCCAACAAACCCGCTCCACAACCCGTGGCACAACCCGACCCCGCCAACGAGGTGCGCCGTTTTCAGGCCGTGACGACAGAAAGTCGAATTATTATTGTCGATACCAAAACGGGACGGTTTATTCTCGAAAAGCAAACCCTTGGGGTGCCGCGCTGGATAAAAGGCGATTTCGAGGAGATTATGCAGCAGCCGAAGTAGTGGCGCACCCCAACAAACGGCTGGTGCTGACGGGCACCGGGCAAACGGGGTACTGTATCCCCGATGATTGGGAGGTAAATCAACTCTGTTTATTCCGACAGCCTGCTCCCCGCCGCGTACCACAACCCGGCGATGGCTTTTTGGTACTTGGTACGTAGCTCTTCCAGTTTCACGCCCAGGTCGATGAGCTTACTCTCGCGGGCGTTGACGAGGAATAATGAGCTTTCGCCCAGCGCAAACCGCTGCTGCTCAGCCTGTACCAACCGGCGTTGGTTGCCCACGGTCTGTTCCTGCACCTGAATCTGTTGCCGCAGGGTCAGCAACTCGTTGCGGGCGGCGAGCACATCGGTCTGAATGTTACGCACGGTTTGTTGCCGGTCCAGCATCAGTTGCTGGCCTTTTAGCTGCACCTGCCGGAGTTTGCCGCGCTCTTTTCGCAGGAAGAGGGGAAAAATGAGGTCTACGCCGATTTTGTGGTTGTCCAGCCCCAGGGCATAATAGCTGGTCCAGTCATAGCCCTTGCCCAGTTCGGGCGTCTTGCTTAACAGATTGGCATTGAGCACAATCTGTGGCTGCACCAACGCCCGCCGAAACTTGATGTCGAGGTTGTTTTGCTCCGTTTTGGCATCAATTTTGGCCAGTTCGGGGTGTTGCAGTATGGCCTGACTGAGCAACGTTTGCACCACGGTTTCGCTGATGAGTACGCGCTCAGCCGACTGTGGAACCACGTTGGTGGGCAGGTCTATTGGCTGGTTGTTGGCCCCCCACAAGAAGACCGATAGTTGCAACCGGGCATTTTGCAAATCGACATCGGCCTGTTGCCGCTGCACCAGTCGATCCTGCGCTGTAATGAGGGCCTCGGTGGTGTCGATCGTGGCCACCTCCCCAATGAGTGCGCGTTGGCGGGTGCCGACAAAACGGACATTGGCCAGGCGTAGTCCTTCGTCAATCAGCGTATACGATTGGTAGGCCAGATACCACTCCCAATAGGCCTTGGCGGCCTCAAAAAGAGCTTTGTTGATCTGTTTTCGCCGGTCAGCCTCGGCCAGACCAACGCCCGCCTGTGCCTGCCGGAGGGCCGTGCGCCGCCCATCGACCAGTAGGGTCTGGCCAATGGGTACACTCACGCCCACGAGTAGTAAGCCCGTGCTGGGCGTACTTATTTCGGGGTTAATTGCCTCTCCAACAGCCCGGTCATATTCCACTTTCAGATCCATGCCCGTTGCCCGAATGGGCACCGACAGCCCCGTTTGCCAGCGGTCGTAGTACAGTTTCGAGCCAAATTCTTTGCGGTCATAATACGACGTCAGCTTGGGGTCAAACGCACCGCGTGCTTCCATAATTTCGGCGCGGGCTGCTTCGGGAAACAGGTTGGCCTGCCGCACCACGGGATGATACTGCACCACAGCCTCGAAAAATTGGGCGGCGGTGAAGGTCAGCGTGTCCGTTGCCTGCGCCTGCGCGAGGTAGGGGAGGAGCAACAGGCGGTATAGCACTAGAGTACCCACTAGCCACTGTTTCATTTCTTCGCTCCTTTATCGGCCATCGGCTCCGCTTTCAGGCTGGGCGGAAAGCCGTTCAATTGTCGCCATAGTTCATACCAGATCGGCACATCATCAAGCATGACCCAGCCGTATACGCCCGACCCTACCCGGAGCTGTGCGGGCCAATTGGGGTCGTGCCCACCCACGTGTGGGCGCACCAGTAGCCGGTATTTGCCGTTGGTGCTGCTTACGGCGTCGATCACGGCTACCTCACCGGCAAACGTGCCCACGGCCACACTCGGCCAGCCCGAAAACTGCATGGCGGGCCAGCCGTCGAACTCCAGCCGAACCGTGCGTCCGGGTTGAATCAGGGGCACATCGTTGGGCCGTACGTATAGTTCGACGCCGACGAGTGGGTTGGCCGGTTGCAGCGTCACGATGGACTCGCCCTCTTTGATGTTTTCACCGATTCCCGCCTTAAATGACCGCACAATGTAGCCGTCCTGCGGGGCACGAATGACGTATAATGCCTGCCGCACGGCCACGTTGCTGATCTTATTAGTGATTTTCGACACCTCGCCCTCAGTCTCGGCCCGGTACGACACCGCCGAACTTCGGTCGGATTGGGCTTTGGCGATTTTTTCGCGATAATCGGCCTCAATGTTGCCCAGGTCAAGTCGTGCGTTGGCCAGCTCCTGCCGCGACACGTTCAGTTTCGCTTCCTGACTAATCAGTTTGGCATAGTCTTCCTGCAGCTTCAGTCGGCGGCTTTCCAGATCGGTCAGCGAAATCAACCCGTCGGTGTACATCTTTTCCGAACGCGCCAACCGGTCAGCGGCGATGCGGTAATTCGTGCGTTGAGCAATCAGGTCGGTACTGTCGCTGGCGACTTTGAATCGGTTCTGTTTCACCTTGTTTCGCGCCGATTCCAGCTTTACCACCAGTCCCGATTGCAGCGCACCGATCTGGTTGTCCAGCGCCGAAATTTTGGTCACGGTGGCATCCTGACTGCCCTTTTTGGCGTCGAGTTGTTCGCCGAGGCGAGTGGTCAGGTTCGGGTCAAAATATTCGTCTTTTACTTCCGAAATCACCACCAGCGTATCACCGCGCCGCACCAATTGGCCGTCGCGGACGGCCCATTGTTCAATGCGCCCCGCAATGGCATTCTGCACCGTTTGCGGACGGTCCTGGGGGGTCAATGCGGTCACTTCGCCCTCGCCGTTGATGTTCTGTTGCCAGGGTAAAAACAGCGTTGCCACCCCAATAGCGAGGATCAGCAGCATCCAACGGCCCAACGCCCGGCCAGCCCGTAGATCAGGCAAGGCCCGCAACGTCTTCAGTGGGAAGTGCAATAAAATAGCGTCGTCAACGCGACTGTTTGATATGTTGAGCATTTTTTGGGTGAACAGTAAGCAGCTAACAACGAATGGTTGGCCAATGCAAATGAATAGCGTACCTCAGCCAACTGTTGGCTGTTCGCTGTTGGTTGTCAACGGTAGATCGGTTACGTTGCCGAGTTTTTCCACGGCGGTCATCAGGTCATACACCACGTCGATACCCATAATGAGCTTGTCGACCGAGCTGGTGATGAGCACAATGACGAGTTCGGCGGCCACAAATTGGCCCAGGGTCATCTCGCGGCCCACCACCAGCGTGGTTCCCAGAATGAGCAGGCCACCGGTGATGAGGGTTTTGAAGGCTACGGCGCTGATATAGAAGCGTTTCAATACCGAGAAATGCTGGTTGCGGTAGTTGATATACTGCGCCACCAGCTCGTCGGTCTGATTCATATACGTAGCCGGATCGGTCTCCTGCCGAAAGTCCGGTAGCCGATCTGCCATGTTTTCGAGCCAAGCCACCAGCTTATACTTATACTTCGATTCGCTGAGGCTGGTTTTCAGGGCTTTAGGGCCATTCAGCCAGACGATTAATACGACGGTGACCACCGTCACGAGGCCAAAAGCGATAAAGACGGGGTGATAAAATGATAGTAGAATAATGCCGAACCCGATCTGTACCACCGCCGCCGTAAGGTCGATCAGTAGTTTTGGCAGTCCTTTCTGGATGGTGAGTACGTCGAAAAAGCGATTCATCAGTTCGGGTGGATTTTGGCCGTTCAGGGCGTCGGGATCAATGCGCGGCAGGCGGTAGGTGAACTCAAAAGCGGCCTTCACAAAGAGCCGTTGCTGAAGTACCTCAACCAGCACCTGCTGCCCGATCAGGATGAAGCCGCTGATGATTACGCCCAAAATGACCAGCCCAATGAGTACGTAAACGGAGCTAAAGACCATGCCGCCCGACACCAGATTAAACACCGCCTGAATGCCCAGCGGCAACGAAAGGCCAATCAACCCCGCCACGACGGCATATAAATAGACGTAGCCAATGTCGCGCTTTTCCGTTGCCAATAGCCGAATCAGGCGTTGAAAAGGAGTTGGAGGAGCAAGCGGTTGTGTCATGGATAAGCCGTCGAGTGAGTCGATAAAAAGACAACGCAATTTCTGTTAATCTGGTTTTAATGTTAAAGATAGTATTACTATCATAATTGATCCTAAAACTTATACAGGCGGGAGTTTGTTAAGTTGAACGGTCAATAACCTATCTCGCCAACCCTGACAGCCCGATGACGTATTCAGTATACCTGCGAATGAATGAGAAATTATTTCTGCGCGACCCCGAACAGTCTGACTTGGGGCGGCGGATTGTGCGGCAGGGGATTTTGCTCATGGGTGAAATCGGCTTTGAAGAAACCACCTTTCGTAAGCTCGCCGAGCGGCTGGGTACCAAAGAAGCCAGCATCTACCGCTATTTTGAAAACAAACACCGGCTGCTGGTCTATATGATTGCCTGGTATTGGCAATGGCTTGATTACCAAGTGGTTTATGAGACAAATAACCTGACCAGTTCCCGCGAAAAATTGGAACGGCTGCTGCCAATTCTACTTCAGCGGACCACCGATACCCCCGCTACGCCCAATGATATTGATCTACGGGCATTGCACAACATCGTTATCCGCGAGGCCAGCAAGGCCTACCTCACCCGCCACGTTTCCGACGATAACCGTGAGCAATTATTTAAACCCTACAAAGACCTTTGCGGACGGATTGCGGGCCTTATTCTGGCCTTTAACCCCAATTATCCCTACGCCCGGTCGCGGGCCAGTTCGCTCATCGAGACGGCGCATTACCAGTCTTTTTTTATGGAAAATCTGCCCTCCCTCACTGATTTCGGCGGCGAACCCAACGACGACTCCCTGCTGGAATTCCTGCGCCATCTCCTCTTTTCGAGCATAAGTGACGGGAAGAGTAAGGGTTAACCGTTTATTCCACCCGCACCACACTATACGCCGCCTGGTTGGGTTTTCGTTCCTGAGCGCCGATGTGCGTACGGACATGGTCGTCGTCCTGAATAACCAGGAGCGTATTGGGGTCGGT
Source organism: Cytophagales bacterium (assembly GCA_038230755.1). Taxonomy (GTDB): domain Bacteria; phylum Bacteroidota; class Bacteroidia; order Cytophagales; family Spirosomataceae; genus Fibrella. The sequence continues at coordinate 12,256 of JBBRMP010000105.1, read as the reverse complement.
GAAGGTCATGTCTTCGGCTTTGTGGGTGAATTGCAGGGGTTTGCCGTCGGCAGTACGCACCAGTTGCAGGTCGCCGTTGCCGAGCAGGTCTTTTTCCGAAATTGTCCACAGATAAGCGCCCAGCGTATTGCCCTGTTCATACGACGTCAGCACCCAGAAACAGTGTCGTTTGGGGTCAAATTCAAGGCTCGAAATAGCCAGGGGCTTTGGCAGGGCGGCGTCTACATCGGCCACGTTAAAGTCGCGCATGAACGTGACAGGGCCAAGCATGAGTCGCTTTTGCCTAGCTCTATCACCCAGCCCAAAGCCCGTTTCGGTATGGTAGGGGGCCGAAAGAATCGTGATCCGGTAGTCGAACTTTTCATATGAATCGCCCTGTTCACGCACCCCGAACCACAGCCGGTTGCTGGTAGCGGCCAGCCCTTCTACTTTAAAATAGGCCGGGTTGCCCAGTGCCTTCTCCAGTTGACACCGCAGGGTCAATGAGCTTTCCTGGTTACCGTTGGCCCCCAGTATCTGCGGGTTGTTTTCCTGGCCGGGTTGCCAGGCAAACAACAGGTTATAACCGTGAAAATCGGAATAGCCGGGCCGGGCCCGGTCGAAGGCAGTGGTCAGGAATACCCACTCCTGATCGGGGCTACTGGCAAATTCTTCAAACTTATGGGCTGCCCCCAGCAGGGGGTGTTCGCTGTATACAGGCCGTGTTTGCTTGGGCCCCGATTGAGTGAGCAGCAATTTACTGATGCTGAATACCGACGACCGGGGCGCGGGCATATCCTTGTCGTTTGCCAACAGAATACGTTCACGTTGCGCCAGAATAGCCGACGCCTCACACCAGGTTTTGCCGTCGTTAAGGTTCGGCTCGAAACAGTCGATCCAACCTTCGTGGCTAATCTTTGCGGTAAGGTGGTGGGGGCGGGGCCTGAACGCTTGACAGTTGGCAAGCAGCAAGGCAAGCAGCACGAAGACGACGTATCTAGCAAAATTCATATGTTAGGCAAAAGCAATAATTGTACCGATTGGTGAACTGAATAGGCGTATTGGTCGGCTCAGTGCAATTCAATAAGCGCATGTGCCTATTACTGCCTATTGCCTTATTTAATGAATCTGTTGTCTCAATTCCGAATTCGTTAAACTATTCATTTACAAGGCTGTACGGAAAGAAGAACTTCGATTAACGGTGCGTGAACAGCCCTTGTTTCGCTTGCTTGTTTCCGGATAAGGAGCGCACCTTTGACCCGGTAATACAACCAACAAACGCAATGAAAACGATTCGCTTAACTGTTGCCATGCTCACTGCAGCGTGGCTCCTGACCACCGCCGAGGCGGCCGTGGCTCAACACAAAAATTCAGATTCGCCCGTAACAATGGCTGCCTACAAGTCGGGTGGCAAACGGGTACGGATAGCGTTGCCTGCCAATGCGCCCGTAGACGTAGCCGTGATCGATGAGCAGGGTACGGTACTGCACCAAAGCACAATCCAGGCCACTGACAAGCGGGGTGTGCTGCTCAATATGAAAAACTTGCCCGACGGACGCTACTACCTCACCGCCACCAACAACGATTTCTGGGTGTCGCAGGCCGTTACCGTTCGCCGGGATCAGGTAAGTATCGACACCCGCAATGTAACGGAACTGGTTCGTCCGGTGGTGACGGCCTACGCCAAAAACAAGTTTGAAGTGGCCATGCCCGGCGTGGACAAACTGACCGTTTCGATCTACGACCGTACCAACGATCTGGTCTATACGCACTTATTCGAGGCTGGCAACCGCCACCGCTTCGACTTATCGAGCCTGCCAAGTGGTCAATATACGTTTGTATACGGACCCGATCAGAAGCAATTCACGGAGCAAGTAGCCATCAATCAGTAGTGCCCGCGCGGTCGGCGGCCACGGCAGCCGCATCAATCAGCTTGGTCAATTTGGGGGAGTAGTCGGGTTCCTCGCCGCGTTGGCGCAGGATCGACAACTCCTTCATTTTTGATTCGAACACCACGTCGAGGGCCTTGCCGTAGGTGTTCACGGGCGTGTAGAGCCAGTCGGCGTGGGCTTCTTTGCGGGCTTTGGGGTCTTCGTAGTCGCGCCGCGAATTGGAGAAGTGAAACACGGGCCGCACGTCCCAGGTGTTGTAGGCGGTCAAAAAGGCGTCTTCCTCCGTCTGCGTGCCGGGGTTGAGCGAGTGATGAAAATAGTCGAATACGATGGGGGTGCCAATCTGTTCGTGCAGGAAAAGCAGGTCCGTGACGGTATAAAGCGTAGGCCGGTCGTCGTTCTCCACGGTGAGCCTGGCGCGGAGGTTCTCGGACAGTCGCGTGGTGAAATTATGGGCAAAACGGGTCAGGGTGGCCGTTTTGTCGCCGTAGGTGCCGCCCGCGTGAATGTTGATTTTGTTCCAGTGTGAGGGTATCAACCCCATCAGATCAAACACGTCCGACTGATATTCGAGGTCGGTAACGGTGTTGTCGAGGGTTTTGCCCTGACTGGCCAGGTGGTTGAACGGGCCGGGGTGAAACGTAAGCCGAATGGGCCGCGCCCCGATAGCTTCCAGCATGGCCCTGATCTCGAAAAAGTCGGGCAGGTCGGCCATGCGGTATTCCGACGCCCACGGAAACAGATCGGATGTGACGCGAAAAATCCGAAACCCGTGCGTCACATTCCAATCCACTACTTTCAGTAAATCCTGAACGTTCTGTAGTGCCAGTTGTGAAGCGTGTTGCACGCCCTTTTCGGTGAATGTCTTTTTGATCATTCCCCGCGTCGTGATCACGTTGTCGTTGACCTGTAGCGTCAGGTTAATACAGGCATAACCGGCGTTGAGCATAGGGGGGGGGTATTTTAGTCTGGATTCGGCGGGGGGTTACGCCGAATCCAGACTTTTTAGTTGATGCCGACCAGTTCAATGTCAAACACCAGATCCTGCCCGGCGAGGGGGTGGTTGGCGTCGAGGGTAACGGAGTCGTCGCTGAGGGCGCGTATGATGACGGGCACGGGTTGGGGGTTGCCGTCTTCGTGCATGTTCAGTGTCAGGCCCACCTCCAGCGGAATTTCATCGGGAAGATCGCCCCGGTCCAGGGTAAACACCATCTGCTCATTGGCAGGTCCGTAGGCTTGTTCTACTGGAATATGAATCGTTTTGCGCTCACCGACTTCCATGCCGGTGATGCCATCGTCGAATCCTTTGATTACCTGACCACTACCGAGGGTAAATTCCAAAGGGGTACGGCCCTCCGATGAGTCGAATACCGTACCATCGGTCAGGGTGCCTTTGTAGTGGACCTGTACCGTATTACCCGATTGTGCTTGTGCCATGTTCATGCGCATTTTGTGAGCGGCAAAGGTACGCACCACCAGCGTAAAGGTCGGGGCATAGGCTCAGTTTAGGCAATGCTACGTCACCGCAGCACCAGCAGCGTTCCCTTAAACGTCTGTTCGCCAAAAACGACCGTATAATAATAGACCCCGGCGGGCAGGTTGGGCGCGTCCCACTTAAAATCGGCCCTGGTTGATTCAAAAAGCTGTTTTCCCCAGCGGTTGTAAATCTCGACGCGTTCAAATTTCTCCGAGCAGTTGGCCAGCGGGAGGCTGATAACGGTGAAGAAATCGTTTTTGCCATCGCCGTTGGGCGTAATCGTGTTTGGAATCCTGACGTCGTTGTAGTTAATGACGGGCGTTTTGAGGTGAAGGACCACGCTGGTGGTGTCGGTGTTTTTAGGCTGGCAACTCCCGTCAGTATTGGCGAAGTTGAGGGTATAGGTGGCCTCTTTTTTGCCCGCCAGCGTAGCGCAGGTGGCCTGCCACGAAAAGGGCGACTGTAGTTCGGGGCGGCCATTTTTGTTGGCCCACTTTATGCCCGTGTCGGTAAAGCTGAACCCCCGCCCGGCTCCCGTAAGCCGTAGCGAATCGGTCTTGTCGGGGTCACTGCCAAACACGTCGAACCGGACCGTGCCCTTGGTGGTGTCGCTGGGGGTAATGGTGAGTTCAATCACCCGTTTTTCCAGTGACGTTCGGACGGTGGGGGGCTGGCTGGGTAATCCTCTGGGAATGAGTTTCACCGTGGTGGTGTCGCGCCGTTCTATGCCACACCGTTTGTTGATGGCAATGAAATCGACGAGGTAGTCGGCCTGCGATGCCTGGGCACAGGTGGCTTTCCAGGCAAACGTGCCCTGCACCAGTCCCGTACCCGACGCAGGCGCAAAACTCATGCCCGCGCTACCCAGCGAGAAACCCCGCCCCACCGCCTGAATGCTCACCGCGCCGTTTTGCCCGTCACGCCCAAAGCCGTTGAACGTCAGCGAATTACCCACCGTTATGGTGCTTTGTGCGCCGGGTAGGTTGGTGGTGGCGGCGGGTTTCAGCGCTTTCGTGCCCACGATCTGTATCAGCACCGCGAGGGTGTCGCTCAGGCCCTGCGGACAACCGTCGTCGGTGGCGCGAATGAAGAAGGTAAAGGGCTTACCGTTGTTGGAAAACGAGCAGGCGTCGAAGCATACTTTGGCGCTGAGGGTGTCTTTGCCCGTGCGCGACACCAGCGCGGTGGGCGTGATGGTTAGCCCCGCAATGGAGCCGCTGCCGTTGATGACCGAGATGGTTTGGCCAACATTTACGTCGGTGATGAATAGGTTCAGGCAGGTGGATGTCGTATCGGAAAGGGTGATCAGCGAGCCGCGTTGGTAGAATGCTTTGGCGCCCTCCACGCGCATCCGCATCACGGGGGCATCATTTTTTTGGCAGTCGACTACTTTCAACTGAAAATCGCGCCGAACCAACCCGATGGCTACGCCCTTTCGGTATTCGGCCACTTCCACCGAAAACACGTATAACCCTACTTTACTGGCCGTTACACTCAGGATTCCCGTTTTTGGGTTAACCTGCAACGGCACCGTGCCTGAAATCTGACTGCTGGTTGAATAGCCTGATCCCCAATTGATTAGTGGGTAAGGGCCGGGAAAAAACACGGCGTTATCCAACAAGCTGGCTGGTTTGGCCGGGTTGGGCGAGGTGGCCGTACTGTAGCCGTTGAGCGGGGTAGCCATCCGATAAACCAGGCTATCGCCGTCGGGGTCTTTGGCACTGAAATTAAACGTGAACGGGGTGTTCAGGCAGATATAATCGCCGGTGGCATTGGTAAAAACCGGCGACGAATTGTAGGTGGTCTGGCTGCCATTGGTGATGGCCGGAAATTCGAGGTAAAACGTCGAGGCGGCTCCGGCGGGGTTGACGATGTTACTGATGCTGTTGTTGCGGCAGCACCGCTCCCAGGAGATGTAATACCCGCCCGGATCATTGAACGCCGACGGGTTAAGGGTCACGTCGAGGCCATAACGAATCAGCCGGGTGCGCAGGTCGGATACCGAACAACTGGGTACGCTGTAATTAATGATTTCTGAACTGACGCGGGGTAGTTCGATACCCGACAACAGCACGCCATCCCGCTTACGGAAGATGCCCAGCACCACCGTTGGGTCATTGGCACCGGGATTACCCAGAATATCGTCGAAATAGAGGTTCAGGTTGATCCGGTGCGTGTACGCCTTGCCCGGGCCAAGGTATTGGAGTTCGATTTCGCCGCCTACAATGTGCGTGGCAACAGCCAGGCCGGGCAGCAGCCCAAACAGGGTCAAAAGCAGCAAACGGATAAAGGAATTACGGTATAGTTGAGACATACAATTGGGGGTAGGGTACGGCCCGTCCGAAAACGGATGCTTAATTTAGCGGTTTTTAAGAAATAGTTGACCGTTGCCCCTACCGTTTGGTCTGGAGACTACGCCAAACGTGAACTCATTATTGAATGCGCCGCAACAAACATAGAGCACCCGAAATCCTCACCAGCATCCGTATCAACGATGTGGCCGCCGAGGGTAAATGCATCATAAAGACCGACGAAGGTGTGATCTTCGTGGAAGGTATTCCCGGCTACCCCATGCCCGCCGCCGGTGATCTGGTTGATATCAAAGTAGTTAACAAGAAAAAACAGTACCGCGAGGCCACCGTCGAACGCATCATCGAGCCGTCGCCGGTACGGACCGAGCCATTTTGTGAACATTTCGGCACCTGCGGCGGGTGTAAGTGGCAACACATTCAGTATGCCGAACAACTGCGGTTCAAATACCAGCAGGTGGTTGACCACCTTACGCGCATCGCCAAGGTTCCGTTGCCGGAAATCGCTCCCATTCTGCCCGCCAGCAAGACCCAGTACTACCGCAATAAGTTGGAATTTACCATCGCCGATGGCCGGTGGTTGACCCAGGCCGAAGTACAGACTGGCGAACGCATGGATTTCCGCGCGGTGGGTTTCCACGTGCCGGGCCGGTTCGATAAGGTGCTGCCCATCAGACACTGCTACCTCCAGCCCGACCCCTCGAACGATATCCGCCTCGCCGTGGCCGACTACATGTTCGCCAGCAACCTGTCGGCCTATAACCTGAAGACGCACCAGGGCTACCTCCGCACGCTCATCATCCGCACCGCCGAAAGCACTGGCCAATTGATGGTGACACTGCAAGTAGCCAAAGATGAGAAGAATACGCTTGACGCTATACTCGGTCACTTGCAGGAACGTTTTCCACAAATCACGTCGCTCAACTACATCATCAACCGGAAGATGAACGACAACTACGGCGATCAGGACGTCATCAACTACGCCGGAACACCGTACATCGAAGAAACAATGGACGCCGGCACACCCGACAGGCCGAAGGTGCTGACGTTTCGGATCAACGCCAAATCGTTCTACCAGACCAACGCGCAACAGGCCTTTGAACTCTACAAAATTGCCCGCGACATGGCCGGACTCACGGGCCACGAAATCGTCTATGACCTCTACACCGGCACCGGCACCATTGCCCTGTTCGTGGCGCATCAGGCCAAAAAAGTAGTGGGCGTCGAATATGTCGACGCTGCCGTGGTCGATGCCGGGGTGAACGCCGAAGTGAATGGAGTCAAGAACGCTGCCTTCTACGCGGGCGACATGAAAAACCTGCTCACGGAAGCCTTTTTTGCCGAGCATGGTGCCCCGGACGTGGTCATCACCGACCCGCCCCGCGCCGGGATGGACGAGGCAGTGGTGCGCCAACTGTTGCTGGCCGCACCCCAGAAAATCGTCTACGTCAGTTGCAACACCGCCACGCAGGCCCGCGACATTGCCTGGCTCGACTCGGCATACACCGTCGCCGCCGTCCAGCCCGTCGATATGTTCCCTCATACGCACCATGTGGAGAATGTGGTGTTATTGATAAAAAAATGACCCTCCTCACCCCCGCCGTTTGGCCCGATTACGAACTCATCGACTCCGGCGATTTTATGAAGCTGGAGCGGTTCGGTCCCTATACGCTGGCCCGCCCCGAACCGCAGGCCATCTGGGATTGCTCCCTCTCGGAAACCGAGTGGGAACGGCTGGCCCACGCCACCTTCCGCCGCGACAAGCAGTCGCCGGAGCGGGGTGAATGGCAGACGCTGAAACCCATGCAAGACCCCTGGACGGTTGATTTCAGGCAGCAGGAGCTGAATTTGACCTTTAAGCTGGCCCTGACTTCGTTTAAGCACGTCGGTATTTTTCCCGAACAGGCCGTCAACTGGACCTACATCCACGACGTCATCAAAGCCCTGCCTATCGACCGTCCGCGTGTCCTGAACCTGTTTGCCTACACTGGCGGGGCCACCCTTGCCGCCCGGCAGGCCGGTGCCGACGTTACCCACGTCGATGCTGTAAAGCAGGTGATTTCGTGGTCGAAAGAGAACATGACCATGAGCAACCTCGACAACGTGCGGTGGCTGGTGGAAGACGCCATGAAATTCGTGAAGCGCGAAGAACGACGCGGCAACACCTACCACGGCATCATCCTGGACCCGCCTGCCTACGGACGCGGCCCCGACGGTGAAAAGTGGGTGCTGGAAGACCAGTTGAATGAGTTGCTGAAAACCTGCGCCACGCTGCTGGACCGGCAGGACTTCTTTTTCATCATTAACTCCTATTCGCTCGGCTTCTCCTACATCATCCTCGACAACCTGCTCACGCAGTGCTTCGGCCCCCTCCTCAACAGCCAGTCGGGCGAATTGTACTTAACGGATTCTGGCCAGAAACGCCTCCCACTGGGCGTTTTCTCTCGGTTTTCTTCCGTAAATTTGTGAAAAAAGTTTTCAGTTTTGAGTTTACAGTTTACAGTTGGCTGGCGTAAGCGTAATTCTCACGCCAGCCAACTGTAAACTCAAAACTGAAAACTCACCTTCGCCTTGGGGACATTTTGCGGTACATATTGATCCTGTTGGTGGTTGCCGGTCTGGCCTCGTGCGGAAACGATGGTCGGCGGCTGTCGCGTATCCCACCCATGCCCCAGGCGGCCGACAGTGCCCAGGCTGGAAACACCCTCCGGGCGCTCAATCGGGCCATTAGCCAGTCATCGTCGGCCTCGGCCTACGCTAAACGGGCGGTGCTGCACCTGCAAATGGGGCACCTGCCCGAAGCGCAGTCTGACATCGACGAGGCCATTTCGCTCAATGCCAATTCGGGCGCGTTTTACCTCGTCCGGGCGCGGGTGATGCAGGCGCAGAACAAAGCCGACAAAGCCTTTGCCGATGCCCAACGAGCCGAGATTCTGGGCGTGAGTTCGCCGGAATTGTTCACGCTTATGAGTGACGCCCTGCAACAGCAAACCCAGTACCCCAAAGCACGACTGTATCTGGCCAGAGCCCTGCAAATGGCACCCTACGACGGGGAGGCGCACTTTTACGATGGCTTGATTTCGGCCAAGACCGGTGATACAACCGGGGCGATCACCCATTTTCAGGAGGCACTGCAACTGAAACCGCGCTTTTTGCCGACGTATAATCAGCTTACGGCCGTCTACCGTTCGCTGGGTGATCTGAACACGGCATTGGTTTATAACGACCGGGCCACGCGCTACTTCCCCATCAACGCCGAACTGTTGTTTCAGCGGGGTATGATCTACCAGAACGCAGGCCGTGCCGACAGTGCGCTGATGGCCTACCAAAAGACCGTGACCCTGCAACCCGACTACGTGCAGGCGTATTTTCAGGCTGGTCTGATTTTTGATCGCTTCCGAAATTACAACTCCGCGCTGGCCAATTTCGAGCAGGTGCAGAAACGGAAACCAACCTTCCCGCATATTGATTATTATGTAGGACACGGGCTGGAAATGACCGGGCAATGGGACCGGGCACTGGCGCAGTATACGACCTCGCTGCAAAAAGACCCCGGTGACCCGGCGGCTCAAGCGGGACTCTGGCGGGTGCAGCGGAGGCAGCAGCAGATCAACGCCGCCTACAATAATTACCTGTATCCAGTGGCCCCTGAAACGGGTCTGTTGGCCGCCCCCCTCGCCCGAACCCCTAACGGGGGACGCACACTCGACACCAGCCGGATACGGATTCAACCCATACAACCCCGAACCCGCATCCGCTCCATGACTGATTCAGTTTTTCAAGTGAGACCGATTGATTAACCCTCATAAAAAGATATGACAACGCAGGATATACAGTTACACGTGGCCCTGCCCGACGGCAGCGTGCGTGATTACCCCGCCGGATCGACGGGGTTTGATGTGGCCCTGGGCATCAGCGAGGGCCTGGCCCGCAATGTGCTGGCCGCCAAAGTAAACGGACAGGTGCAGGATGCTACCCGCCCGATTGATATCCCCGCCGATGGGGCAGCCGTGACGGTGCAGTTGCTGACGTGGAATGACCTGGAAGGCAAATCGACGTTCTGGCACTCGTCGGCCCACTTGCTGGCCGAGGCGTTGGAGTCGCTGTATCCCGGCATCAAATTTGCTATTGGGCCGCCCATCGAAAATGGCTTTTACTACGACGTCGATTTTGAGGGAAAGCACTTCTCGCACGACGATTTCAAGAAGGTCGAAGACAAGATGCTGGAACTGGCCCGGCAGAAAAACGAATACGTCCGCAAGCCGGTGAGCAAGGCCGATGCCATTGACTATTTCGAGGAAAAAGGTGATCCCTACAAAATTGACTTGCTCGAAAACCTCGCCGACGGCAGCATCACATTCTACACGCAGGGTGGCTTTACGGACCTTTGCCGGGGACCGCATATCCCCAATACGGGCTTCATCAAGGCCGTTAAGCTCATGAATGTGGCGGGCGCGTACTGGCGCGGCGACGAAAAAAATAAGCAGCTCACGCGCATCTACGCCATCACGTTTCCGAAGCAAAAAGAGCTGGAAGAGTACCTGACGTTGCTGGAAGAAGCCAAAAAACGCGACCACCGCAAGCTGGGCAAAGAGCTGGAACTGTTCGCGTTTTCGGAGAAGGTAGGGCAGGGGCTGCCGCTGTGGTTGCCCAAAGGCGCGATCCTCCGCGAACGGCTGGAGAATTTTCTGCGGCGGGCGCAGGTGCGGGCGGGTTATTCGCCGGTGGTGACGCCGCATATTGGCTCCAAGCAACTGTACGTCACGTCGGGTCACTGGGAAAAATATGGAGCCGATTCATTCCAGCCCATCCGTACGCCCGAAGAAGGGGAGGAGTTTATGCTCAAACCCATGAACTGCCCCCACCATTGCGAAATTTACAAGACCAAGCCCCGTTCCTACCGCGACCTGCCCCTGCGGCTGGCCGAGTTCGGCACGGTGTATCGCTATGAGCAGTCGGGCGAGTTGCACGGGCTGACGCGGGTGCGCGGCTTCACGCAGGACGACGCCCATATTTTCTGCCGACCCGATCAGGTCAACGACGAGTTCAAAAAGGTAATCGACCTGGTGCTGTACGTGTTTAAGTCGCTGGGATTCAATGACTACAGTGCGCAGGTGTCGCTTCGTGACCCCGATAATGGCACGAAATACATCGGTACCGACGAAAACTGGGATAAGGCTGAGGCTGCCATTATTGAGGCGGCGAATGAAAAAGGCCTGAAGACCGTTACGGAAAAGGGCGAAGCCGCTTTCTACGGCCCCAAGCTCGATTTTATGGTGCGCGACGCTCTGGGTCGGAAGTGGCAACTCGGCACGATTCAGGTCGATTACAACCTGCCCGAACGGTTCGAGTTGGAGTATACGGGTGCCGATAATCAGAAACACCGCCCTGCCATGATTCACCGGGCACCGTTTGGGTCGATGGAGCGGTTCATTGCCATTTTGATCGAGAACACGGCGGGTAATTTCCCCCTGTGGCTCTCACCCGATCAGATTGCGATTTTGCCCATCTCGGAGAAGTACGAAGATTACGCCAACGACTTGTTTTTCCAGCTTCAGGAAGCCGATATTCGTGGCTTCGTTGACCTGCGCGACGAGAAAATTGGCCGCAAAATTCGGGATGCCGAAATTGCCAAAGTACCTTACATGCTTGTGGTGGGCGAAAAAGAAGCCGCCGAAGGGCGCGTTTCGGTTCGTCGCAAAGGCGAGGGCGACCTCGGCAGCATGAGCATCGCCGAGTTTACCACACTGTTTCAGGAGCAGGTAAAGGTGTAAACTTTTATATATTTCCTACGTTTACAAGACCAATAAGTTACCACGTTAACCAAACCATATGGCATTACCCCAACGCAGACCACCCCGTCGCGTGGTTGAAGAACCCTACAAGATCAATGAGCGGATACAAGCCCGCGAAGTACGGGTTGTCGGCGAGAACGTCGAGCAAGGCATTTTTCCTATTGCACAGGCCTTGATCATGGCTAAGGCGCAAAGCCTCGACCTGGTCGAAATTTCGCCTAACGCCGTGCCGCCCGTGTGCCGCGTGATCGACTACTCGAAGTTCAAGTACGAACAAAAGAAGAAGCAGAAAGAAATAAAAGCCAACGCCCAAAAGGTGGTGATCAAAGAGATTCGGTTCGGTCCGAACACGGATGATCACGATTTTGAGTTCAAGCTGAAACACGCCACCACGTTTTTGAAAGAAGGCGCGAAGGTGAAAGCGTACGTTCACTTCGTTGGTCGTTCCATTGTCTTCAAAGACCGCGGTCTGCTATTGCTCGACCGCTTTTCGAAGGGCCTCGAAGAGGTAGGCAAGATCGAGCAGGAACCCAAGCTAGAGGGCAAGCGCATGATCATGTTCCTCGCCCCGAAAGTGGTAGCGGTGAAGAAATAGCTGCCGCTTTTTTCTTACCTTTGCGGCCTGTTTATTTAACGCGGTCCGTCGAAACGGTCATTTTTTGAATCATGCCAAAGCAAAAAACCAACTCGGCAGCCAAGAAGCGTTTCAAGCTGACTGGTACCGGGAAAATCAAACGGAAGCACGCCTTCCACTCCCACATTCTGACTAAGAAGTCGACCAAGCGCAAGCGTAATCTGGTGCAT
>JBBRMP010000104.1:0-19667 GCA_038230755.1 Cytophagales bacterium | reverse complement strand
CTCGTAAAGAAAGCCGAGAGTGAAGCTACGCTGGCGGCAGCACTTCCCCCTTCGGGGGCTAGGGGGCTGCTGCTTCTCAGAAAAACACCCCCACCGACAGCAATGCACTACCGACTTTATTATTCAGCACGGCGGCGGCATAATTCTGTGAGTTGTTGAGCGTATAGGGTGCGTAGGCCGTTTTGAACGCATAGGCTGAATAGGCCACATCCAGGAAAAAACGCTCGTTGCGCACCCCTACCCCACCCGACAGTAGTAGCGAATTACGGTCGCCATTTTTGGCCAGTTGGTCGTAGGTGTCTTTGTAGGCGGTGGGCAGATAGGCAGCCCCGGCCCGGAAGCGGAACATATTGGCCCGAACTTCGGCACCAACTCGGAAGTTGACCACATTTTGGTAAGCGGCCTGTACGTTCTTCTTATTATCTTCCCGAAACGCCTGATTATCAACGGCTGCCGAATAATCACTTGTGCTCACCCGCATACCGCTGTAACCCACGTATTCAGCCGTGGCCGTAATGAAACCGCGCTTTTTGAAGAAGAACGTAGCCCCACCCGATGCCCGCAACGGCGTGGTAATACTGTAGTTAAAATCATTGGATGGTAACGCAATCTTTTGGAGATCAGGCACAAACCGCTTCTGGTTTCCATTCGCATCAAGGACTGGCTTACCATTTTCGACCTGTCGAATGCCAATAATATCGGCACTGAGGGTGCGGTCATACGTCTCCGTTAAACCGCTGAATGTGGGAGACGTAAACGTGGCCCCCAACTGTACCAATTCGGTAGGCCGGAAAATGGTACCCAGCGTAAGGTTGACACCCGTACCCCGCACAGTAAGCGTACTCTGGTCTGTCAGGCCCCGAATCTGGTCGCCACCGACGAAGGTTTCTGAATAGCGATTCGTAAAGTCGAAGCGGGTGCTGGCAATACCAAGCGAACCACCCACGTACCATTTATCGTCGAAGTTGGCTCCGTAAGCCAATGACCACTGCGACTGAGACCCGCTCGATGAATAGCTCTGCGTCTGATTGGTCACCTTGTCACCTTCGGCCCCCACGTATGTATTAGCACCCGATGCTGTTGGATCAACCAGATAGAGCTGATACGCCGCTGCCAGATAAGCTGTGCCGGGCGCACCGTTGATGTCTGTTACCTGATTTGTACTCTTATTGAACACCTTGTCAACGTCATCCGATTTGAAGCCAAAGCTATTCAGATCAGCCGCGTAGGCGTCAGTGATTGAGCTGCGGTTATTTAACCCCGTAAAGGCAAACTCATTGTTGAGACTTACGTGCCGCGAATAGGTGATGCCAAACGTACCCCGCCGCATACTTCCCTGCCGCGATGGCTCGCCCGCAAAGATCAAGGCCGCCTGCCCCACAAACGGCACAGCCTTATTGGCGTTGGTATTGGCACCGGCATAGTTAACCCCCACGTTCTGAAGGCGAACGCCCGGACTGATGCTTACCTCCGACCGGTTGTAAAAGCCCAGTCCGGCGGGGTTAGTGAAGGCCGAGGAAGCATCGCCGCCAATGGCCGCGTGACCACCACCGAGGCCCTGAAAACGAGCCGTACCCGTAATAGGCTGGTCGGAATATCGAAATACGTCGCCTGAATAATCCTGCCCAAACGCGCTGATCGCACCGCTAAAGAGGGCTGCGACCGAAAGCAAATATCTGTTCATAACTGATCTGGATGTAGGTGGTCAAAAACGCCTTTTCTTTAAGACAACAGTTTGTCCGAAACGTTTAATACGCCTTGTACTGTAAACGAAAAAACCCCACTGTCTCTCTCAAAACAGCGGGGTTTTTCTATGTATTAACTGGTAGTTAACAAAGCTGCTTACCGTGGGCCACGTGATCCGCCGCCACCACCACCGCCGCCGCTACTACTGCCTCCTCCGCCACCACCTCCCGATGAGTGACTGGGCGCACTGTAGCTCGGCGCACTTGGTGCGCTATAGCTACCCCGACTTGGGGCCGAATAACTTGGTTGCGAGTAACTCTGGCTTGGCTGTGAATAGCTGCGCGAAGGTGCCGAATTGCTAGGCGCTGAATAGGACCGGTTCTGCGAACCACTGGCATCATACGAAGGTGTGTAGTTACCCCGGCTGCTACCCCGGCTGGGTGCTGAATAATACGTGTCCGTTGACCCGCGCGACGAGCCACCATACGACTGCGTGGCTGGTGCCGAGTTGCCCGACGTGCGACCACCGGTGCTACCACTGTTGTCGTAATAATACGTTCCACGGGTATTAGACCGTGATCCATTGTACCCACCATCGGCGGGGCGGCTGTAGTAACTGTCACCACCACGCGATGGTGCAGGCGTCGTGTTCGTATAGCCGCTATTGCCCGTGTAGGTTCTGGCGCTCCGGCGTCCACCGGGATCGGTGCTGGTGCGGGGGGTGTTGTTGAAATCACCATTGTAACGGCCCGATGCTGCACTGTAGCGCGCACCTGATGTCCGGTTGTTGCGGTATGGATCGGCCCCGGTTACGTAATAGTTGTTAACTACTGAGGGGCGATAACCATAGAAACTACTGTTACCATAGCCGCCACCGTAACCACCAAAGCCGTACCCACCATAACCACCGTAGCCATAACTGCTGTAGAATGGATCATAGCCATAACCATATGGGCTGCCGAAGGCGTATGAGTTGTAGCCACCCCCGAAACCAAATGGGTTGTAGCCAAACCTGATGCCAAACGGACTATAGCCGTAACCACCAAAGCCGCCGTAGCCCAGACCCAGACCTAAGCCCAGGCCACTATAAAAACCACCGCCACCATACGTTCCCCAGCGGTTCCAGCTATTGGCCCCGTAAAGACTGTTGTTGTAGCCGTTGTTATACCCACTGTTGTAGGCGCTATTCACGTCACCCCAACCCGGATCTGCCGAAATCCCACGCTGCACGTTGCGGACGGTTAGTTCTGAATAATATTCTTGTTGGTTGGTACCAACCACACCCGACTGCTGCTCTTCGTTATAATCGGGGTTGATGTTGCTCAACCGCTGTTGCCGACGGTCGAGGCGGGCCGTGCGCAGATCCTGCCGGGCCGAGGTTTGGCGTTCGTTGGCAGAGGCCACAACCGCATCGCCCGAATTGCCATAGAGGTCATCTACTTCCCCGGCGTTCTGGGCCGTTTGGCGGCTGGAGCTACAAGCCCCCACACCCAGCAAAGCGGCCATTGCCAGGTAGTGCCATGTATTATTGAGTTTCATAAACAAAAGCGGTTTGGTAATCAGTGAGGGTTCAAGCAAAACAGGTATTGACACGCACTCGCCCTAATAACAACTGAGGCGTCTGATTGATTACAAAAATAGCTTTAAAACCTATCTTTGCAACCCTTCAGTCTGTTAGACTGGCAGGTCTAATCAAGGTTTAATCTCAATAAAAGTTTAGAGTTTTCATTGGCGTAGCCCCCCGCCCTAAAGGGAGCCTGCTGGCGCACAAATACGCCTTCGGCGAAGCCTTTTTTGCGCCAGCAGGCTCCCTTTAGGGCGGGGGGCTACGCCGAACCGACCACGACTCACGACTTTAATTTCATGGCTAAAGCAATTCCATCCCGCGCCGACGATTACTCGGAGTGGTATAATGAGTTAGTGCGCAAAGCCGATCTGGCCGAAAATTCGGCGGTTCGGGGCTGCATGGTGATCAAGCCCTATGGCTTTTCGATCTGGGAAAAAATGCAGCGTGCCCTCGACGATATGTTCAAGGAAACGGGCCACCAAAATGCCTATTTTCCGCTGTTTATTCCCAAATCATTCCTCAGCAAAGAGGCCTCGCACGTGGCGGGCTTCGCCAAAGAGTGTGCCGTGGTGACCCACTACCGCCTCAAAAACGCCGAAGACGGGTCGGGCATTATTGTGGACCCCGACGCCAAGCTGGAGGAGGAACTGATTGTGCGGCCCACCTCGGAGACCGTGATCTGGAGCACCTACAAAAACTGGATTCAAAGCTACCGCGACCTGCCGTTGCTCATTAACCAGTGGGCCAACGTGGTGCGCTGGGAAATGCGGACGCGCCTGTTTCTGCGCACGGCCGAATTCCTCTGGCAGGAAGGCCACACCGCCCACGCCACCGCCGAAGAAGCACAGGCCGAAACCCGGCAGATGCTGGAAGTCTACGCTACCTTCGCCGAGGAATGGATGGCCATGCCCGTGATTCGCGGCACCAAAACCGCCAACGAACGCTTCGCCGGGGCCGACGATACGCTGTGCATCGAGGCCATGATGCAGGACGGAAAAGCCCTTCAGGCGGGCACATCGCACTTTTTGGGGCAGAATTTCGCCAAAGCGTTTGAGGTGCAGTTCCTCTCGAAGCAAAACAAACTCGAATACGTCTGGGGTACGTCGTGGGGCCTGTCTACCCGGATGATGGGTGCCCTCGTGATGGCCCACTCCGATGACGATGGCCTGATTATTCCGCCGAAACTCGCGCCGATCCAGGTGGTCATCGTGCCCATTTACCGGTCTGACGAACAGTTGGACGCGGTGACGGAGAAAGTAAAGCCGCTGATGGCCGAGTTGAAAAGGGCCCACATTTCGGTGAAATATGACAACTCGGATTCGTACAAGCCGGGCTATAAATTTGCCGAACACGAACTCCGGGGCGTACCCATCCGGCTGGCCATCGGGGCGCGTGACCTGGAAAACGGCACCGTGGAAATGGCCCGTCGCGACCTGAAAACGAAAGAAACTGTCCCCTTCGACGGCCTCACCGAACGCATTGCGGCTCTGCTCGAAGACATTCAGAAAACAATTTACCAGAAAGCCCTCGATTTTCGCGCCGCCAACACCTTCGTGATCGACACCTACGACGAGTTCAAGGCGCAAATTGAAAAAGGCGGCTTCATCATGGCCCATTGGGACGGCACTTCCGAAACCGAAGAGGCCATCAAAGAGCAAACCAAAGCCACTATCCGTTGCATCCCTTTCGAGGGGGCTAACGAACCCGGCGTCTGCGTCTACTCCGGCAAACCATCCGCCCAACGGGTCGTGTTTGCGCGAGCCTATTAATGTAAAATGAATAGTGTAAAATGTAAAATGGGCTGTCGCAATTGTATGACGCGACAGCCCATTTTACATTGCTCATTTTACACTATTCGTTGCTAAAACGTTATGAACAATTCCCCAATCTCCCCCTCCCTCCTGGCCGATGCGCTGACGTATGAGGCGTACATGGCACTATCGCACGAGTTGTTTGACCAGCAGCGCACCACGTCCGACGATGCCCATTACAACACGGCTCAGATTTTAGGCTTCACCAAACTCAACTTCGCCCGGATTCGGCGGCTGGAAAAAACGGTTGAACTGACCCACGATGTAAAGGAAGCCCTGGCCCTGATTCGGGAGCCGTGGGTATGGCTGGTCTTGACCGAATCATGGTGTGGCGATGCGGCACAAATTGTGCCCGTGCTCCACAAAATAGCCGGACATTCAAGCCGGATCGAGATGCGTATGCTACTGCGCGACAAGAACTTACCCGTCATCGACGCTCACCTGACCAACGGGGGGCGGTCCATTCCCAAACTTATCTGCCTCCGTAAAAGCGACCTCCACGAACTGGGCGACTGGGGGCCACGTCCAGCCGCGCTGGAACAGGAAAGGGCCGGTTGGATAGCCCAGCAATTGCCCATGCCCGATATTCTGGAACACCTCCACGCCTGGTACGCCAATGACCATACTGCCCACACGCAGATGGAGTTGGCGGAGAAGATTCGGGAGTGGGGTAAGGTTGTCTGACAATTTGTGGGGCGCTCTCTCCGGTTTGCAATCGGGAGAGGCAGCCCTATCTTTAGTCTATGAATCGCCTCCTCGCCTTAGCCCTTCTCCTGCTCACTTCGCCCCTTCTGGCACAGTTTCGGTACTTGCCCGAAAAACCACTACCGGGCGATGTGGTGTCATTTACCTATTCGCCCAAAAACACCGCACTGGCCTCAACAACGGCTATTTCGGGGCAATACGTGCGCTATGGAGCACCGTCGCAAATGCGCCTAAGTCAACCCACCACGGCCACGGCTGTGCGCGAGGGCAACACGTTCACTGGTGAACTAACCTTGCCCAAGACCAATGTTTCGGGGTTAGTGATGGCGTTTCAGAATGCAGCGACCCCAACACTGGTGGATGCCAACAACGGCCATTTCTATCCGCTCATCATATACACCGACGAAGGCAAACCACAGCCTCATTCGCTGGGTGGTCAGGCTTCGGTGCTGGTGCGGACGGCCTTTCCGGCCAAATTGAAAATCAAGCCCGACTGGGCGTGGGTGGTGCAGCAGATGGAGCGCGAAGTGGCACAGAACCCCAGCCTCCGGCCTCAATACTGGAGTGATCTGATTGCCACGCAGTTACGAATGCAGAAGCCCGGTGCCAAAGCCACAGCACTAAACCAGATTACGGCTTACCTCGACAGTCATCAGCCTACGCCCGACGAGCTAATCACCGCCGCCAGTCTCTACGAACAACTAGCTGAACCAGCCCGCGCCACCGCCGCCCGCGAACGCATCCGCACGGTTGACCCCACTGGTGATGCCGCCCAGAAAGCCCGCGCCGAAGTAATCCGTAAAGAGACTGACCTAGCAAAAAAACTAACGGCCTTCACGTCGTTTACGCAGGCATTTCCGGCATCGTCCTACCGCGCCATGCTGGTCAGCTCAGTGGCCGAAGCGTACTTCAAACCGGGCCAATTCAAGGACCTGGAAGCCTTTTTGGCCCAACAACCCCTCTCGGCCACCGACCCGATGTTGCTTCATAGTTTCGCCCAGCAAATGACCGACGAAGGTCGTGGACTACCCCAGGCCGAATGGTTGGCCCAACGCGCCCTGACGGGGCTGCAACAACGGTCATTACCAAAACGGCTAACGCCCGAACAGAGTGCGCAACGGGCTACCGACAGCCAGAGTTTCCGCGCCACGCTGGCCTACGCCTTTGATGTACAGGACAAATTCGGAGCAGCGTTGGCTACGTACAAACAGGTCATTCCTGCCAACACCGAACCCGAAACCACCGACCCGCGCACCAACGAACGGCTCTGGGGTTGCGCCCTCCGCGCCAACCGCGCCGACTCAGTCTTGCCCTATATCGAAGGCGTGGTCCGCGTAGGTCGGCTCACGCCCCGGCTAAGATCAACGTTGGTGAAGTACCAGGCAAAAAAGCAAGGAAGTGAGGCCAAAGGCGAGGCGTATGTCCGCAATCTACTGGCTCCGTATAGGGCAGAACGGCAGGCCGAACTAGCCGAATCATTCGTGAATCAGGCGGCTCCGGGCTTCATCATGAGCACGTTATCCGGCGAAACTGTATCGCTGGCTTCGTTGCGGGGCAAGGTGGTCATGCTCGATTTTTGGGCTACCTGGTGCGGCCCGTGCGTGGCGTCATTCCCGGCGGTGCAGCAGGCAGCGGCCTATTTCAAAAACGACCCCAACGTGGTGTTCCTCTTCGTCAACACCCGCGAAGGTGGCCCCATCGGTCGGGTACAATCCTTCGTTGCGCGTCAAAGCGGGCCATTTACGGTGCCCATGGACCGCGACCAGCACGTGGCTAATTCCTACGGCGTGCTGGGCATTCCCACCAAAGTCATCATCGACCCTAAAGGCCGCGTCCGTTACCGCAGCCTGGGCTTCTCGGGCAATACCGAAGCCACCGCCGAGGAATTGACGCTGGTGATTGAGGCACTGAAAAAGTAGCACTGCCCACTGCTACTTATCTTTACTCCCATGAATCAACCTGTTGTGGTTATTACGGGTGCGTCGTCGGGCATTGGCGAGGCGCTGGCGTTTGCGTATGGGCGTACCGGGGCTGCCATCGCGTTTTGTGGTCGCAAGGCCGATGCCCTTCAACTCACCGCCAATGCCCTCACCGAGGCGGGCATCACCAACTTGCCCGTAGTGGCCGACGTGAGTATCGCCGCCGACATGCAACGCCTTATGGGTGAGACCATTGCGCGGTTTGGCCGGATTGATATTCTGATCAACAATGCGGGTATTTCCATGCGGTCCATGTTTGTTGATGCCGACCCGGAGGTGCTGCGCAAGCTGATGGACATCAACTACATGGGCACCGTATATGCCACGCGCTACGCCCTGCCGCACATCCTGAAAACGAAGGGATCCATCGTGGGTATTTCGTCCATTGCCGGCTATCGGGGGCTACCCGTCCGGACGGGCTATTCGGCCTCGAAATTTGCCATGAATGGGTTTCTGGAAGCATTACGTACCGAATTGCTGCACTCCGGCGTCCACGTGCTCACGGCCTGCCCCGGCTTCACAGCCTCGAACATCCGCTTCGCCGCCATCGACGGGCACGGGCAGGTCAGCGGCGAAACCGTCCGCGAAGAAGCCAGCATGATGACCGCCGACGAATGCGCTGCCCACATCCTGAAAGCCGTTAAAAACCGTAAACGCGAATTGATTTTAACCGCCCAAGGCAAGCTCACCGTCTTCCTCAACAAATGGCTCCCAGGCTTGGCCGATACGC
Source organism: Cytophagales bacterium (assembly GCA_038230755.1). Classification (GTDB taxonomy): domain Bacteria; phylum Bacteroidota; class Bacteroidia; order Cytophagales; family Spirosomataceae; genus Fibrella. Next base: position 11,189 of record JBBRMP010000104.1, on the reverse strand, counting down.
TGGTTTACAATGCATTAGCGAAGGAAAAGAACTCACCGTTGAAGAGGTAGTTTGCCATCTTCATATGTACGACGCCACGCCCAGTACGCTGCTGGGGCTTTCATCGTCGGAAAGTGTCAGGTACTGGTTGGCTTCGTCGACCAAAAGATGGTCGATCACGTCGGTTTCGGCGGGCAGGAAATATTTCGTTAACAGGTTCATAATCACCCGGCTGCGGCCATCGGCCAGGAAATCGTTGAGCTGGTCGCTGTTGAGCGGACCGACCCTGATTTCGTAGGCGGGCATCGTGTCCTGATACAACCCTTCCAGCGCAAAACCGCCCAGTTCGGCCTTCGACAAATCGTTCGGCGACGGCACATCATCGTCGGCTAGTTTGATGAAATGTACCAGAGGCGGAATAGTCCTAATTTCCACCGGAACACCCAAAATTAGCTCGTAGACCTCCGTCACCAGCGCATTGTTATGCACCAGCCGGTGGGCAATGGGCAGCAGGTGCAAGAGGTTGTTCAACTGCCGGATGTCGAGCAGGCCGTTGGGCAAATCCCAGAACTGCCGCAGCACGTCGCCCTGCCCATTTGGGGCCTGCGACTGTTGCCGGAGCGTCTGTTCGTTTACCAGATAAGTCCGCTCTTCCAGCTCCATCAGCAGCCCTTGGAGGTAAAACTCCTGCTCGATGGGTTGGAAAAACTGCCGTGCCCCCTTCTGCCGACGTCCCTGCTCGTCAATGTCTTCGAAGAGTTCTTTCTGGTCGCGGGTTTCGTTGCTGGGCTGGTGAAAGAGGCCTTCGGGCAGGTAATCATACAGCCCGTCGCGGTTCACTTTCACGTTCAGATAGGTATGCCGCGCCGGATCGATTGAGGCCGCATCGTCGCCATACACGTCAGCATTGCCCACGCGGGGTTCGCCAATGTCTTTGCGGTAGCTGCGTTCAAAAAGGCCCACCGGATGCACGAGAAGGTCTTTTTTGGGATCAAATCCCTCAAAATACAGCTCCGCCAGGATCACCTCCAGCCGCACATCGCTGCGCAGTCGGGTTAGCTGGTCGGCATAGTGTTGCAGCTTCATAATGGGCGCATGGCAGCAGTGAGCGGTTGCATTTTCACCCGATACGGCAAATTCATCGCCGACCGTTCGGCCATGTACAATTGGCAGCGGTCGCACTCGGCTACCCACTCGGCGGCGGTCAAATCGGTGCGGGTGCGGGGAATGATCGTCACGTCGAGGCAGCGCACGTAACCGGCCCCTTCGATCAGGTTTTCGGCAAAGGCCTTCTCCACCGTCACGTCTACCGGCACCCCGCCCAGGCGACCAAAAAAGTATGCTTTGCATTCGGCTTCGATGTCGGCAATGGTCACCAGCCGTTGGCGGGTCAACAGCGTTTGGCGCAGGTAGTATTCCTTTTCCGCAATGCTCGGCTTATCGCGCCCGCCCACGGTGGTCGTGACCAAAAACAGCGTAGCCGGGTCGCTTTTTATAGAGTCGTAGCCGCCGTTGTAGGTTAGCGGTGTACCGGCTCCAATGAAATTGCCCGCTTTGCCATTGGTACTCCAGAACTCCATAAAAATGTTACTATCATTCTTGCGGGGTTTGATAAAAATATACGGATGCCCCGCCTTGAATCCCTCGTTGGGCATGGATTGCACCTGCTGCCGCAGATCTTCGAGGTTGCGGTTGAGTTCATCCAGCGTTTTCACGAACCAGCCCGTGCCCAACGCCCGAAACGCCCTATTTTCGTCTAGAAGCAGCCGCTGTACCTGCTCCAGCAGCTCGCGGGCGTTGCGCTCATCGAACCGGCCCACGTCGTGCGGTCGCCACATAAACGTGTTGTCGTCCAGCTCATTAATATCCCGTAACGGCGACGACCGGAACAGGTCTTTGCTGTCAGCATCGTACACGCGGCGGATAAACAAAAACTCGGCATCTGATTTTAGCGGAAACACGTTCAGGGCCGGGTTCAGGCGTTGTTGTTGCCGGTTGAGGTAGCGGTTCATGACCGGAAAACAGTTCAGTCGCACCTCCATCGTGGCGACGGCCTTCGCCGGAAACGACCGACTGAGGCGCAATTCAAGCCAGAGTACTTCGCGCTTAAAATAGGTCCGCTGCAATTCTGTCAGCGCAAATCCGGGCGGGTATAGTCCCACCGCCGCGCCCCATTCGGCCCGTTCGGGCAGGTTGCCGAGGGTGATAAATGAACGGTGGTGCTGGCTCATTACCTCCTGTTCCAGCAGGTGCAAAACATCGAGTTGCGGCCCCAGATGCTCGGCTTGCGACGATGGCGTCAGGAACCCGTTGTAGACTGAAACAGGCTTGCCGTTCAGGTGCCATGATGTCTGATACGGGTCCTGGAGTTTGCGGTAGTACGTCGCTTTTTGCTGGACAGATTCGGTTTCCCAATCAATATAAATGGGCAGCCCACTGATGGATGGTACGTAGGGGCTTAGTTCCAGGCCAAGCCAAACCGACTGATAATCAACCGGAAACGTGGGGATTACCTGCTTATCCCAGTCCATGCGCTCAGCACCGGCATACTCCACGATCCCTTCCTCACTAACCATGTATTGCACCGCGCCATTGGCCACCCGGCTCTTCACCACCGGCGAAAAAAAGACATCGGGCATCACACCTTCGCGGGCGGGCGGGCGGTGGAAAAACTGCACCGACGGGTCCAGATCAGCCAATGAATCGTCGGGGCGGGCGTGGAGAATGGCGTGAGCCGGACGGGGTAAATCGACCACCTCCGGGCACATCACATTGGCCAGCCGGTCTACGATACGGCCCCGCGTCTGCTCGATGGCTTTGGCCGTGTTTTCGAGTTCATAGGCGCAGGCCTCCATCAGGTAAGTCACCAGTGGATCGACGGTATCGACGTCTTTGGCCCGCATCTGCCACACCGCCGCCGCGTGTTTGGTGATGCGCTTGCGAATCTCCTCGCGGCTGAAATCTTTCTGAGTAATGGGTTCCATAGAGTGTGGGATAAGGAGAACGCGGATTGGGCGGTTTTTTTGTCATCCCGACCGGTCCGCGTTCTCCTTTAATCATCTGTTCTTGGTAATAAATGGGGCTACGACGATTTCGCGCTGATAGACAAATGGACGGCGGTTCGAGGGGGCAATGTCGGCGGTGATCTTGATAATCACCAGCTTATGGGCGTCGGGCGTACCTTCCCTGTTCACGCTCACTTCCACTTTCACCCGTTCCAGGCGCGGCTCGTAGCGCCGGATCGACGTCCGTAGCGAGTTTTCAATCCGGTCGGTCCAGAGAATGTAAATCGAGTCGTTGCCTACGTTGAAATCATCGTCCCAAATCGTACAGCCAAACTGCCCGTCGTAGCGGGCTTCGTTATACTGCGTGGTGGTAATCAGGTAAAGGTTGTTGCGAATCGAATCCTCCATCGAGCAGTGTGTAACGCGGGCCGGGGCGGCTTTTTTAGTCAGCAAATCGAGGCGCAGAGGTAGTTTATAGAATTCGTCGGCCATGGGTTTTAGCGTTTCATCGACAGGGGATGACAAACACGCGGATCACTGTGAAACGGTATTTTCTGTTAAATTTATGCACACTACACTAAGTTAGTCCGTTATAATGACGTGTTGTTCCAGAAGAGGTTCAAAACGGCGGCGTTACCGTTTGCTAAGTCCGCCCGTTTTAAGCACGTAAGCCCATAGGAACAGTTGTCAATATACGTAGCTTTGTTTAGTTTGGTCGCTCAACCCAATTTTTTGGTTCGTTAAACAGCTAACTAATGTTCAATTTTGACAATACAATGCCCGGTGCCTGGCCCGGCCTGCGCGAGTTGCCGCCCAGCCTCTCGCCCATTAGCATGAACAAAACGCTTTTCGTGGCCAAGTTCACTGACGAACTGCCCCCGGAAGCCGAAGCCGCCCCCGATATGGAATCGGTAGACGACGTGCTGGAACACTACAAACCCGAAGTAACGGTGATGCTCAGTAGCCAGAAAGGTGAGCCAATGGCCGAGACCTTCCGCTTTGGGCGAATGGGCGATTTTACGCCCGAAGGCTTCGTGGACCAAAGCGACTACCTCCAGGAGTTGAATGACCAGATGCGCGACCTCCAGCGCATCAATTACCAGTTGCGCTCAAACAAAATGTTGCAGCACGCCGTGGCCAACCCACAGGTGAAAGCCACCATGCTGGCTATGGTGCAGCAAATGATCGACGAAATCGATCAGGCGAGTTAACAACCGTTTATCCACTCCTTAACGCCCCCCTCCTGTCATGGCTGAAGCACAGCAGAACCAGGTTCCCAACCAAAAAGCGGCTGAACGCGAAGCGTCTGCCCGGTCTTTTTCGCAGAATATTGCGGAACTGCAACAACTCAAATTCGGTGGTTTCAAGCTCCTTGAAACGGCCGTTGAAGGGGCCGACAGCCTGAACCCCGAACGCCGCGCCAAGCGCGAAATCTTCCTCAAAGAAACCGACCGCCGCCGCGACCGGCAACAGCTTAAAAAGCGTCTGGAGCTTTGGAAGACCATTTTGGCCACCGAAGGCCCCATCTCCGAACTGGCCGAAACCACCCAACAACAGTTCGACACGACGGAAGAACTGTATAAGTCGAATATCAAAGAAATCCTCGACTCCACTCGTGAACTGGAGGCCACATACCGGGGCGTGGCCCTGTATTTTGCCAATGCAGCGGTGAGCGGTTTCAAAGTGCGTAACATCGTGTTCGTGAACGCGGGCCTTACCCAACTCGACCCGGCCAACGTGTATAACAACGACACGATTGAGTTTGTCCGCAACGAAATTCACCAGGTGTATAACCGCTTCGACTTGCAGGAAAGCTATTCGTTGCTGGTCATTCCGGGCTACCTCGGCAAAAAAACGGTGGTCGATGCCTGGGCCAAAATTGCTTCGGATCACAAGCTCATGCTCGTAACCGACTACCGGAACATGGGCGACCTGAAAGACACCATCAAGGAGTTTCAGCGCGAGCGGCTCAGTCAGGACGTACCCCGTTATGCCAACGCCATGATGACCGTGAACCACCTTATTGGCCGGGGTAAATACGAGGAGTTCGGCGAAGAAGAAGACCTCTACCTCGAACCGTCGACGGCGTTGGCAGGTAAGATGCACCAAAACCTCATCTCGCAGGTATCGGCGGGTTTGCAGTTCGGCTCATTGGAAGAAGTAGACGGCGTACGGATGGATCTGCTCAAAACCGAAGTAGGCGAACTGGAGGGGTTGGGCCTGATTCCGTTCACCAAAGAGTTTGCGCGGATCATCCCCTTTTCGGGCAAAACACTCTTTGCAGGCAACAACGTGGGTTTCAAGACCTATTCGGTGGTGCGCGTCTTCGACTGGATTATGAAGGTGATGATGAACTTTTTGAACAAACGCGCCATGGAAAACTGGAGCGGCAAAGTAGAGAAGCAACTCACCGACGAGATCGTGGCGTTCCTCGACCGCATCAAAGGCCCCGGCAAGATCATCGACACGTTTGATCCGCCCCGGTTCCGGCAGGACCCCATCCAGCCCGACCGGATCATTGTGGACCTGAACATCACCCCGTTTTTCCCGGCCAAGACGTTCATCATCAACCTCACGGGCGAAAAGGGCCGCAACGAAAGCACGGGTCGCCGCGACGATTTCAAAGCCTCGATCAAGTAATCTATCTACGTAGTAGGCATAATTGTCGCTTGTACTCAAATGCAGTCGGCAATTATGCTTTATTTCATTGACACAATGGCAAAGAAGCATAATAGTATTTCAACGGCTCCCGTTAGCACACGGGAAACCCGGTCATATAAGAGGTCATTTGAAGACAGAGTTGGCAAGCCGAAGTATGCGACAATGAACACAAATGGACCAGTTATTTCCAGACCTAGCAATACAGTGACCACAGTCTCGTTCAAAAGGCCTCCCATGAAAATTTCTGCTATGGGACCTAGTACGGCTATGGCTAGAGATGCTACAAGAGTTAATAGGAAAATTTACACACCACGTGATTTTGAGATGGCCCTTCTAAGGCCATTAATTCAGTCTATGTGCGTATCGGTAGTTGTGCTGAATCAAACTAAGCTTCCGTTAAATTTAGCTATAGAGGAACTGGAACAGAGTGTGTTAAAGATGCCTGACCTGGTAACCCGGCTTGGTGCAACTCATGTACGATATCTTTTCAGAATGGAAACAGACTGGAGGGATGTATCAAACAAATTAGAGATTGTGTTAACAGTAAATCTAGATGACAGACCAATGTTTATGGTGCCTGGTAGTTCAAGGCCTACTAATCAGTACAAAATTAATGTCCATGTATCCGAAGATTTGATGGCGATGATCGGTGCAGGGGCGTTGCAGTTTGCTAAAGTTCCATTATTGAACGAAACTATTGGCAAAAAAGATGCGATGGGTACCTATTTGAAAAATACAAAAAGTTACTACAAAAAGGGGATAAATACATCTAAGTGGACAACCAATACTTGGGATTACCAACATGAATTGAGCAGAAACATTGCGAGAAATTTTCTGGTGGCCTTTGCAGGATCAAAAGCAGTTGATATCAAAGGGCTTCCGCTCTTCAAACCAAGTCCTTACGGTAACGTTGAAGAAGCTACAGGAGCTAACGCAGCCCGTATAGCACAACGACTGAGCAGTAACAGTGTTAATGCGGCTTTACTTGACAGGAACATTCAGTGGATTATTGGCCGCACCAGAGCAGGGAGTAAAGATGTATCAATTCCCTACAACCGACTGACTAAATTTGGGAAATGGGCTGGTACCGTGGGAAACGCACTTTCTGTCGGTTACATAACGTATCAAATTTCAACAGATACTTGGACAGCAAGCACAGTTGTGGATTCTGGCGCAGTAGTACTGAGCCTTATTGCTGCGCTCACGGCTAGTGTTATGCTTGCGATGGCCTGCACCGTTATTGCGGCTTGCTATGCCTTTGCCGAACTTGTTTCGGGTGGTGCCGTGAGTGAGTGGATCAACAATATCCATGCCTTTAAACGTAATAAGGCTTATTCGTCTCCTGTATACAGTTATTACACAAAATGACGGTTAACGATGTATTACGCACTGCTTTTTTTATTCATGCCCTTTGTGAAGCCTTATGAGACGGCTGACGAACGGAAGGCCATTCTTTATCAGGGTACGCAATATATTGTGTGGCTAATAAAGTCACCTTTAGTAGCTATGCTGGCATTTATACTGATGAGACTAATTGATCCTTCGCCTCAATCAAGCTTTCTAATCATTACTATCATACTGGTTGTAGTTGGCTCCGTGCTGATCATGGAGTATCTGCTGCATAGCGTGTTAACCATAAATCGATCCGTAATCGACTCTCTTGAACGGTATCATATACAGGATAATGTTGAACGGATTGCACATCAAAAAACCAGTCTTTACATTTTTCTACTAATTGGGTCGGGTTTATTCAGTTTTACCTGGTATATGACAATCCTTTGGTATGGTGGTTTTATGATATTAAGTAAGGACTAATTTTTATTTTTCATTAAATCATTAACCATTTGAAAAGTAGTTGATCAAGTGGGTGTGTCGGACAAGCTTTGCTTTTTTCAATCAGTTCAGCATGTTGTCAATTTCCAACCATTAAAATTACCTGTATGTATGGCATCATTTAAAGGTATCTTGTCTGTGGGTGCATTTTCGACGGATGTTAATTTTTTTCATCTGTCTATCTATCAGCACACTGATTCGCTGGGGAGACCGGCCTCACGGACGAAGGGGGGTACGATGACCATTGAGTTTAATTCAACAGATGACAATGTGATCAACGAATGGATGATCAACCCCGCAATGCGACAGGATGGCAAAGTCGTTTTCAAGCAAATCAATAGTCCTATCACACTACGAGAGGTATCTTTTTTCAATGCTTACTGTGTGTCAATGATTGAGCAGTCGAATGCGGGTACAGGGAGTGGACAGATCATAACAACAATTGTGATTTCTCCTGAGCGGGTGCAGACCGGGGCTATTCAGCTAGACAAAAAATGGCCTGCTACCGAATGAGTACTTCTTTTTTATTACTAACGAACTAACCGACATGGCTGCTTCTATCAAGACAACAATGACGGTGGGTGGGCACACATACCTGCTTTCGTCATGCACCTATAATCTGCGCCAACCTATCGATCACTTAGGCCGGGCGAGCGCGGGGGTACGCAGTGGATTAATTGAGATTTCGATTTTGGGAAATGATCAGAACACGCTTCAACAATGGGCCATTGACCCGCTCAAGATGTTTGACGGGGAAATCAGGTACGTCAGCGATGAAAACACAACGTTTAAAACGCTGACGTTTAATCAGGCTTATTGCGTATCTTATCAGGAGACGCTTGTACCAGGTTCGGGTAGTATCGCCTATGAATTTGAGTTAGGCATTTCAGCAGCACAGCTTATCGTTAATGGTATTCTCCATGACAATCAGTGGTCTGATCTGAAAGACACTTACTAGCCGGAAACTAAAGTCAATGGATCAAAACAACGACTACTTATTCTCCTTAAACTATAGGTCAAAATGGCACAACAAGTTGATGTAAATGTACGGGTGGGTGGTACTCAAATTGAGCACTTCTTGCAGTTACGTATCTCACAAGATTTACACACGCACCATACGTTTGAGATTATTGTGCCGTTTGAAGATCTTGAGGATAAAAATCAATTTTTCTTCAAAGGGGCTCATCAGGCTCTAATCGGTAAACCGGCCATGATCAGCTTTACACCGAAATCCAAGACGGTTTCTGCTGATTTTAGCTTTTTGGGGATCGTAACAGAGCTTTCGCTCAATAATGACTCTGAGATGGTGAATTCTTACATCATACGGGGGTGTAGCCCCACTATTTTAATGGAGGATGGCCAACAGCGAAGGGCATGGGTAGCACAATCGTTGAGTGGTATATTAGGCACGGTGGCAGGCGACTATGGAGGCAGTGTGCTCAATTTTGCTATTAGCCCCAAATACACCAGCCTTATTGATTACAAAGCTCAGTATGATGAAAGCAATTGGGCGTTTGCAACCCGATTAGCGCAAGAATACGGTGAGTGGTGTTATTATGATGGGCAGCAACTCGTTATTGGTACACCGGGTGAGGTCACTCAACCCTTTGTCATAGACGGTGTGCAACATTTTGACATGGCGGTAAGTATCAAGCCCACTAAGTTTCAAATGCGCCATTATAATTACCAACTTCACAAGGCTTTTGATGTACCTCACAGCCCGACAAGTGGTTATGGTCCCTTTGGCGATTTTGCTTACAATACATCAAGTGCTGTATTTAGCAATCCTGCGCAGTTATTTCCGCTGAAAGATGTTGGTTCAGCAGGTGAACTTGATGGGCATCGGGCCACAATGAACGCTATGAATGGCACTGATCTGGTTGTATTTAGCGGTTATGGCGAAAATCCTAATTTAACAGTTGGTGTAACAGTGTCTGTTACAGGACAAAAGCTTATTAAGCCTAAAGTTTATAAAACTGAAAGTTTGGGAAACTACCGGTTAGTTTCTGTTAACCACTATGTAGATCATGAAGGAAACTATGAAAATGACTTTGAGGCTGTACCTGCTTCTTCATCTTCACCACCTCACAATCCGCATGTACGGCTACCAGCAGCGTTGCCCGAAGTAGCCACCGTGCTCAAGAACGCAGATCCCCTGCAATTGGGCCGAGTGAAGCTCCAGTTTCACTGGCCCAACCAACTGGCGGGTAAATCAAGCTGGGTACGGGTAGCAATGGCTTACACGGGCGGGGCACGGGGTAGTTTGTTCATCCCCGAAATCGACGATCAGGTGCTGATCTCGTATGAGGCCAATCACATTGATTTTCCGATGGTGGTGGGCAGTATTTACCACAAAGACCCCACGACCAATTATTGGTCGGACAACAATTACAACAAGATCATCCGCACCAAGGGCGGCAACAAGATTGTGATGAAAGACAAGCCTGGCCAGCAGGAGATTTTCATCACCAACGCCAACAAAAAAGACACCGGCATCCACATCTCCTTTGAAAAAGACGGCACCATTAAGGTGTACACGGAAAAAGGGGACGTCCTGGTAACGGCAAAAAACATCTCACTGGATGCCACGAATGACATCACGATTCATGCCGGACATGACATCACGATCACTGGTGATCATGATTTATTGCTACACGGTCAGAGCCAGATTCAGAATACTGGTTGTGAATTTAACGTCAAGGCAGATAGTAAAGTTGACATCACAGGCCCCAACGTCGATGTCTACGAATAGCGCATTACCGAGTTCCATTTCATAAATCAATCGTTCAACTAAAGCACGTACCATTATGGCTGAATCATCAGCAGTAACCGCTTATTTCTCCTCAGGAGGCTTTAGCGCCCAGGAGGTCGTCTCCTTCGCCTACAAACTCGGTCGCAGCATCGACTCCAAGGGCCGTCCCTCGTCAGTGGTACAAGGCGGGGTGGTGGAGATCGAGGTCATCTCCTGCCCCGAAGACTCTTCCCTGGCCGACTGGATGGCCAACTCCTACAAAGGCCAGGACGCCACCATCCGGGTGGTGGACCAGAAAGAGAGCACCCTCAAGGAGATCAACCTCACCAATGGGCGGGCCATTGGCTGGTCTGAGCGCTTCGACAAGACGCCCCGCGCTGACCGGCCAGAACGCCCCGCCGGTACGTTCACCATCACCATCTCGGCGGAGAAGATCACTTTCTCGGGGGCCGAACACGACAACAACTGGAGCGATAAAGCCTAGTCAAGTAGTTAATGGTGCAGGGAATCCGGGTGCAGTCGCCCTGGATTTCCTGCTTTTTTATCGCTTCACTCCAGCGTGACAACGCCCCTTTGGTATGGCTGACGAGTTAGAATATGTAATCACGGGGGCCTACCTGGAATGTTCCGAAGGCACGGTGCCCAAAAAGTTTACCGCCACACCCCGCAACGTCAAATTGCAGGGCATGAAAGTGGGCAACGCTGCCGACAAGATCCCCTACCTCAATATTCCGTCGTTCGTTATCTGCAAAAAGCTGAGCCAGATGGCGGGCGGCACCCCCGTGCCCTGCGTGCCGGTGCCCATCACCTGGCAGGAGACCTACCCCGTGCAGGTCAACAAGCAGGAGGTGCTCATCTTTCGATCCTGCATCCGCTGCACCAGCGGGCAGGGTAAGATCACCTTCCTCACCTCCGGCCAGTCGCCGGTCTCCCCCGAAGCCTCCCAACAACTGGAGGAG
>JBBRMP010000103.1:0-20173 GCA_038230755.1 Cytophagales bacterium | reverse complement strand
GACCCCATGATTCCTGCCCTCAAACCGGGCGATTCCGTTGCCGACGCGCTGGAATGGATGCAGGAACACCGCCTGTCGCAGTTGGTTATTGCCGACGCGGGTATCTACGTCGGCATCGTGAGCGAAGACCTGTTGCTCGATTTATCGGACGACGAACGCCCGATTAGCGATGTGATGCGGCTGGCCGAAACCGTGATGGCCCGCGAAAATCAGCACCTGCTGGAATTGATTCCTATGGTGACCGAACACCGCCTCGACGTGCTGGCCATCGTGGGCGAAGGCAACGAACTGCTGGGCTGCGTGACCACCACCGAGCTCCTGCGGCAGTTTGCCCGCGATCTGGGTATGCTCGAAAGCGGGGCCATCATTGTGTTGGCCTTGGACGAACACGATTATTCGATGTCGGAAATAAGCCGTCTGGTCGAGTCGAACAACGCTAAAATCATCAGCAGCTACTACAGCAGCGCCGCCATCGGCATGGCCGACCGGTCGCGCCTGACGCTGAAACTGAACCGCCGCGACATTACCCCGCTGGTGTCTACCCTCGAACGGTTCGGCTACACCATTGAATCGGCTTTTGCCAACGTGCCCATCGAAAGCGTGGACCAGGAACGGTACGACGCCCTGATGCGGTATTTAAATACGTAAAGGCGATTTTCCAGACTTTCATGAAAATTGCCATTCACGGACGTACGCTGCCTGAGGCGGCGCGGCCCTTTGTACAGTCGATGTTCGACACGCTGGCGGCCCGTGGGGTAGACGTTCAGCTTTCTGAAATGTACCGAAAGGCGCTCGACGAAATGGGCGTGACCCACAACAGCCAAAGCACCTATTCATCACCACAGGACCTGTTCGACGCTGATTTTGCCTTTAGCCTCGGTGGCGACGGCACCCTGCTCGACGTCGTGTCGCAGGTGGGTGAGCGCGAAATTCCCATCGTCGGCATCAACATTGGTCGGCTGGGGTTTCTGGCCACGGTGTCGCCGGGGGGGATTCAGTTCATGCTCCACGCCCTGATGCACCAGAAATTTACCATCGACGAACGATCATTGGTGAGCGTGCAGACCGACGCTGATATTTTTGAGGGTATCCCCTTCGGGCTGAATGATTTCACCATCACCCGCACCCAGAGTTCATCCATGATTACGGTGCATACCTACCTCGACGGTGAGTTTCTGAACTCGTACTGGGCCGATGGCATCATCGTCTGTACGCCGTCTGGTTCTACAGGCTATTCGCTCAGTTGCGGCGGTCCGGTGTTGCTGCCCCACACCAACAACTTCATCATCACGCCCATTAGCCCGCACAACCTCAACGTGCGGCCCATGGTGATCATGGATTCGTGCAAGCTGTCGTTTGAAGTAGAAAGCCGCAGCGGCAACTTTCTCGTCGCCCTCGATGCGCGCTCCACCACCGTCGACGTGGCCACTAAAATACATGTGCAACGCGAGCGGTTTTCGGCTAAACTGGTGAAGCTCAGCGACGATAATTTTTTGAATACCCTGCGCAGCAAGCTCAACTGGGGTTTCGACGTGCGCAACTAAACAGGGGGCTGGTGCGTAGAAAAAGCGTTTATGTGCCAATATTTCGCCCTGCCCGCCGTTTTCTGAACAAACCGATTGAGTTGGGGCAGCCCAGCTTAAACTAGACTACATGACATACCGAAACATAGCTACCTGGGGATTTTTGTCGGCTCTGCTGGTTAGTGTGGTTAGCAACGAAGGGTTGGCGCAGGGTCGGCAAAACCCCAAATTTTTGCCCTATTCGGAAGTAGGTTTTGGCGCGGGCACGTCTACTTACTTCGGTGATCTGGCCGGGTATAGTGCGCCATTGAAAAGCCTGTTTACATTGCCCCGGTGGAATGTGGGCCTGATGTACACCCGTCATTTTACGCCCCGAATTAGCGCAAGGGCGTCGTTTACCTGGGCACGTATTGCGGGCGATGATTACACCTTTGGCAAGAGCGACCCGGCGAAATACGCCCCGCAGTTTGTTCGTAATCTTCAGTTTCGCAACGACCTCAAAGAGTTTGCCCTCGTTGGGATGTACGACTTTATTCCGAGCGGACGTACCCCCCGCAACCGTCCCAAAATAGCGCCGTATCTTTTATTGGGCGTAGCTTTAGTAGCGCATAACCCGGTGGGTCTAACGGGCCGCAACAGCCCTACTGACACCAAACAGCAATGGGTAGCCCTGCAACCATTGGGTACTGAGGGGCAAGGGCAGCCCGGCTATGCCAAACCGTATTCATTGGTAACTGTCTCCATTCCAATGGGTTTAGGTGTTCGTTATGCCCTCAACGAGTCATTCAATCTGGCGGCTGAAGTGCGCTTGACGCCCACGTTTAGTGATTACCTCGACGACGTGGGCGGAAACTACCCTAACCCTAACGACTTGGCAACCCCCCTGGCCAAAGAATTCTCGAACCGCAACCAGGAGCTACTGGCTACCCGTTCGGGTGACAACCGGCAGGCGGGAATCGACAAAATCATTGCTGCTGGTGGAAATCCGGTCAGTGTGCAACGTGGTGGCAGCGGGCGCATCCCCCTTAAAGATTCGTACCTGCTCACCAGCTTCCAGATTCACTACATCATTCCTGCTAAAATCAGATGCCCATAGCCGTTGCCATGATTCGGCTTTTTCTGGTCGGGCTTTTTCTTGTACCAACGCTGGGCTGGGCGCAGAAAATTGAAGTGGGCGGTGTGTTGGGCGGTATGCTCTACAAAGGCGACGTATCGCCTACGCTCAATCTGCGGTTTGTGCAACCGGGCGGCGGGCTATTTTTTCGGTACCACCCCACGCGTTCATTTGCCGTGCGGATACAGGCCAGTATGGGGCGATTGACTGGCGTAGATAGCCTCACCACCGATCCATACCAACGCGCTCGCGGCGCTTCGTTCCGCAATACGGTCCGCGAGTTTGCCGTGCTGGGCGAATACAAATTCAGAAATTATACCCCCCTGCGTAACGTGAAAAACTGGACGCCCTACGTGTTTGGGGGCATTGGCGTGTTCACGCACGGCCTGCGGCAGCAAGGCGAGGGACCAATCAACATCGCGTTTCCGCTGGGCGTTGGCGTTAAATACGAGTTCCACCAACCCTGGACGCTGGGCCTGGAATGGGGCACCCGGTTTACGTTCTCCGATTCGCTCGATGGGCTGAAACAACCCGCCGCCGGCACACCGCGCCTGAATCAGAGCGACCCCGACACCAAAGATCAGTACACGTTTGTGGCCCTCACGCTCAGCTATACGTTCTATAAAGTCTTTTGCCCTTAGGCAAAGATCAACGTCAATCTGGTGGCTTCCGGGGTGTATGTTTGCAGAAACTTACCTCGTTGTTTAGCCCAATCTTTCCTTGATCATGCCGCTCTTTAGTCGTTTGGCCGGTATCCTGCTGGTGCTGTTGTTGGGTTGCGTCAGCGTGGCATCGTCCCAAATTTTACCGCTCCCCGCGCCCGATGCTACGCCCTACGCGTTTTGCCAGCGATTCAACACGCTCTACGTCGAAATTCGGGAGCAGACCATTGCCCCTGATTCCGCACGGGCGGTGTTCAGCCAGATTATGCAGGGCCTGCGCAGCCGCTACCAACCCAACGCCAACTTCCCGGATACCACCACTGCGGGCGGACGTACCCGCACGGTCATGTCGTTTCCGCTACGTGGCTACACCTCCGGGGCCATCGGCGGCTCCCACGGCGAGGGCTACCGGGGCAACGGCTTCGACCTCTTCGACTATAAAGTGCGGGGCAGCCACCCGGCCCAGGATATTTTCATCCGTGACCAGAATCAGGACTGCGTCGATGACCGCACCGGCGCACCGGTCGATGTGCTGGCCATGGGCGAAGGACTGGTATTGGCCGTGGAAACCGGCTGGACGCCGGGGCAGGACTACCGGGGTGGTAACTGGATTTGGGTGTATGACCCCATCCGCGACGGGCTATTTTACTACGCTCATAACAACGTGGTTAACATAGCGATGGGCGACTGGGTGCAGGCTGGTCAGAAACTCGGCGAAGTAGGTCGCACGGGATTGAACGCTTACAAAGCCCGCTCCCCAACGCACCTCCACCTGATGTACCTCCAACTCCAGCCCGACGGCCTTCCCCAGCCCAAAAACACCTACGGCTGGCTGCTGACGGCGAAGAAGTAGGAGAGGGGGCCGTAAAAAGCCTATGAATTGTTGATCAGATTGATGCCTGCGCCGAAAAAGATAAGCCCCACGATGAAGGGGGCGGCGGCCCGGCCCGGTGTAACATCGAGACCAAGCGTGGGCTTGCCGTTCGAGAGGAAGGCCACGCAGGCAAAAAGGATCACAACGGCACCCAAAATGGTCAGGGCCGCACCGAATGAGCGACGAAAATTATTCTTTTCCATAGTGGTGCAAAACTACGTCGCTCAGGTTCCCCGGCCAAAGCCGTAACTTTCGGGCTAATTGAAACAGGATGAAAAAACAGGCTCTTGCGCTACTCATTGGCGCATCGATTTTTAGTGGCTGCAGACAAACTAACGACTGCACGGCTTCAACCGTTACCACGAAAGCCCCGGACGCAGAAGTAGCCACGCTCAAGCAATATATTGCTGCGAACGAGATTTCCGCCACCGCCGACAGTCGGGGTTTCTACTACAGCATCCAGTCGCCGGGAACGGGTACCAAGCCCACGGTCTGCTCTAACGTAACAGTGAATTACAGTGGCAAACTGACCACCGGCTCTACCTTTGATAGTGGTAATAGCGTCAGTTTTGGGTTAAACCAACTCGTTACTGGCTGGCAGGAGGGTATTCCTCTGATTGCGCCCGGTGGCAGTATTACGCTCTACTTACCACCTAGTCTAGCCTACGGTTCAGCTGACCAAAACGGTATCCCCGCCAATTCAATCCTGGTATTTAAGATCGATCTGCTGAAGGTGAATTAGCGACTGGTACCAACCCCAACTTTCCGCCAATGTCCAGCATAAACGGAAATGCCTCGTCGAGGCGGTTGGGGATGGTGCCTTCCAGAATGGCTTCGCGGATAGCTACTTTGATCTCTCCTACTTCTTTTGAGGGTTTCAGCCCGAAGGTTTCCATGATCAATTCACCGGTGATGACGGGCTGAAAATTGCGGAGCTGATCGCGTTCTTCCAAGTCGTGCAACTTCTGCTCTACCTGATCGAACCGCTGCAAATGCCGCTGCACTTTATCATGGTTTTTCGACGTGATATCAGCCCTACAGAGCGTGAGCAGGCTTTCCAGGTCGGGGCCAGCGTCAAATAACAACCGGCGCAGGGCTGAGTCGGTGATGCCGTCTTTCACCAGCGGAATGGGCCGCATATGCAGCCGGACGAGCTTTTGCACCTGCTTCATGTGCTCATTGAGGGGCAGTTTCAGCCGCCGAAACAGGTTCGGCACCTGCCGGGCACCCACCTCTTCGTGCCCGTGAAAGGTCCAGCCAACCCGCTTGTCGAACCGTTTGGTTTGCGTTTTGGCAATATCGTGCAGCAACGCCGACCACCGCAGCCAGAGGTCGTTGCTCATGCCCGCCACGTTGTCTAGGACCTGCAACGTGTGGTAAAAATTGTCTTTGTGGCCTTTGCCCTCTACCGTTTCCACACCCTTCAGCGCTACCAGTTCGGGCAGCAGGTGCACCAGCAGACCCGCCTGGTAGAGTAGTTTGAAGCCATACGAGGGCGTAGGGGCCAGAATGATCTTGTTCAGTTCCTCAATAATTCGCTCCATCGACACAATCCCGATCCGGTCATTCATCCGCATGATGCCGTCGAAGGTGTCGGGGTCAATATCAAAACCGAGCTGAGTGGCGAATCGGATGGCCCGCATCATGCGCAACGGGTCGTCGGAGAAGGTAATGTCGGGGGCCAGTGGGGTGCGGATGATCTTGCGTTTCAGGTCGGCGAGGCCATTAAACGGGTCGATCAACTCACCGAACGCGTGCTTAGTTGTATCCGCGTTTAGGCTGATACTCATGGCATTGATGGTGAGGTCGCGGCGATTTTGGTCGTCCTGCAAGGTGCCATTTTCCACAATTGGCTTCCGCGAATCGGCCCGGTACGACTCTTTCCGGGCACCCACAAATTCCACCTCTACCCACCCATCGACGGGGTCGTCGACGCGGAGCATAGCCGTGCCAAAATTCTGATACACCGCCACATTCACGCCTGCCGCCCTGCCCACGGCTTCGGCCAGGGCAATGCCGCTACCGAGGCAAACGATGTCGATGTCTTTAGAAGGCCGTTTCAGCACCAGGTCGCGCACGTAGCCGCCCACCACATAGGCAGGGATGCCCAATGCCCGCGCCTGAGAGGCAATGCGATCAAAAATGGGTTTGGTATGGAGAAAGTCAGCGACGTTCATTTGCGTAAAAATTCAACCTCCCCACCGTTGCCCAACTTCATGATGCGGGGTTTGCGGAAGTTGCGCGACGGGGTGCCGATGGTGTGGGCAACCACTTTTTGGGCCGCGTCTGGCAGGATAAAACTTTCAAAAGGCAGTGTGATCAGGCCCTTAGTGAAGCCACCCAGCAGAAACTGAACCGTCTCGTCGGTCGATTTGCGGATGGCTAGTTCACCCTCGCCAAGGCCACCAGCCACGTTTTTGCCCTGTTCAAATACTACCGTCAGCGGGATTTCGGCAAACTCGACCAGATCAAACGCGATGTCGGGCATCTTTAGCACGTACATCGCTACCTGATCGGTGTTTTTGGCCAGCACTGTAAGCATGTAGGGTGTTTTGGTAATGTCTTTCAACGCCAGCAACTGTTGCACGGCGGCCTCATTTTGCGGGTCAGCCCCCACCGACCAGCCCGTTTCGTCGGCAATGCCAATCAGTTGGCCCTGACGGAGGGCATGAATCAGTTCACGGTTGGAGGTTGTCATAGCATTTCCAACCCCGAAACTGGTCCAACGGTTCGGTATCAATGGTCGGGATTGGTGGTCTTGGTGGCTTCTATCCGCCTAGATGGCTGGTTCTTAGGGGTATTGTAACGTAGCTTGGCCATATAGAATACGTCACGCGGCAGGTTCGAGCCACCCCGCGTGTTCGAGATTCGCTGGTAGCCGGTGGACAGGAAATAAGAACCATACCAGGCATGAACAACTGGCTCGGCGGTGTTGACAAATCGTTCGGTTTCCAGCGTCGGTTTCAGAGTAAACACCTCTTTGTTGGTCAGCACACTATCGCGCCGTATCAGTTGACTATGCACCGTGTTTTCGTCGGGATAGGCCATCACCACGTAGTCAGACTGGTGCATGACCTCCACTTTGGGGGTAAGGCGACTACTTTCCAGGTCTTTGATTGGCAGGCAGTTATCCCAGAGTAAATTACCCTGATGATCAAATCCGCACAGAAAAGCGTGGGTGTATTGGTACATTTCTACCTGCCTGCTCAGGCGGCTAGCCTGATTGGTGGTGCTGATGCCACCTGAATAAATCGTGTTCGTTGAGCGGTATTGCTGGTAATAGACCTCTGCTACCAGGGTCAGTCCTTCGTCGGTCGGAATCAGCTCATGCACCAGCAACCGGTAGCGGAATTTCACGCTTTTGCCTTCGTTTTGCCGCCGCGTCACTTTGGCCAGCACCCGCTGCTGCCGTTTGGGGTCGAGGTAGTTGAAAAAGTTTTTCAACTGCGAAAAGTCGATGTAGCGAATAGCATCGCCGTGGTCGGTAGTCACGGTCATCTTGCCCGTTTCGCTGTGTTGAATCCGCGTCACGTAAATGCCCTGCGAATAGGGCGTGCAGTCGGCAGAATAGTTGCCAATCAGCAGCGATTCGCCCGCGCTGATGGGTAAAATCTGGCCCGAAATAAGGCTGTATTGGGTGCCGTCGTACTCAATGGTGCGCAGTGGTTTGCCATCGGGCGAGTAGGAGCGGACGGTAAACTGGCAGCGTTTTTTGGGCGAATGCGTCAGCACATGCACCTCCTGCCGGTACTCGTCCACGTCCATACTACCAATTTCAATGTTGTTCATATACAGCCCCTGAAACACGCGCGTGCTGGCGTCGAAAAACGAAAACCCCATCACCAGGGGCCGGTCGTGGAAGTAGCCCCCCAGATAAGCCACGTTGCCCATGACTTTGAAATGCGTCAGGTCGATGGGTGAGGGTAATTTACCCTCGAACAGGTCGATGGTGCCGTCGTCGAGATTGAGCCGGATGATCTGGATATTTTGGGTGTTCGGTTCGGTAAAAAGCTGGAACCTGTAGAGGTTGTTGGTGAACTCGCTGGCAGGAATAAAATCTCTTTTGGCTTTGAAATCAGCGATCCAGCGTGGTTTCAGCGTAGTATCGATGCGAGAAAAGGCGTAAATGAGGCCTGCTGGACCCACAGTTGCCTCTCGTTGATAAATCAGCAGGGCACCCCGGTCGCGCAGTGGCCAAACCGAATACGTATCGGATGTATTAGGGTCGATCGGCATTTCAACGCGGGTCACGGCAGCCAACTGCGCCCAAAGCGGCACCGTGACAAAGAAAAAGAGGAGGAGGTACAGAAGGCGCATAGCACAGACGGTGGAAACCGGCAGCCCGGTCAATGCCCTAAACTACATCGTAGGCCGCAATTGCCCAAATGCGGGCGGTCTTCGTACTTTTGCGGCGTAATACACCTCCCGGCATCTGCGCAGCAGGCCAACACCATGGATTTACAGGCAGCACTAAAAACGGCCCTTCAACAGGCCATCCAATCGTTTTATACCGACCCCAATACAACCCCCGAACCCGGCCCGGTGCTGCTTCAGCCCACCAAAAAAGAATTTGTCGGCACCTATACGTTCGTGACATTTCCGCTCACCAAGCCCCTGCGCCTGTCGCCGGTCGAGATTGGGCAGCGGCTGGGTAACTGGCTCGTGGCCAACAGCCCGCTGGTCAGTGCCTTCAATGTGGTGCAGGGTTTTTTGAACATCAGCCTGGCCGATTCCGCCTATATTCAGTCGCTGAATGCACTAATAGCTGATGAACAAACGGGCATTCAACCAGCTAACGCTCAGTCGGTCATGGTTGAGTTTTCGTCGCCGAACACCAACAAGCCGCTGCACCTGGGCCATTTACGGAATAACTTCCTGGGTGATTCAGTGAGTCGTATTCTGACCGCCAATGGCTATGCCGTCACCAAAACCTGCCTCGTCAACGACCGGGGTATTCACATCTGCAAGTCGATGCTGGCGTACCAAAAGTTCGGTCAGCAGCAAGACGGCACGTTTGAAACGCCCGAATCGGCGGGGCTGAAAGGCGACCACCTGATTGGTAAATATTATGTCCTGTTCGATAAAGCCTATAAATCCGAAATCGCTGAACTGGTAGCCGGTGGCATGGCCGAAGACGCCGCCGCCAAAAAGGCCCCGCTGATGCTTCGGGCGCAGGAAATGCTGCGGAAATGGGAGCGGGGCGATGCCGAAACCGTGGCGCTTTGGCAGCAACTCAATGCCTGGGTTTACGCTGGTTTCGCTGAAACGTACCGGAAAACGGGCATCAGTTTTGACAAAACGTACTACGAATCACAGACGTATTTGCTGGGCAAAGACGTGGTGGAAGAAGGCTTAGCCAAGGGCGTTTTTTATCAGAAAGACGATAAATCGGTCTGGATCGACCTCACCGCCGAAGGCCTTGACCAAAAACTCGTGCTGCGCGGCGACGGCACGTCGGTCTACATCACGCAGGATTTAGGAACGACTGATCTGAAATTCAGCGACTTCCACTCTAACAAGTCGCTCTGGGTGGTGGGCAACGAGCAGGATTACCATTTCAAGGTGTTGTTTGCGATTATGAAACGCCTCGGTCGCCCCTACGCCGACGGCTGCTACCACCTCAGCTACGGCATGGTGGACCTGCCGAGCGGCAAGATGAAATCGCGCGAAGGCACCGTTGTCGATGCTGACGATCTGGTGGATGAAGTGGCCGCCGTGGCCGCGCAGGCCGCCGACGATGCCGCTAAAGGTAAACTGGACGGGTT
The DNA here is from genome assembly GCA_038230755.1 of Cytophagales bacterium. Taxonomy (GTDB): domain Bacteria; phylum Bacteroidota; class Bacteroidia; order Cytophagales; family Spirosomataceae; genus Fibrella. The sequence continues at coordinate 10,235 of JBBRMP010000103.1, read as the reverse complement.
TTCGGAAGCCGAAAAGCAGGAGTTGTTCCGTATGATTGGCCTCGGCGCGTTGAAATATTACCTGCTGAAAGTAGACCCGCAAAAACGGATGCTCTTTAACCCCGCCGAGTCGGTGGATGTGCATGGGCATACGGGGCCGTTCATTCAGTACGTCCACGCCCGCATCCGGTCTATTATGCGGAAGGCGCAGGAGATGGGTTTGTCAACCACTGCCCCTGCCGATGAAGCCACCGCATCGGCGGACCGACCATTGCACGAAACGGAGCAGGAAGTGATTGTGCTATTGGGGCAATATGCCGAACGAGTGGCCGAAGCCGGTGCCGACTACGCCCCGTCCTACATTGCTCAGTACATGTATGACTTGGCCAAAGCGTACAACCGTCTTTTTGCCGAGGTGTCGGTGCTCTCTGAACCTGATATGGCCAAAACGCAACTTCGGCTAAGTCTATCGGCGAAAGTGGCTGAAACCATCCGCTCAGGCATGGGTTTATTGGGTATTGACGTACCGGAGAAAATGTAAAAATCCCCCCTTATGAAAACGTCCCTAAAAATTGGCCTCAGCGCCGCAGCACTGTTAATCGCATTAGTCACTATGTCATTCTCCCGTTTGGTTAAACACGTATTCAGCGACAAAAACGCGGCCCTTTCGGCACCCGCCACGCTGAGTAGCGCCCCCGCGAAATCACTGTATGATTTCACGATGAACGCCCTTGATGGCAAGCCCGTGGCCCTCAGCCAATACAAAGGTAAGAAAGTAATCATCCTGAACACGGCGTCGGAATGTGGCTATACGCCGCAGTATGCCGACTGGGAAAAATTCTACGAGGGCCACAAAGACAAGGTGGTGGTGCTGGGTTTCCCGGCCAATAACTTCGGTGGTCAGGAGCCGGGCAGCAGCAAGGAAATCGCTTCGTTTTGTCAGAAAAATTATGGTGTCACCTTCCCCCTGTTCGAGAAAATAGACGTAGTGGGCGATAAACAGGCTCCGCTCTATAAGTGGCTGACCATCAAGAGCCTGAATGGCTGGAACGAGCAGGCTCCCGGCTGGAATTTCTGCAAATACATCGTCGATGAAAATGGTAAACTCACCCATTTTTTCGCCTCCGGTATAAAGCCCAACGACCCGGCGTTTAAAAAGGCGGTTGGTATTTAAATTAAGAATTAAGAATTAAGAATGGCTTCGCACTCAGATATGCTGAGTGCGAAGCCATTCTTAATTCTTAATTCCGAATTCTTAATTTCCTGATGAACCCTTGGATTGCTGCGGCACGGCCGCGCACGTTACCACTGGCGTTGGCCAGTATTATCTTGGGCAGTTTTCTGGCGGCGGGCGCGGGTCGGTTTAGCTGGCTCACGTTTGGGCTGGCCGTACTGACCACCATTTGTTTGCAGGTGCTGTCCAACTTCGCCAATGATTACGGTGATGCGGTTTCGGGCAAAGACACGCCCGACCGGGTGGGACCGCGTCGGGCCGTGGCTACGGGCGATCTCACCAAGGAAGCCATGCGCCGGGCTATGCTCATCACCGCCGGACTATCACTGGTGTCGGGGGTATGGCTGCTGATTGAAGCCACGCGCGGAGCCAATGCCACGTTGTTTTGGGTATTTCTGATGTTAGGCCTGCTTTGCATTGCAGCGGCGGTGGCCTACACCAACGGCAAACGGCCCTATGGCTATGCCGGCTACGGCGACATTGCGGTGTTGTTGTTTTTTGGCTGGGTGGGGGTGCTGGGGACGTATTATCTGCAAACCCAGACCATCAATTGGCCATTGCTGTTACCGGCCAGTGCGGTTGGTTTTTTTGCCACGGGTGTGTTGAATATCAATAATATACGCGACACAGAGACCGATGCCAAAACGGGTAAACACTCCATTCCGGTGCGGTTGGGCCGGGCAGGAGCCATCCGGTATCACTGGTTTTTGCTGATTAGTGGCATGATCTGTGCCGTGGCTTACTCGCTGCTGACCGCTACTGCGTTAACCGATTACCTGTATTTGTTTGCCTTTCCGTCGTTTGTGGTGAACGGACGGGCTGTTGCCAACCACACTAACCCTGCCGAATTAAATCCCCGGCTGGGCCAATTAGCCCTCTCTACGCTGCTTTTTGTGGTGCTATTTGGGGTGGGAGTCATTTTATAAATCTCAATTACACTTTGAAACGCTGGATTGCCATTGTACTCGTCGTGCTGGTCCTGGGGGGCCTGATCATCTACAACAAAATTCTCAAACCAGGTCCCGGCGCGGGTGGCGGCGGTGGGGGCGGGGCTACTCCGGCTGCGGTCGTTGGCGCATCCGGCAAGGGCGGTACTGGCGGGGGTGCCAACGCCAGCGGCCCAACGTCGGTCAATGCGTATGTGGTGGTGCCCAAAGTCATTGCCAACGCCGTGGTGGCTACGGGTTCGTTGGTGGCCAATGAACAGGTCGATATTTACCCCGAAATAGCCGGACGCATTGTGCAGCTCAACATCCGCGAGGGGCAACCCGTGGCGCAGGGGTCATTGCTGGTGAAAGTCTACGACGGCGATTTGCAGGCGCAGCTTCAAAAATTTCGGGTGGTGGAAGAAAATGCCCGCCGTACCGAGGCCCGCAACAAGCAATTGCTGGAGCGCGGTGGTATCAGCCAACAGGAATACGACATCATCGTGACGAATCTGAAAGGTGCCCTCGCCGACATCGACCTGACCAAAGCATCGTTACGCCGCACCGAAATCCGGGCACCTTTTTCGGGGGTAATCGGCATCAGAAACGTCAGCCCCGGTGCGGTTGTCACACCTCAAACGCTCATTACGCGCTTGCAACAACTCAATCCCATGAAGCTCGATTTCACGGTACCCGAACGATACAGTTCAGCCGTAAAAACAGGCGAGCGGGTCAGTTTCACCGTCGAAGGTAGTCAGGCAGGGTATACCGGGCAGATTTATGCCATCGAACCCGACGTTGACGTAGCTACGCGAAGCCTGCGGATTCGGGCGCGGGTGACTAACACGGGGCGTGACCTGCGGCCCGGTGCGTTCGCCAAAGTGAACCTGACGTTCCGCGAAGAAAAAGCCTTAACCATTCCATCGCAGGCCTTGTTACCCCAAACACGCGGTAAGCAGGTGGTGGTGGTTCGTAACGGCAAGGCCACGTTTGTCGAAGTGCAAACGGGCATCCGTGACAATAACAGCATTCAGATCACCAAAGGCCTGGCCATTGGCGACACGGTAGTTACGACCGGTTTGCTCTTTGTAAAGAAAGATGCACCGGTTAAAGTGGTGAAAATCAACCAGTAAAGGCCCCCTTTCGTTATGAGCCTATCTTCTCTTTCCCTAAAGCGTCCGGTCTTTGCAATGGTCATGTCCATTGCCATTGTGCTGTTTGGCGTCATTGGCTACACGTTTCTGGGTGTGCGCGAATTCCCGGCCATCGACCCGCCGGTGATTTCGGTGCGGACGAGCTACACCGGTGCCAACCCCGAAATCATCGAGTCGCAGATAACCGAGCCGATTGAGAAGACCCTGAACAGTATCGAGGGTATCCGCACGATCTCGTCCAATTCGGCGCTGGGTGTCAGCAACATTACCGTCGAATTCAACCTTGATACCGACCTGGAGCGGGCTGCCAACGACGTACGCGATAAGGTCTCGCAGGCACAGCGGCTCTTGCCACAGGACATCGACGCCCCCCCCGTGGTGACGAAGGCCGATGCCAACTCGGACCCCATCATTTTCATGCCTGTGCAAAGCACCACCCGCAACCCCATGCAACTCTCGGACTATGCCGAAAATGTGTTGCAGGAGCGGTTGCAGACCATTCCGGGTGTATCGCAGGTGAGTATATACGGGCTGAAACGCTACGCCATGCGCATGTGGCTCGACCCGGCCAAACTGGCGGCTTATAAGCTTACGGTGCAGGACATTCAGGCAGCATTGGTTGCCCAAAATGTGGAACTGCCCGGCGGGAAAATCTACGGTAACAACACTGAACTGACCGTGAAATCGGTGGGTCGGCTCACAACTGAAGAAGATTTCAACAACCTGATTCTGCGCGAAACAAACAAACAGATTCTTCGCCTGCGCGACGTGGGCTATGCCACGCTGGGGCCAGAAAACGAAGAAACATCGTCGAAGCAAAACGGGGTGCAGGGTGTTATTCTGGTCCTGATTCCGCAGCCCGGTGCCAACGTGGTCAACATCTCTGACGAGTTCTATAAACGCTTCGACCAGATCAAGCGCGATTTGCCTAAAGATCTGATTGTCAGCGTTGGTATTGATCGGAGTACGTTCATCCGTAATGCCATCACCGAGGTAGAGGAGACGCTGCTGATCTCATTTATACTGGTGGTGCTGGTGATTTATCTTTTCTTCCGCGACTGGCTCATTGCCTTCCGTCCCCTGATCGATATCCCCGTTTCGCTGATCGGTGCCTTCTTTATCATGTACGTCGCCGACTTCAGTATCAACATCTTAACACTGTTAGGTATTGTTTTGGCTACGGGCCTGGTGGTCGATGACGGGATTGTGGTGACGGAAAATATTTTCAAGAAGATCGAAAAAGGCATGGCCCCGGAGCGGGCGGCACGAGAGGGATCTGATGAGATTTTCTTTGCCGTCATTGCCACGTCGATCACGCTGGCGGTGGTGTTTTTGCCCATCATTTTCCTGCAAGGTTTCGTGGGTCGTCTCTTCCGCGAATTTGGTATTGTAGTAGCCGGGGCGGTGCTTATTTCGGCGTTTGTGTCGCTAACGCTAACGCCCGTGCTGAGCGTGAAACTGACCTCGAAAAACCCCGAAAAAAAGTCGTGGTTCTACCGAAAGTCGGAGCCTTTTTTCCAATGGCTCGACAACTCGTACCGCAGTAACTTGGGGGCTTTTTTGCAGAAACGCCGCTGGGCCTGGATCATGATGGTGGCCTGTCTGGCCATGGTGTTTGGACTGGGAGCCACGCTTAAATCAGAACTGGCACCGCTCGAAGACCGGGGTCGTGTGCGGGTACCCATCACTGCGCCGGAAGGTACGAGTTACGAAGCGATGTCGGCCATTACCGACAAGGTGACCAAGTTTGTGCTCGATTCGGTGCCCGAAACCAAGCTGACATTTAGTGTAGTCGCACCGGGCTTTTCGGGAGCGGGGGCCGTCAATTCGGGCTTTGTGTTTATCAATATGGTCGATCCGCAAAACCGGATTCGGTCGCAGCAGCAGATCGTTGATTACCTGACGAAAAGCTTCAAAAAATTCTCGGAGGCCCGCATGTTTCCCGTGCAGGAACAAACCATTTCTACGGGCGGACGGTCGGGGTCGTCGTTGCCGGTGCAGTTCGTGTTGCAGAATTTGAGTTTCGATAAGCTGCGCGAAAAACTGCCTCAGTTCCTCGAAGAAGCCCAAAAAGACCCTACTTTTCAGAATGTCGACGTCGATCTGAAGTTTAATAAACCCGAACTCAACATCAGCGTCGACCGCGAAAAAGCGACGGACCTCGGCGTGTCTGTGCTCGACGTATCGAATACGCTGCAACTGGCCCTGAGCAACCGGCGGCTGGCCTATTTCCTCATGAACGGGAAGCAGTATCAGGTGATTGGTCAGGTAGACCGCGAAAACCGCGACGAACCCACCGACCTGCGGACGTTTTATGTGCGCAACAACCGCCAGGAACTCATTCCGCTCGACAATGTGGTTCGGTTTCTGGAGGTGAGCAGCCCCCCGCAGGTGTACCACTATAACCGATTTAAATCAGCTACGGTATCGGCGGGGTTGGCCCCCGGCAAAACCGTTGGCGACGGCGTAGCGGCCATGAACGCCATTGCTGTACGGGTGCTGGACCCAAGTTTCCAGACGGCGCTCACCGGCTCGTCGCGTGACTTTTCCGAAAGCTCATCGAACACCCTCTTTGCTTTTGCGCTGGCGCTGATTCTGGTTTACCTCATCCTGGCCGCCCAGTTCGACTCGTTTGTCGACCCGTTCATTATCATGCTCACCGTGCCGCTGGCGCTGGCGGGGGCTGTTTTCTCGCTGTGGCTGTTCAACCAGACGCTGAATATTTTCAGTCAGATCGGCATTATCGTGCTGGTGGGCCTGGTGACGAAAAACGGGATTCTGATCGTGGAATTTGCCAACGAACAAATGGCCGATGGCAAAACCAAGGTCGCCGCCGCGCTCGAATCAGCCGCCATGCGCCTGCGCCCCATTCTGATGACCACGCTCGTGGCCGCGTTTGGTGCATTGCCGCTGGCGCTGGCGCTGGGGTCGGCCTCGAAAAGCCGGGTGCCGCTGGGGGTCGTTATCGTGGGGGGGCTACTATTCTCGCTGGTCCTCACGCTCTTTGTGATTCCGGCTATGTACATTTTCATGTCGCGCCGCAAGCCCGGCCAACCCATCAGCGAATCACCGGATGAGAAGGCACTGGAAGAACAGTCTGCGGAAGTAGTATAGCAGGCAGCCGGGTTGCTAGGGCGACAGCCGCTCAATCACCCACGCCTCCCCCTCTTTCCGGTAGCGAATGCGGTCGTGGAGGCGGCTGGGGCGGCCCTGCCAAAACTCAATGCTGTTTGGCACTAACCGAAAACCACCCCAGTGCGGCGGGCGGGGAACAGTCTGGTTGGCAAACTGCGTTTCCAGCGCGTGCTGGCGGTCGGTCAGCACGTCGCGGTCAGCAATAACATCGCTCTGGTGCGACACCCAGGCCCCGATTTGGCTCCCCCTGGGGCGACTGTTGAAGTAGGCATCCGATTCGTCGGCACTTACTTTTTCCACGGCACCTTCCAGCCTGATTTGTCGTTCTAGCTCTGGCCAGAAAAACGTGAGCGAGGCCATTGGGTGACTGATTAGTTCCTCCCCTTTCCGGCTTTCGTAGTTCGTGTAGAACGAAAAACCGCGCTCATCGACACCTTTCACCAAGACAATTCGCCCCGATGGCTGGCCATCTTTACCGAGGGTAGTCAGGTGCATGGCGTTGGGTTCATGAACGCCCGCCGACAGTGCCGCGTCGAACCATTGTTGGAATTGGATAATCGGATTGGGTGAAACATCTGACTTATCCAGCCCGTTTAGGGTGTATTCTTTGCGCAAGTCGGCTAATTCGGACGTCATTTGAGGCAGTGTAAGAGGGCTGAACCCGTGAAAAATGGGTATTACCCGCGTTTTTTCTTTAGTTTTGCAAAAGTAAGTGGTGCGTAACCAACATGACAAACGAAGACCAACAAATCGACCAACCAGCGGAGATCACTCAACCCGATCCCCAACCGTCGGCTTCGACATCGGCGGCTGAAGAAGCTGCTTCCCTTCCCGTTTCTACTGCAGAAGATATGCCCGTAGCCAACGAGACTACTGCTGCCGAACCGGTAGCTGACCCATTGGCAACGGCTGCTTCGGTAGCGCCAGCGGCTGAAGAGATTGAACCTGTGGATGCCACCGAACCCGCCGACGTGCCTGCCCAGGCAGATTCGTTCGTGGCCGACGTGCTCCCGGATCAGCCCGGTCCCGTTGCGGAAGCAGAACCAGTAGCCGAGGCAGAGCCAGCTCCGGACGTAGACGTAGCACCAGTTGTGGAAACGGCCGATGAGCCAGTTGCAACTGCTGACGAGGCCCCCGCTGCCAAATCAACACCGGCTGCGCCTGAACTTCCGGTTGCCGTTGAAGCAGAAATAGATCCTACGGTGCCAGCACAAACTGATGAGAATCAGCTTGTTGATGTTCCGGCTGCTGCCGTTTCTGCCGAAACTACTGCTGCGGAACCGTCGGCCGAAATGGCGTCGCTGGACCCTACGGTTGCCGAAGAGATTACGGCCAATTATGCCGAAGCCGAAGCCGGTGAGGAGGTAGAAGAAGCCGTGGCCGCGCAGCCTGCCGTTGACTATTCGGGCTATTCGAAAGCCGATTTGGTTACCCTGCTCGACCAGACGCTGAACTCAATCAAGGGCGAGACCACTACGCCTGCCCAGTTCCGGCACGCTGACGACGTATTGAAACAGTCGAAGCCCGTAATGGACGCCCTCAAACGTGAGGAGCGTCAGACGGCTTTAGAACAATATACTGCCGATACCGGCTCGGAAGAGGGTTTCCAATTCCGCACCGATGACACAGCCCTGCGCTACGAAGACCTCTACAAGCAGATCAAGTCGCAGAAGAACACGTATTTCCAGACGCTTGACAAGGCGAAAGACGCCAATTTTAGCTCAAAGACCGACCTGCTCCGCCGTCTGCGTGAACTGGTCGAGTCGGACGAGTCGAACGCGGGTGATGCCAAAACAAGCTGGAACGAGTTCAAGAAAATACAGGACGACTGGAAAGGCGCGGGCAACATCAATTCGCCTCACAATGCTACGCTGTGGGCTACCTACCACGCGTTGGTAGACCGCTATTACAGCAACCGCAACATTTATTTTGAACTGAAAGAGCTTGACCGGAAACGCAACGCCACGCTGAAAGGTGAGGTGATCGATAAGGTTGAAGCCCTTGCCGCCGCCCAGGCCGAGAAGTCGGTGACGCGGCAAACCATCGACGAGGCGAACACACTGTTTGAAGAATACAAGCACGTTGGCCCGGCCCCAAAAGCCGAGCAGGAAGTGCTGTGGCAGCGCATGAAAGCGGCCCTCGATACGCTGTATAACAAGCGTCGCGGACAAAATGAAGATCAGCGCAAAGAGTCGACTCAACTATATGATGAGAAGTCGGCTATTTACGAAGAACTCATTCCGCTGACCTCATTTTCGTCGTCGGGTATTAATGATTGGAACGACAAGACCAAGGCCGTCATGGCCATTCAGGACCGTTGGAACGCCATTAAAGGCCCGATGCCCCGTGAAGAAGGCAAGGAACTGAGTAAAAAATTCTGGGCGGCACTGAAAACGTTCTTCGCTAACAAAGGTGAATTTTTCCGGCAACTGGAAGGTAAGCGCGAAGAGAATCTGAAAGCAAAAACCGAACTCTGCGAGCAGGTTGAAGCCATCCTGGCATCGGGCGACGAGTCGAGCGATGCCACGCAGCGGGTGATCGAATATCAGCGGCAGTGGAAGAACGTGGGTCAGGTGCCGGAGAAGCAAAAGAACAGCATTTTCGACCGGTTCAAAGCCGCCTGTGATGCCTTCTTCGACAAAAAACGCAACCGCAATCAGGATACCGACCGCGAATTTGAAGCCAACCTCAGCAAGAAGGAAGACCTCATTGCCCGGGTTGAAACGGCCGCTAACCAAAACGCTGATTTGTCGCAGATGAACGCGTTTAAAGAGGAGTGGAACGGCATTGGTTTTGTACCCAAGAAAGACAAAGAACGGATTCAGAAAGGCTATATCGCTGCCATCAACGCCCTGGTACGTGCCAACGGTGCGATGTCTACGACTGAAAAAGAACGCGCTATTCAGGACAACGAAGCCGAAGTGACGCGCTTTGGCGGCCCGCGTGGCGAACGTCGCGGTGATTCGCGGGGTGGTAGCGGCGATGCCCCCCGTGGCGAGTCACGTGGGCCCCGTACCGACAGCCCCCGTCCGGGTGGTGGTCGTGAGCAGGGGCAGGCTGGGCGTCCGGCTGGGGGTGGTAACCGGAGTAACGACCGGTCGCGCGACCGTGGCCCCCGCGAGGGTGGTTACAGTGGCGGCGGTTCGCGCGACGGTGGCGATTACGCAGCCTACCGCCGGAGTGCCGAAGGCGGTGGTGGCAGCGAAACGCGCCGCCGTATTTCGACGTTGGAAAATGATATTGCGACCTACCGCAACAACATCGAATTCTTTGCCCGCTCGAAAAACGCCGACCAACTCCGTGCTGACATCGAGAAAAAAATTGCCGACGCCCAGAAGCAACTCGATGCCCTGCGGAATCAGGAATAAGCGTATCAGGCACTTATAAAATGGGTCTGCTGATTTCGGTCAGCAGACCCATTTTTTTGCTTAAGGGGGTTGCCTGGCGAACACTAAATGCCTACTTTTGCATCACCAAAATCGACAAGGGTCTTACCCAAAACCGATTTGATTGCCTCCATAGCTCAGCTGGTAGAGCAACTGACTTGTAATCAGTAGGTCGTTGGTTCGATCCCGACTGGAGGCTCCTGAAAATCAAGCAGTTACGATACTTCGTAACTGCTTTTTTGTTTTAGTTGCAATACAACTTGCAATACATTTTAGCAAGTATAGAGTTTGTGATAACGAATCAGAAACGTTATCTTGAAAGAAGCTAAACCTATTTTTACCTATGCGCGTGGATGACGCTGATCTGCTGGATGAAGTACTTGCCGAAACGACTGATTACAGCCCGGATTTGAAGGCTCTG
>JBBRMP010000102.1:0-20662 GCA_038230755.1 Cytophagales bacterium | reverse complement strand
CCTCTCTCTCTGCCCCAGCCCCGCTAACCTTGTTAACGGGGCTTTTTTTGTGGTCGATTACGATGGTCTTGAAAACCATTGACTGTTACAGGTCCGGGGCGGTCGGCCGCTGCCGGTCGAATCCCTCTCTCTGCCCCAGCCCCGCTAACCTTGTTGGCGGGGCTTTTTCGTATCTTTATAGGCTAAATCTTATATGTATGGCAACCATAAAAAAAGCCCGGAAAAAGCCGCTGGTCGTAACGCTTACTAATGCAAAGGGCGAGCCTATTCAGGGCGTTATACCTGGTGGTGTCATGCCGACAGAAGACCCGTTCCGTGAAATCGCCGACGAACTCAGTAAGCACAGCCAGTTGATGCCTTCGAGAGTGCCATACGATGGCCGGTAATAAACCAGCACTACTACTCGATACGGGTTTGCTAAGTCGCTTTTTTTTAGGCCAGTCCGCTTTTTCAGAAGCTTACGTCCAAGCTATGGCAATATATAGTCCTGTCATAAGTACTGCCGTTTTCATTGAATTACAGCATTGGCTAGTATTACAGCGAGGCTTGAAAGAGCCTATTTCAAGAGCCGAATATGACCGCCATCGACACCGACTGGACAAAGCAATTGTCCTGAACAGCGATGGCGTAAGCCATGAGGCGATGCAAATTGCCCGGCGGTGGCCTGACACGGGAGTAGGTGATTGCTACACCATTGCCACAGCCCTCGTATTCGACGTACCAATTTTCACGCTGACCCCAAAACATTTTGAGCGGGCAGCAGGCATAATACTCTATAAACCAGACAACTATACAGTATTGCTCAACAGTGTCCGGCGACAATAAGTAGCCGTTTAAAAACCATTGCCTATTACAGGTCCGGGGCGGTCGGCCGCTGCCGACTGAATCCCTCTCTCTGCTCCCAGCCCCGCTAACTTTGTTGGCGGGGCTTTTTTTGTGCTAATTCGTCAGAAAATCAACTCCTCGAATGCAAACCATCGTCTGCACTACGCCCGGCCAACTGACTTACCAAACCAGCGAAAAACCGGCTTTACAACCCGGAAAGACCATTATTCGGATTCGGCGGGTGGGGGTTTGTGGCACTGACCTGCACGCCTACGAAGGCAACCAGCCCTATTTCAACTATCCATGCATTCTGGGTCACGAACTGGCGGGTGACGTGGTCGAAGCAGACGAAACGGCGGGGTTTGTGGTGGGCGAGGCGGTCACGATCATTCCGTACTATGCCTGTGGGCACTGCGTGGCCTGCCGGGCGGGGAAGCCGAATGCCTGTGTGCAGTTGCAGACGGTGGGCGTCCACATCGACGGGGGGATGGTCGAGTATTTGTCGGTGCCGACCAATGCGTTGGTGCGGGGCGATGGGCTGAGCTATGACGAACTGGCTTTAGTTGAGCCGCTGGCCATTGGGGCGCATGGCGTTTGGCGGGCGCAGGTGCAACCCGGCGAATTTGTGCTGGTGGTGGGGGCCGGACCAATCGGGCTGGGCGTTATGGCCTTCGCAAAACTAGCTGGTGGTCAGGTAATTGCATTAGACATCAACGCAAACCGGTTGGCATTTTGCCGAAATTCGCTCGGTATCGAACATACCGTAAATGCCCGCGATGCCGACGTTCTGGAGCAGATTCAGCAGCTTACCAACGGCGATATGCCCACGGTGGTGATCGACGCGACGGGTAGCCTGGGAGCCATCAACGGGGCGTTTCAGTACCTGGCGCATGGCGGGCGGTATGTGCTGGTGGGTCTGCAAAAAGGGGTGATTCAGGTCGATCATCCCGAATTTCACAAGCGCGAAGCCACCCTGATGAGCAGCCGCAATGCCACCTGCGCCGATTTCCATACCGTCATGCACGCGTTAAAAACCGGCCTGATCGACCCCAAAACGTTCATCACCCACCGCGTCCGTTTTGGTCAGGTTGTCGATCAGTTTCCCGGCTGGCTCGACCCGGCAAACGGGGTTATCAAAGCCATGATCGAGGTGGACTGACACGGGTAAACTAGCCGGGGCATTTTGCTTCTTCCTTCGTAAATACCTTGTTCAATTCCCCATGACTGCTTCCGTTCTCAACACATTTTCGCTCGAAGGCAAGATCGCCATCGTCACTGGCTGCAAGCGTGGCATTGGCAAAGCCATGGCCGAAGCCCTCGCCGAAGCCGGTGCCGACATCATTGGCGTTTCGGCCAACCTCGAACTCGAAAACAGCGACGTAGCACAGGCTATTAATGCCCGTGGGCGTCGTTTCTGGGCCTACAGGGCCGATTTTAGTCAGCGCGAGGCTATTTTTGCGTTTGTGGCGCAGGTCAAAGAAGGCCACCCGACAATCGATATTCTGGTCAACAACGCGGGTACGATTCTGCGCCAACCCGCCGCTGAACATAGCGATGCCTATTGGGATGAAGTGATTGCCATTAACCAAACTGCCCCGTTCCTGCTCACCCGCGAATTTGGCCGTGACATGGTAGCACGAGGTAGCGGCAAGGTCATTTTCACGGCTTCGCTGCTCACCTTTCAGGGGGGCATCAACGTGCCGGGCTATGCCGCCAGCAAAGGGGCCATTGGTAGTCTGGTGAAAGCATTTGCTAACGAATGGGCGGCTAAAGGCGTGAACGTCAACGCGATTGCCCCCGGCTACATCGCCACCGATAATACCGAAGCCCTCCGTAACGACCCCGACCGGTCGGCCTCGATCCTGGCCCGCATCCCCGCCAGCCGCTGGGGTACGCCCGACGATTTTAAAGGTCCCACCGTCTTCCTCGCTTCCGCCGCCGCCGACTACGTCCACGGTACGATTTTAACCGTCGATGGGGGTTGGATGGGGCGGTAAGAGTAGTTCAACGTCTACTATCCCTAACTTTGGGCCGCAGCGGCTAGGCGCCCCCGGCGGACCGCTTAAACGTTAGACCTTGAACCGCTCCCTCCTCCTTCTCCTCCTCCCCTACGCCACGTTCGCGCAGACCAAATGTGCGGAACGGGTGGCGTTTACGCCGGTGAGCGTACCCAACCGGGTGGAGTGGAGCAAGTTTCCCCAGTTTTCACTGCCCGATTCGTTTACACTGATCTACGGCGGGCCACGGCTGGCGGGTGATGCAAACGGGCCGCTGACGCACGGGTTTACGCACTTGGTTCAACCGCGCCCCGAAGAAAACGGACAAACCCGGCAGCGGGCATTAGAATACTCCGGGTTTGTGTACGGCCTAAGTCAGCCGTGGGAAACGCTGGAAAGCCCCTGGGGCAACGATCTGGCCCTTTACCGGGCGAAATGGACGGCGTGGCTGCGCGATCAATCAGGCGGACAAATCAACGCGGCGGGGCAGTTTGTGCTACCTGCCGATGTGCTGATGGTAGATATTGAACGGGTACTGGAAACCGATGTCGGGATTCTGAAATTAAAGCAAAACACCGCCATCGCAGCCGCGTACAGGAACCTGCCGGACGCGGATTTTCTGCGGCAATACAAGCGCGACATGACCGCGCTCTACGCCACCGGCTTGCGGTTTTTGCGCGATAAAGCCGATTTGTCGCGTACCAAACTGAGTACCTACAGCGACGTACCCATCCGCAATGCCTACGCCAACGTGGTTGCTAACTCATGGGTTGACTGGACCACCAATACTGCCCGACTGAGTTTTTTAACCACCGACAGCACCGGGCAGCGTGTGGGTGGCCCGTTCTACGACCAACTCGATTTCCTGAGTCCTTCGAGCTATTACTACTACGACTACCCGAACCCGCTGGCCCCCGATTTTCTGGCTTATTCGCTGTTTCAGATCGAAGCAAACCGGGCCTGGAGCAGCCGGGCTGCGTTCAGCAAGCCGGTGGTGCCGTTTGTCTGGATGCGGTTCCACGAATGTTGCGGGAACAACCCCAACTTCATCCCCGCGTCGATGGCCGAGGCGACGGCGATTTTTCCCTTTTTTGCGGGCGCGAAAGGACTCTGGTTTTGGGACCAACTTAATTTATCAACCACCCGGCAGGACGTCCATGCGGCCTACGAACACTTCATTCACGGCCTCTATCGGCTGTCGCAGTTCAGACCCCAATTCACGGGCAATTACGAACTGGTTGCCGAGACGTCGGCCCGTGATTTGATGGACGCCCGCAAGCCCGTTTGGCGAGGTGTGTTCAATCAAAATCAGTTGCTCGTTGCCGCACACAATCCGTATGCAGCTGATGGTCAGACCACTACAATTCCAATTTTATATAAAAGCTGGCAGGGTAGCATCACGCTGACAGGCCGCGAAATTGCCCTTTGCCAGTACGACTTAAGCCTGCTGGCGATGGAATCTCCGGCCCTGCCTGACCTTAACATCTACCCAAATCCGGCCCAAAACGAAATCACGATTAACACAAAACAGCCCGGTCCGGTCCAATTAATCGACTTGCAGGGACGTGTTTTGCGTCAGATTCCGAACATTTTCGGGCCACTTCGCCTTGATATAAGCACCCTACCCGCCGGGCTGTATTTGATCCGCAGCGGGGGCATAACGAAACAGATTGTCGTTGACAAGTAAACAACAACAGCCCCTAATGAACAGACTCGCCAACGAGACCAGCCCTTACCTGTTGCAACACGCCCACAACCCCGTCGATTGGTACGCGTGGGGCGACGAAGCCCTGCAAAAAGCCATCGACGAAGACAAACCCATATTGGTCAGCATTGGCTATTCGGCCTGCCACTGGTGCCACGTCATGGAGCGCGAATCGTTTGAGAATGAGACCATTGCGCAACGAATGAATGCTGTGTTCGTGTGCATCAAAGTAGACCGCGAAGAACGCCCCGACGTCGATGCGATTTACATGGAAGCCGTGCAAGCGATGGGCGTACAGGGCGGTTGGCCCCTCAACGTGTTTCTGATGCCCGACGCCAAACCGTTCTACGGACTCACCTACGCCCCCGCCCAAAACTGGCATAACCTGCTGGGTGGTGTCCGCGAAGCCTTCGACAACAACCGCGACCAGCTCCGGCAGTCGGCGGAGGGGTTTGCCGATCATTTGAATACGTCGGAACTGGCGCGGTTCAACCTCACCGAAGGTGACCCGATCTTTGCGCTCGAAACCGTCGAGACGATGTACCGGAAACTGGCCACGCGCTTCGATACCGAAGATGGCGGCACGGGTCGGGCACCCAAATTTCCGATGCCCGCGCTGCTGGGCTTCCTGCTCCGCTATGCCGACCTCACCGGCGATGCGTCGGCCTTTAATCAATTGACACTTACCCTCAACCGCATGGCGCTAGGTGGTATTTATGACCAGATCGGCGGGGGCTTTGCGCGGTATTCGACGGATCGGCACTGGTTTGCGCCGCATTTCGAGAAGATGCTTTACGACAATGCGCAGCTATTGACACTCTATAGCGAGGCGTTTACTTTAACTGGCAATGCCCTTTATCGCGACACGGTCTACGGCACGATCCGGTTTATGGAGCGCGAACTGCTCAGCGCCGAAGGCGGTTTCTATTCAGCACTAGATGCTGATAGTGAAGGCGTTGAAGGTAAATTTTATACCTGGTCAGCCGCCGAATTGCAGACCATTCTGGGCGATGATTTCGAGTGGTTCGGGAAGCTGTACACGATCACGGACGAGGGTAATTGGGATGAGGGCCGGACGAATATTCTGCACCGCACTGAGACCAATCCCGCCTTCGCTGATCAGATGGGCTGGCCCGCAGAGAAGCTGGAAACAGCGCTAGTTTACACCCATCAGAAGTTGATGGCCGAGCGCGACAAACGTATCCGTCCGGGGCTAGACGACAAGATGCTCTGTTCATGGAATGGCCTGGCGTTGAAAGGGTTAGTGACGGCGTATCGCGTATTCAACGAACCCGATTTCCTGCAAACGGCTCTGCGACTGGCCTTTTTCATCCGCCAAAAACTGACCGATTATCGGAACGGCGGGCGGCTGTGGCACAGCTACAAAATGGCCCCCAACAATATGCCGGGCCGCGCCAAACAACTCGGTTTTCTGGAAGATTACGCCGCCGTCATTGATGGCTATCTGGCCTTGTATCAGGCCACCTTCAACGAGGAATGGCTCACCGAAGCCGACCGGCTAGCGCAGTACGTATTCAATCATTTCGACGACGTAAAAATCGAAGGCAGCGACGCCCCCCACGATCCGCTATTCTTCTTCACCGACAAATCGGGCGAGGAACTAATTGCCCGAAAGAAGGAAGTGTTCGACAACGTAATCCCCGCGTCGAACTCGATGATGGCGCATAACCTACGCATCCTCAGCCTGTTACTCGACCGGCCACAGTATACTGAGCGCGTCGACCGGATGATGGGACAGCTACAATCGTTGCTGGCAGGCGAGGCCAATTACCTCACCAACTGGGCCGCGCTCTACGCTATGCGCGTTCATCCCACCGCCGAAATTGCAATCGTCGGACCAGAAGCGCAGGCATTCCGGCAGGAAATCGACGCCCATTTTTTCCCGAACAAAGTGCTGGCGGGTACAGAAGGCAAAAGCACCCTACCCCTGCTGGAATTGCGCGCCCCTATCAACGGCCAAACGGCCCTCTACGTTTGCTACAACCGCGCCTGCCGCCTGCCCGTAACGAGCGTAGAAGCAATGTGGGAGCAGATTTCTTGAGGCAGTCTTCTGTTTTTTGTTGGCCTGTTTTTTGATGCCTTTTGTCATCCCGACGTTAGGAGGGATCTTAGCCAGCAGCCAATTCCTCCGTCTGTTAGCTAAGATCCCTCCTAACGTCGGGATGACAAAAGGCATCAAAAAACTTGAAATGCTGGACACTAAATCTTGAAGCCTATCCTAAAATTCCTGCCAAGTCAGCCGGGGAATAATTAACGTTTTTGAGCGTCTTCGTGTCCGACGTACGGTAGACTTTGAATTTGCCGTCGACCTCGGTATAATGGGCTTCCACGCCCTGCGCTTTGTAATGCGCCACCGTCGCGTCGGCCTCTTCGATGGTGTGGCAGGCCTTACTCAGGTTCGAGCGCTGCACTTCGTTAAAGAGGTCGTTAAACGAATTACCCAGGCCAAATTCAAGCACGGCACCGGCCAACACGTACTGTAAATCGCAGAGGGCGTCGGCCACGGCCACGATGTCGTTGTCGGCGATGGCGTCGCGGAGTTCATCTAACTCTTCGGCCAACAGGGACACGCGGAGGCTGCTGCGGGCTTCTGACGGAATTTGTGGGGTGGGTAGAATGGGGTGGTGAAAGAGGCGGTGGAACTCAGCCACGGCATTGAGCGCGTCGGGTGATTGCATGAGGGTACAGTTACTGGTTAACAGTGTTAATCTATCTAAAAACTAGGCAATAAGTTGGTCTTTATCAGCTTGATAGCGATGGCGAGTAGGATAATGCCGAAAATCTTGCGCAGCACGTTCAAACCGCCCGGCCCGATGCGGTCTTCGAGCCATTCTGACGAGCGCAGTACCACATAAACGAGTACCAGATTGAGCACAATGCCGATCAGGATGTTGGCGATCTGGTATTCAGCCCGGAGCGAAATCAGGGTGGTCAACGTACCAGCCCCGGCGATGAGCGGGAAGGCAATGGGCACAATATGAGCGGCACCATCCGATTCCAGTTCGGTCTTGAAAATGGTCCGTCCCAGCACCATTTCGAGGCCCAGTAGAAAGATAATCAGCCCGCCCGCCACGGCAAATGAGGACACGTCGACGCTGAATAGGGTCAGCAATCGTTCGCCCAAAAACAGAAAAGCGATCATCAGCAGCCCCGAATACATGGTTGCTTTTTCGGCCTCGATTTTGCCTACCTTTTTTCGCAAATCAATGATTACGGGCAATGATCCCAGCACGTCGATGACGGAAAAGAGGATGAGCGTGACGGAGACGATTTCTTTAAAACTGAGCATAGGGAGAGGTGAGTTCAAGGTTTAAAGTCCACGGTTCAATGTTGTGCTGACGCAGGAACAGATTCGCGTTAGCCTTGCCTCACCCCCCCTGCTCATACTCCCGAAAAAAGGCTTTCAACGTCTCGACCTCTCCATCAGCAATGGCCGGAAAATTGGCGATGCGGAAGGTGGTGTCTTTCCAGTCGCCGTAGCCATTACCGAGTATGATACCCGCTGATTTAGCCCTTTTTTTCACGGTGGCAATGTCATCTTCGGCACCAGTTAGCGCAATGACCGTGTCGGAACGGATGGTCGTTTCTGAAGCGGAATGGCCATTTATCAGCGGCTTAAAAGGCAATTGCGTCTGTTCAGTTTCAAAAAAAGCGTACCACTTGGCGGCGCGTTTTTTGGTGATTTTGTCAACATCAGCAATGGGCGGTACGTGTTGCATAATCTGGCTTAGCAGGTAAATACCCAGGCCGTTGGGGGTGTAAGGTGTCTGGAATTTGCTGAAGTTTTCGTGCAAAAAGAGCAGGCTGTTGTAATACTTCCGGTCGCCGATGGCCTCGGCCCGGGCCAATGCGCGGGGTGAATAAATGAGCACGGCAAGGCCTGCTGGTAACCCAAAGCATTTCTGCACGGACGCAAACCAGACATCAGCCAGCGACCATTCGAGTACAATACCAGCCATTGACGAAACGGCATCAACGGCGATAATCCCGTCAAAATCAGCACGATACTGGGCTAGACATATCATCGGCACCTGTGTGCCGTTCGAGGTTTCGTTTTGGATCAGGCAAAGCGTATCGGTTTCTGGATACGTGGTGGCGCGGTGCGGCCAAAGGGCGGAGTCATTACCTTTGAATTGCCAGCTATTGACCCCCAGTCTGGCCGTGTAATCGTACCATTTTTCGCCAAAAGCCCCGTTGGTGATATGTCCACTCCACTGCTCGGTCAGCGACTGCGCTACAATTTCCCAGCACTCTGTGGCCGAGGAGACCAGCGCAACGTGATAATCGGCGGGTAAAGCGAGTTTTTCGTGTATGCCGCGAATCGCCGATTTGGTGACAGCCATAAACTCCGGGCTGCGGTGGTTCATGCTCACCACCCCCGACCGCACGGCCTCAGCCGCCCAATCGGCCACCGACGGGTATATTTTCGACGGACCAGGGTAGAAGGAAATCATAGGCCCATTAAGTACCTGATAGCCAGCTCATAACCTATCAACCCTAATCCTACAATCACACCTTTGCACTTGGCCGCGAGGTAGCTGTGGTGACGGAAAGCTTCGCGGGCGTGGACGTTGCTGATGTGTACCTCGACCGTGGGGGCTGTTACGGCTGAAAGGGCATCGGCAAGGGCGATGGACGTGTGTGTATAGGCCCCCGCGTTGATGACAATACCATCGACGTCGAAACCGAGTTCGTGGATTTTATCGATCAACTCACCTTCGTGGTTCGACTGGAAATAGCGAAGTTGCACGTCGGGAAACAACGCCTCTACGGTTTTTAGGTAGTCCACAAACGAGCGATTGCCATAAATATCCGGCTCGCGTTTGCCCAGCAGGTTCAGGTTCGGGCCGTTAATAATGAGTATCTGTTTCATATGTGGTTCACGGACGGCTACGTCTAGTCGGAGCCAAATCGTCCATCGTAAATCGTAAATCAGGAGCGTGTGGCAAAGGTATAGTATCGCGTTTAAGAACTACCTCCGGCTGGAGCGGTCGTTGTCGGAACATTCCATCGAGGCGTATCTGCACGACGTAAACAGCCTGTGCCAGTTTCTGGAACAGTCGCACCCCGACGTGGGTCCATTGCAGGTGCACGATGGGCATATTTCGGGCTTTTTGCAGTACCTCGGCGAGTTGGGATTAGTGGCGCACAGTCAGGCCCGGATGCTGTCGGGCCTGAAAGCGTTTTTCAAGTATCTGCTGCTCGAAAACCTGATTCAGCAGGACCCCGCCCAGCACATAGAAGGCCCGAAACTGGGTCGCAAACTGCCCGACACCCTCAGTTTTCCCGAAATAGAACAGATGCTGGCCGCCATCGACCTATCCTCGCCGGCCGGTCCGCGCGACCGGGCCATCCTGGAATTGCTCTACAGTTCGGGCCTGCGGGTGTCGGAACTGCTGGACCTGAAACTGACCGACTGCTATTTCGATTCGGGCTTTGTGCGGGTGCTGGGCAAGGGCAATAAAGCCCGTTTAGTGCCCGTTGGGGGCGATGCGATCCATTACACAACCCTGTACATTGCCCATACGCGCAGCCAGTACGATATCCAGAAAGGCGATGAAGATACCCTGTTTCTGAACCGGCGGGGCACCCAACTCTCGCGGATTACAGTCTTCACGACAATCAAAACGTTGGCGCAAACGGCTGGGATTCGCAAGACCATCAGCCCGCATACGTTCCGGCATTCGTTCGCCACGCACCTCATCGAAGGCGGGGCCGACCTCCGCGCCGTGCAGCAGATGCTGGGCCACGAATCCATCACCACTACCGAGATATACACCCATCTCGATAGGGCGTATTTGACACAAACGTTAACGGATTTTCACCCAAGAGGGAAGGGTAATGTACAATGAACAATGTACAATGGTCTCGCGCTCGGATGTTCTAGTGTGAAGCCATTGTGCATTGTTCATTATTCATTGTACATTAATTTTCACCCGCCCCGACAAACGCATGTTCGGCTTGCTTGAACAGAATGTTGAACGAGGTCAGGCTGCCGTAGCTACGGGTGATGTATTGCTGGATGTTGACCTTTTCTTCTTCATCGAGGGCGCTGGCGTTGACGCGCTGCTCCAAAACGCGGAGGCGGTCGCGGACCATCACGATCTTGTGGAAGAACGCGTCGATGGGCATTTCTTTGGCCGCCAGGTCGGTACGGCCCGGCTTCAAAATCAGCTTACCACCTTTCCATTTATCACCCAACGGCACCACCTCCGTCACGTCGGCCCACTTTTGGAGGACGCGCGATAGGGCCTGTTCCACGCCGAAGAGACTGACGAGGTCACTGTCGGGTTCGATGGCTTCGATGACATCGAGCGGGGCGGTGAATTTGAGCACTTTCACGCCTTCGTCCATGAAGGTGATGGTGTAGCCGTTACTTTTGAGGTTGATGATCACGCCGTGGCAAAAATCGGGGTGAATAACGCGGGAGCCAATGCCGAGGAGGGTCATAGTATTTTATGGTCGATTGACTTACGACTTACTAAAAACATGCCAGTTCCGTAGCTTAGGGGCATGATTACGGAAAATAAACCGCTGGTCTGTCAACGAGACCAGTACCCCTACCCCGCCGATGCCCACTACCTGAATTGCGCCACGCGGTCACCCCTCAGCCGGGCCGTGGCTCAGGCGGGTATCGACGCTGTAAATCAGCAACTTAACCCAATGGGCCTCATGCCCGACGATTTTTTCAGCGGTGGCGTGGTCGTCCGGCAGTTGTTTGCGCGGCTCATCAACCAACCCGACCCGGAACGTATTGCCATTATCCCGTCTATTTCCTACGGCATGGCGGTGGTGGCGCGGAACCTCCCAACTAAACCGGGGCTGCAACGCGGCCAAAAAATTGTGCTCGCCACCGGCGAATTTCCAAGTGATGTCTTTGCGTGGGACCGGGTGAGCCAAGAGCAGGGATTGACCATCGTCACGGTGGATATGCCTCCGCAACTGCCCGCCGCCGATGCCTGGAATGACGCCATTCTGGACCAGATCACGCCCGAAACGGCCCTCGTGGTGGTGCCTATGATTCACTGGATGTACGGCACCCGGTTCGATCTGGAAGCCATTGGCGAACGATGCCGGGCGGTGGGGGCGTGGCTGGCCGTGGATGGTACGCAAAGTATTGGGGCCATGCCGTTCGACTGGCAGCAGATACAACCCAACGCGCTGGTTTGCGCGGGCTACAAGTGGCTGATGGGCCCGTATTCGCTGGGCGTGGCCTGCTACGGTCCGGCGTTCGACGAGGGCATTCCGCTGGAAGAAGCCTGGATGAATCGCCTCGACAGCAATCAGTTTCACCGACTTGCCGAGTACCAGCCGACCTACCGGCCCGGTGCCTATCGGTACAACATGGGGCAGCACAGCAATTTTACGCAGATGCCCATGCTGGAAGCCTCGCTAAAGCAACTATTCCATTACCAGCCCGAACGAATACAGGATTATTGCCAGCACCTGATGGCCGATGCCCTGCCTGCGCTGGAAGAGATGGGCTGTCAGATCGAACTGGCATCGGGCCGGGGGCACCACTTGCTGGGCGTCTGGCTCCCCACCCACGCCGACCCGATGGCCGTATCCCGCGCCCTGCTCGACAAGAACGTGTCCGTTTCGGCCCGTGCCCGCGCCATCCGGGTATCGCCCCACGTGTACAACTCGCCCGACGATGTAGCAGCGTTAGTGGAGGCGATGAGGGGGACAATCTGATTTACGAATTACGACTTACGATGTATGATTTATTGCTTACGCCAGCGTACTCCTGCGTAAGCAATAAATCGTACATCGTAAGTCGTAAATCAGATCATTTCCTCGACAGCGAATCCAGCCCTGCCGTGTCCAGGAGCATTGTTTTGGCATCGACACGGTCACCGGGGAGGGCGCGGCCAGCCTGCTTTTTGCGGTTCCACGGGGCCGTGGTGTGCCGCGCCATGTCGATAGTGAGCAGGATCACCATGAGCGTGAAGGCCAGAAAGACACCGATGAAAATACGCTTGTTGCGGTTCATTGTTTCAGTAGTTCTTTAGGCGAAACGTAAAACGCCAGGAACCCCGTTCGGCCCGATACCTCATTCCAGTTGAGGTTATCGAATGTGATGGCCGCCACGCTACCCTTACTCATCGACCCTACATCCTGATGGGTGAGGTATTCGGCGAAGTACGACACGTCGGGGTTGTGCCCGAAGATCATGACCGATTCCACCTCGGTGGGCAGGCTGTTAACCGCCGCAAGATACGCTTTTGGTCCACCCTCATAGAGTTTTTCGTCGAGCACAATCGTTTGAGGGTCAACGGCTAACTGTTCCGCAATAACCTTGGCGGTGTTGCTGGCGCGGGGAGCGGTGCTGCTGATAAGTACCCCCGCCTGAATACCTTTTTCGTGCAAATAACGACCCATCCTGGCTGAGGCCATGATACCCTCTGGCAGCAAATTACGGTCGTGGTCGCTCATAAAAGCGGCCCGGTCTTCGGCCTTCGCGTGCCGGACAATGTAGAGGGTGCGTTTCATGTTGTTAAATCTCCCTCACCCAGATATTCCGGAAGCCAACGGGGTTGCCGTGGTCCTGTAGAATCAGCGGTCCTTTGTCGTGGGCCTTTACTTTGGGGTAGCCAATATATTCGGTGGTGCCCCGGATAGCAGCGCGGTTTTGCACCAGCACGCCGTTGAGCAACACCGTTACGTAGCCGGGTTCGAGCATCAGACCCGCTTTGTTGAAGTGAGGAGCCAGGTAAATGATGTCATAGCTCTGCCACTCGCCGGGTTTGCGGCTGGGGTTAGCCAGCGGGATCGCCTGTTTGTAGATCGAGCCAACCATGCCGTTGACGTAGGTCGGGTTTTCGTAGTTGTCCAGCACCTGCACCTCGTAGCGGCCCTGCAAAAAGATGCCACTGTTGCCCCGGCCCTGCCCATTGCCTTCCACTTTTATGGGCGTCTGAAATTCGATGTGCAACTGCATATCGCCAAACTGTTGTTTGGTCATGGCCGACGATGTTTTGCCCGAATACAGCACGCCATCCTTCACGAGCCACTCCAGTTTAGCGGTGCTGTTGGTGGGGTTGTATCCTTTATTGGCCACCCAGTTATCGGCGTTTTTGCCGTCGAATAAAACGACCGCATCAGAGGGTGGCGTGGTACCGGCGGTGTTAGGCGAATACACGCCGGGTGTGACCACGGGCGGAACGGGCTCCCAAATTTCGGTCGATTCGGGCGTTTGTTTGGTGGGCTGAACCTGAGCCACAGTCAGGCCAGCCGACAGGGCAATGAACGCGAGAGGTAAGGTTATTTTTTTCATGTGTACGGGTAAACGTGTAAAGGCCAAAGATAAACGCAAAAATCACAAGTCGTGATGGTGGCATTTGCGGCCCGTTCGATAGGGCAAAGTGCCAGCCAAATGCATTTTTACCCAAAAAAGGCTATTTTTGACTGTACTTTTTACATTCACCAACCCCGTTCATGCGTCCATCTACTCGACACGTTTTACTCCTTGCCGCAGGCTGGCTCAGTAGCCAGCTAGCTGTTGGTCAGGGCCTCACCGCCCTGCCCCTCAACGACCTCAGCGCCTTTCGGCAACCCGTTTCGGCTAATTGGAAAATCGTTTCCGATGCCACCGCCGATCTGGCTAAAACCAACACCTTCGCCACGAAGCCTGGCATCGGGGTTTTGGTATGCCAGCCCGTGACCAAAGCGCAGGGCCAGCAAAACCTGATTACCACCCTCGAACACGGCGATGCCGACCTGGAGTTTGATTTCATGATGGCCAAAGGGGCCAACTCTGGCATCTATTTGCAGGGCCGCTATGAAGTACAACTCTTTGATAGCTGGGGCGTTACGGCTACGAAGGCATCAGACGTAGGTTCCATTTACGAACGCTGGGACGACAGCAAACCTGAAGGCCAGAAAGGCTACGAAGGCCACCCCGCCCGGCAAAATGCGGGCAAGGCACCCGGCCTCTGGCAGCATTTGAAAATCTCATTCCAAGCCCCTCGTTTCGACGCGAGTGGCAAAAAAACGGAAAACGCCAGGTTCCTGCGCGTGGAACTGAACGGCGTGGTGCTGCACGAAGACGTGGCCGTAACCGGCCCAACTCGCGGACCATTGGCGGAGGATGAAAAAGCCCATGGCCCGCTCCTGATCCAGGGCGACCACGGTACCGTGGCATTTCGCAATATTCAATATACGCTGTTCGACGGGTCGAAACCCCGCCTCACCGACCTGAGCTATTCGGTCTACAAAGGCAAGTATCGCAACGAACCTTCGTTTGGCGGCATGGCCCCCGAATCGAAGGGAACCACGCCCGTGCTAACGTCGGGGGTGAACCGGCTGCCGAACGATTTTGTGGTGCGCTACAGCGGCAAAATGCACATCGAACAGGCGGGCGACTACACGTTTGGCCTTAACACAACGGGCGGTTCGGGGCAGTTGATGATCAACGGACAGTCGCTCAACAAATGGTCGGACAATAACCAGCGGGGCAAAATCACGCTGCCCGCCGGAGATCTACCGTTCGAGGCCACCTACAGCAAATATGTGGAGTGGAACAAGGCCAACCTGCAACTGATGGTATCGGGTCCGGGCATCCGGCAGTTTATGCTCACCCCCGCCAATGACGAGGAAGAAGTAACCGACCCGATTCTGGTGACGGCAGAAACGAATACGGTATTACGCAGTTTCATGGATTTGCCCACCGCCAAAAACGACCGGGGCCGTCAGTATCGCGTCACCCACGGCATTTCGGTGGGCAGCCCGGAGCAGGTGCATTATACGTATGACGCCGACAACGGCACGGTGGTGCAGGTGTGGCGCGGTATGTTCCTCAACGCCACACCAATGTGGGAAAACCGGGGCGACGGCTCGTCGCGGCCTATGGGTGCGGTGCAGTACATGGGCCAGAAACCCCAACTGATGCTGGCCCGGCTCACCTCGGCGCAGGCTCCCTGGCCTACCGACACCACCAAGAGCGGGTTCCGGCCCAAAGGGTATGCCCTGGATGCCAATGACCGGCCCACGTTCCGCTACCTGGTGGGCGGCGCTACCGTGGAAGACCAGATTCGGGTGCTACCCGAAGGTCACGGCCTGCGCCGCGAACTGACCGTGGCCCAGCCCGGCACTGGCCTGTACGCCCGCCTCGCCGACGGACAAACCATCGAGGCCATGCCAAACAATACCTATCTCGTTGACGGCAAGGCCTATTACATCCAGCTCGACAATGTGGCCGGTGCGCAAATCCGCAGCGGCAGCAATGGTCGGCAGGAATTGATCGTACCCGTTGCCGGTAAAGTCACCTATTCGATCCTATTTTAAGATGCACAACCAAATCCGTTCCGCCTTCGTGATTGCTGCCCTTTCGGTGGCCCCGCTGGCGCAGGCGCAGGAGTCGCCGAAGGAAGAAGATTTCTTCAAAATCACGAAAGTATCGGCCCCCGAAGGCACCCTGCTGGAAGTGGGTGGCCTCACGATGTTGCCCAACGGCGACCTGGGCATTTCCACCCGTCGCGGCGATATTTTCATCGTGCAAAATCCCACCAGCAAGCGGCCCTATTTCCGCAAGTTCGCGTCGGGGTTGCACGAGGTACTGGGCCTGGCCTACAAAGATGGTTCACTCTATTGCGCCCAGCGTGGTGAGCTGACCAAGATGACCGACACCAACAACGACGGTAAGGCCGATCTGTTCGAGACGGTCTATGCCTGGCCACTGTCGGGGCATTACCACGAATACAGTTTCGGCCCGAAGATTGCGCCGGACGGCAGCATGTTCGTGACGGGTAACGTGGCCTTCGGCGACGAAGAGTGGTGGCGCGGTGAAAGCCGGGTGCCCTGGCGCGGCTGGACAATGAAGATTTCGGACAAAGGCCAGATGGAACCCTGGGCCACGGGCATGCGCTCACCAGCGGGTCTTGGCATGATCGACGGCGAACTGTTCTACGCCGACAATCAGGGCGATTGGCAGGGTTCGGGCGGACTGGTACACGTAAAAAAAGGGGCCTTCACGGGTCACCCGGCCGGTTTACACTGGACGGGCCAGCCCAATTCACCCATCAAACTGACCGAGCAGCAGTTCTACGCCAAAATTGATATCCGGCAGAAGCGCGACGAAAATGGCCGGATGATCAAGCCCGAAAACGTGGTCAATGAAACGCCTGATCTGCTGTATAAAGTAAAAGAGACGTTCCCAGAAATCCAGTTGCCGGCAGTGTACCTGCCCCACGGCATTCTGGGCATTTCCAATTCTGAGATCGTGAAGGTACCCGACAACACGTTCGGCCCCTTCGCTGGTCAATTGCTGGTGGGCGATCAGGGCATGAGCATCATCTCGCGGATTATGCTTGAAAAGGTCAAGGGCGAATACCAGGGGGCCTCCATCATGTTCCGGTCGGGCTTCCGGTCAGGCGTGATGCGCCTGGCTTTTGCACCGGACGGGTCGTTGTTTGTGGGCGAAACCAACCGCGGTTGGGGGTCAGCGGGCGACGCCAACGAGGGCCTGCAACGGCTGGTGTATAACAGCGGTATGCCGTTTGAGATGCGCACCGTAAAAGCCATGCCCGACGGATTCGAGGTGGAATTTACGCAGCCCGTGTTGAAGGCCTCGGCCGACGATCTGGCGTCGTATTCGTTGGAAAGCTTCATCTACAAATACCACCCCGTCTACGGTTCGCCCACGATCAACAAAGAGCGCCACGCCATCAAAGGCGTAAAACTGTCGGACGATGGGATGAAAGCGCGGATCATTGTCGACAACCTCCGGCAGCACTACATCCACCAGCTCACCATCGACGGTATTCGGTCGCAGGAAGGGTCGTATTCGCTCATTCACCCCATTGCCTACTACACGCTCCACAATATTCCTGATGGACAGAAACTGGCCATGAATGAGGTGAGCACGAAGAATTCGGCCACCGTTGCCGCCGCCAAAACCGAAACGGCCCCGGCTGCTACCATTAATGCAGGTACGATGAATACCAAAACAGGTAAGCCAATGACGAAAGCGGAGTTGGCGAAGGCGAACGCGAAAACCAAAAACGCCCTGCAACTGGGTCAGGCGGTGAGTCTGGCAAAGGCGCCAACCTACGAAGAGGTGAAGGGCATTCTGGCCAGGAACACCTGCCTGGCCTGCCACAATACTGAAAAACGGCAGGTGGGTCCGGCCTACAAAGACGTGGCCAAGCGCGGCTACACCAATGACCAATTGGTGGAGTTGATCTACAACCCCAAGCCCGCCAACTGGCCCGACTATGCCACCGAGATGCCCCCCATGCCGCAGGTACCCAAAGCCGACGCGCTGAAGATTGCCGCCTGGATCAACTCGCTGTCTCCCGCCAACAAAGCCGGTGCCGCCCCCGCCCCCGATAAGGATGACCCGAAGACGAAGTAAGAATTTAGTCATAAAAAAGGCCCCCTGCTCATCACAGGGGGCTTTTTTGTGTCAGTGCAAGATTCGCGTCAGCAAAACTGAAGACAGCAAACGGTAAACAGAAGACTCATTTTTTATCCTCCTCCGATTCGATACCCCGGTTGCGGAGGTTGCTCTTGCCAAGGAAATCGGCTTTCATCCCGTTCGATTCGTCGTGGATTTCGCCCGCGTCAACGTCGGTGTCTTCGTCTACTTCTTTGAGGAATGTGCCGGGCTTAGGGTCCTCGTCGCTGGGCGATTGTCCTGATTTGGGGCGTTCGATCATGGTCTTATCTGTTGGTTATGGGTTGAACCCGTGGCCCGCCCGAAAGTTTAAGAAGCTATTAAATCGAGTGGGCGGTTTAACCAAACGGGGGGTTTCGGAGTAACTAGCATGGCGAACCACGCAACGTCAACCTTAACTCATGGCAGACAAAAAACTTTCGGGGCAAACCGCCCTCGTTACAGGCGCAAACTCCGGCATTGGTGCGGGCGTCGCCAAATCGCTCGGACAAGCGGGTGCCAACGTCATTGTCAACTACGTATCGAAACCCGAAGTAGCCGACCAGATTGTGGCCGAAATAAAAGGCTACGGCGTTGATGCACTGGCGATTATGGCCGACGTATCGAAGGAAGATCAGGTGCAGGCGATGGTCAAACAGGCCGTCGACCACTTCGGTACCATTGATATTCTGATCAACAACGCCGGGCTACAACGCGACGCTAAATTCGACGAGATGACCCTGGCGCAGTGGCAACTGGTGATCGACGTGAACCTGACCGGCCAGTTTTTGTGCGCCCGTGAAGTTATCCGCGAGTTTCTGCGGCGTGGCCCCCGCCCCGATGTGTCGAAGGCGACGGGCAAGATCATTTGCATGAGTTCGGTGCATGAGCTGATTCCCTGGGGTGGCCACGCCAACTACGCGTCGACCAAAGGAGCCATCAAAATGCTGATGCAGTCGCTGGCTCAGGAATACGGCGACCGCCAGATTCGGGTGAACAGCATTTGCCCCGGTGCCATTCAAACGCCCATCAACACCGCCGCCTGGAGTACGCCCGAAGCCTACAATTCACTCATGAAATTGGTGCCTTACAACCGTATTGGCCAACCCGACGACATCGGCAACCTCGCCGTGTTCCTCGCCTCTGACGACGCCGACTACATCACGGGTGCCAGCATCTTCATCGACGGCGGCATGACCGTCTTCGAGGGCTTCTCAACGGGAGGGTAAGGCATTAAAACGGCTTGCGTCCTGTTGCCTGATGCCCAGAATGGCGGTACATTAGCATATGAAAAAACTGTTGGTTAAAAAGAACACAACGATCAAAACACCGCTAGGTCGTGCTGAACTTTATTACCAAACCGTCTTTGCTGACCACTTAGTTGAGAATTTTCAGAGGGACCTGCAAGTAAACCCAAAAAACAGACACCATGATCTGCTCTTTTCTAACATTGATCAGCTTTTGAAGGGTAACGTAAGTATGAAGGTAATTCCCGGTAAGGAGGGCCAGATCGAAGCGGTTTCTTTTTATCAAGGTCGTTACTATTTCACTTGTTTCCACGTTGCAAAAAGACCAGATTCTGACACAAAATTTGCCTTTATCGTCACCTGTTATGCCACAAACGAAAAAAGATACCTCGACCGTTACGAAGAGTACCTCAAGCTCCTCCAAGAAACACTTGGCAATCGGGCCGGGTGATTATTTCATTGATGGCAAGGGACATATGTATGTGCTTGATATGAACTCACAGCCCGTTAGGTACACACCGCCTAAGTAGGCCGGTTTGAATTGTCATCCACAACCCGGTTAACAAACAGAAAGGCAGCCCAACGGGGCGTTTACCACCCAAGCCGAAGCTTATTGGGTGTTGACGTACTACCGAGGACTTAAACAACGTCATCGACACAGCCAACGAGGAAGGCCGGGAACAGAACCAGATAAACGGCATCCTGACCGACCACCAGGAAGGCTTTTCGCCGGAGCAACTAAGCCAACTAACCAAACTTCCCCTCGACCAGGTGCTTGCCATTGCTACAGAGAATATGCAATCGCCCAACGCCACTGAGGGCTAATGGCGGCGTCAGGAACCTTTTCACCGCAACGGCGGACCGTTCCCGACTGGTTGGGCTGTGCACGTTGACCTTGCGGCCTGCTTTCTGTCAGCGGTGCCTGCCTAAGCGGAGCGAATCATAGATGCACGGTCCAAACTGCCCAATATGCTTGAATAGCAAACGCCTGCTGCCGGGCGATGCCTTTTTATCTTTTTTAAATCTGGCCGAACGCCCTATTGTCCGATATTACCCGTCATCTTTTCTAGGCATTCCTAACTCCAGCACGCTGATTGTCAGCCAAAAATTCTCTAACTCACTCCAAATTGGCTAATTCACAAGTGCAATTTATTGGTAGAAATCTGGCCTGCCGAAACCTGCTTGCTGTTACCCAGATACCGGAATATCGGCAACTACTTTGTTAATCATGATCCACCTTCATAATTCTTCTGCATTAGAATAAAAATAATTTAGGTCGTCTTCGTCAATTACAAGTATTCCGAATTTAGAATCAAAATATTGAATACTCAATAAAATTGTTTTATAGCTTCTCTAATACTACTGGACAAAAGGCATAAGTATTTGAAAATGAGGGGATTAAGATGTAGATTTGTTTTACCAGAACAAAAAAGACATCAAAATGCACCCTCATCTCAACAAATTTAGGCTCTATTATGGGGATTATAGTCGG